>JBBPZY010000123.1:0-45169 GCA_038276315.1 Mycobacteriales bacterium
CCAACGGCGTCCTGGTCCGCGTCCTGCAACGCATCCTCGCCCTGACCACCGCGATCTGGCACAACGACCGCACTGGCCAGCCGATCAAGCGATCACTGCTGGCCTACGACCACTGACCCCTTGGAATAGATCATCTAGGGGGATCCGATGTTTGATGCGATGAGCATGGCGCAGCTCGCCGAACAGCACGTGGAACTGCTACCGGCCCGTACTGTCCTGTCGCTGTGGCGCGCAGGCATCGCCGGCAGCCCCGGCGACCCGGGCACCCGCGGCGCCAACGGCCAGAGCTTTTCGGGCCCGAGCATGTGGGCGCTGATCACCGGCTCCAACCAGCCCGATTCCAGCACCAACGTCGGCGACGCCAGCGGCAAGAACGGTTAGCGCGGGAGGTCCCTGCGCGGCCCAACCGCTGTTAAGAGGTCGCGCCGATGACGCAGGCCATACACAACGCTCCCGACGGGACGCCGTTGATAGTGAGGCCCTGTGCGGGTACGCGGTGGCCACATATTGCCTGGGCGTGGCCGCTTGCGGCGGCGAGGTCCACACCAGCAGATTGCAGCAGGTGCAAGCGACCGTCGTCGGGACTGCGTGCCCACCGCAGCTGTTCGACGCTCGGCTTGTCAACCTGATCGCTGGAATCTGACTGGCGCACAGGTGCGCGAACCGGCGCGGGGGAGCTTTGCCGTCGACCGGCTGGGGTCTTGGTCGGAAACTGCGGCTCGGGTATCCACAGGGCCGCCAGCTGCGATGCGCGACGCATCAGCGCATCGGCGAGAAGCTGCGGCTCGCCTCGAATCTGACAACCCGGCGGAGCCTGGTCCACGGTCGACTTCCCGGTCAGTAGTGAAACGACGATTCTGGGTGAACTCCGTCCGTTGCCGGACGCACAGGCGAAGCGGCCACTCGACAGCCCGGAGGAGTCGACAGCGAGCCTGCCAGCTTTTCGGGAACCAGCCCGGTAGGCTCACCAGCGACCATCCCGGCCACAAAGCTCGGCGACGTCGCTTCAGTACCCACAGTGGTCATTGACTACAGTGGCACTGCCCGCACTCCTCGCGCTCCGTCGGTCGGGTCCGTCCGTGCTAATCGGACGGTGGGACGTGTATCAGTTCGGGGGACTATACATGAGACGTCTCATGACAAAACCGGCGGCCGAAACGTCGCCACGGGAAGGTCCAGCGCCGCTGCGCTGGCTGATCGGTGTGGAGCTGGCCCGCTACCGCAACTCGGCCAAGCTGTCCCTGACCGAGGCCAGTGAACAGAGCGGCATCAGCCGGGCCAAGCTCGGGCATCTGGAGACCGGTCGGCAGCAGCAGGATCCGCACGACATCGCTCGGCTGCTCGCCGGCTACGGCGCTGAGCCAGCCGATATCGACCGGCTCATCTTGCTGACCAGCCAAGCCGACGAGGCCAGATGGTGGGCGCCATGGGCTCAAGTGGTGCCGGACTGGTTGAAGACATTCGTCGGTCTGGAGGGTTTGGCCGAGAGTGAGTTCGTTTTCGAGCCGATGCTCATTCCAGGCCTGTTGCAGACCGAGCAATACGCCGCGGCGGTCACCGCCAACACGCCGCGAGTGCGCGCCGACTATAGCGAGCGGTTCGTCGGCCTCCGGATTGCCCGCACCCGACGGCTCACCGATCTCCAGCGCCCGCTCCACCTGCATGCAGTTATCACTGAGGGTGCATTGCGCCTGGCGGTGGGTGACTCGGAGCTGTGGCGCGCTCAACTTCGACATCTGCTGGCCATGGCTGAGCTGCCCACCGTGACGATTCAGGTGATCCGTCCCGAGGATGGCCCGCACACGGCGCTGACCGGGCAGTTCGTCGTGCTGGGTTTCGCGAACGTGCGGTCGATCGGCTACGTCGAACTTCACGACGGTGCTGTGTATCTACAAGATGCAGAACAAGTCCGGTCGTATACGATGGTGGCGGAGGACTTACAGCGGGTCGCGCTTGACCCGGATGGGTCAGTTTCATTCATCCAATCGGTGGTCGGGGAGTAAAGTTCGGAGGCACACACCGTGTCTAGGCTATTACACCTAGCCGCCACTAGGTGGCGTATCAGTAGTTTCAGTGGTAACAACGGAACCTGCGTCCAGGTTGCCACCTTGCCCGATGGGCTCATCGCGGTGCGTAACAGCAACCATCCCTACAGTGGGGTAGCGCTGTTCACTCCCGCCGAGATGACCGCATGGATCCACGGCGTCAAAGCCGGCGAGTTCGACGATCTCACGAGTTAGCAGACGTGGATGGCCAGCACAGCGATGTCGTCGTCGGTGGGTGCGTTGGCCAACAGGTCATCACAGAGCGGCTCGATGAGGTTGCGTGCGTCGGCGGTGACTCGGGTGACAAGGGCACTGAGGTTGTCGGTTAAGTCCGTGCCGCGGCGTTCGACCAAACCGTCGGTGTAGAGCAACAAGGTCGCTCCGGTGGGCAGGATGATCTCTTCCTCGGTGCGCGGCGGAGTCCGGGTGCGGACCAAGGCGGTTCCGGCGACCCTCGGCAGCAGCTGAGTGCCGCGGTGTGTGGCGAGCAACGGGGGTGGGTGCCCGGCGCTAGCCCAGCGCATGGTCCAGTGGTCGTCGGTGCGGGTGAGATTGGCGTAGAGCAGGGTCGCGAACGGGGTGATTGCAAGGCCTTTGTTGATCTCGGCAAGCCGGTCCAGGATCGCGGCCGGTCCTTCGTCGCGGTCCAAGGCCAACCCCCGCAGCGTGGCGCGAAGGTGGCCCATCGCCGCGGCGGCGGTGATGTCGTGCCCGACGACGTCGCCGATCACCACCGCTAGTTGATCCGGGCGGCGATGAAACGCGTCATACCAATCGCCGCCGACCTCGTCGCGCCCGGCCGGGCGGTAGCGGGCACAGATCTGCAGCCCGGGCACCGTCGGCGGTTCGGTGAGCAGGCTACGTTGCAGCACCAGCGCCGACTGACGAGTCGCCTGGTAGGTCAGGCCATGTTCCAGGGCGATCCCGGCGTATCGGGCAATCTGACCCAACGCGAGCAGATCATCCTCGCTCCACGCCGGTCGGGTGTGATGCAGCAGGAAGGACACCACCGCCACCACAAGACCATCCACGATCACCGGGGCGACCACCACGTGGCTCAACCCGGCGCGGAAGAGGTCAGCCGTCCCGGTGTTCTGCGCCCACGATGGCACCTCGGCTGGGGACACGGGTTGGCGCACCAGCTCACCGCGGCGGATCGCTGTGGTGATCGGGTCGCCGTCGCCGTACCAGCGCAGGCCGGTCAGCCGCGGCGCCATCGTGACGCCGGGTATGCCGGCGACGGCCACCCGGTCGGTGATCACCGGCAGTGGCGGATCGCTGTGCGCGGCCACCGGGCGGACCAGCACGTGCACCGTGGACAGATCGGCGAGCTCGGGGACCACCACCCGGGCGAGTTCCTGAGTTCCGCCGCCGGGTCGAGGCTACGGTTCAAACTCGCGCTCGCCCGCGCGAGCAGTTCCTGACGGTGGGCGTGGCGTTCCAGCTCGCGGCGGGCCTGGACCCGGTCAGTGACCTCCACCGCGACCAACAGCAGACCCCGGTGGTTCACCCCATCGCCGGCGGTGCGACGGATCGCGGAGTAGGAGAAGTCGAAGAACCGTTCGCGGGGGCAACGCTCCCCGGGCCACATCATGGTCACCGGGGCTTCGTCGGTGCGGTACTCCGCACCGCTGGCCAGTACCTGATCCATCAATGCGAAGAACTCACCCGGCAGCTCCGGCATCGCCTCGGCAGCGGGCACCTCCAGCGGCAGCTCACCGAAAAGCGACCGATAAGCCGTGTTGTGATACTCCACGATGTGCTGCGGGCCGCGAGTGACCGCGATCGCCGCCGGCGCGGCAGTGAACGCATCCAGCAACCGTTGGCGACGGTTGATGTCCTGGTGTAGCGCCATCTCGTTGATCACCGAGTCCGCCAGCGCCTCCAGCGCTAAGCGATCGACCCGCCGCCATCGGTGCGGCCGGGTGTCGATCGCGCACAGGGTACCGATCACCTGCCCGTTGGCGTCGCGCAGCGGGCAGCCGGCATAGGCGTCAAACCCCGACTCGACATGGGCTGGGTGATCAGCGAATGCGGGCACCTCGGCAGCGTCCTCGATGTACAACGGGCGACCCGCGAAGAACGTCGACGGGCAGAAACCGGTGTCGATCGACGCCACGCGGGACGTCGCGAACGGCTCGGCGAGTCCGACCGCGCCCACGAAATTCTGCTGGGCGTCAATGAGATTCACGATGCCGATCGGGGCGTCCATCACAATCGCGGCCAACTCCGCCAGCCGGTCCAGCGCCACGCGGTTGGCTTGGGCCACCGGCAGCACTCTGGCCACCGCCGCTAGCCGCGTCGGATCGCCGAGCACCTCCCCGGTGGGCACCGACCCAGCTTACTGTTGTGGCGTGGGGTATTCGTCAGAGGCGTGAGTCCAGTGCACTGTGGGTAGCTGATTTCAGGGGGTCAGACACGATGCGGAAAACCATGCACCAGGAGAACCGGCCGAGCGAGAAGAAGAGCGGGCTGGCTCGCCGAGTACTCGTCACGGTCGCCGGCGTGGCGCTGTGCGTGGTAGGGATCGCGTTGCTCGTATTACCCGGGCCGGGTCTGCTGTTGGTGCTGGCTGGTCTGGTCCTGCTCGCCAACGAGTATCCGTGGGCGCGCCGCATGACGGGGCCTGTGCGAAGGCGGGCAATACAAGCCTCCGAACAGAGCGTCGCCTCACCGGTGCGGATCGGTGCGACGGCGTTGTGCGGACTCGCGCTTACCGGGGCCGGCCTCGCCTGGATCCTGGTGCCAGCGCTGCCGTTCGGCGGCGTGGCAACCGGATCCAGCCTGATCGTCTCCGGCATCGTGGTGCTGGCGCTGCTCGTCTACAGCTACCGTCGCTTCCGCCACGGCAGCAACAGACCTCGTGGAGACGAAGGGACTTGAACCCTCAACCCCCGCCTTGCAAAGGCGGTGCTCTGCCAGTTGAGCTACGTCCCCAGCTTCCGGGCGCGATCAGCGGACCCAGCGGTGGGTCAGGAGTTCGGTGAGGTGGCCTCACGCCAGAGGTCGGCCTCAGCCTTTGCGGAACGCTGACGCTGAACAACGATCAAAGCAACCAGACCGACGAGCAACAGAGCCAAAATCTTCTTCACGATGTTCTCCTTCTGCCACGATGGTACGTCTTCAGTGGGCCTAGCTGGACTTGAACCAGCGACCTCATCCTTATCAGGGATGCGCTCTAACCGACTGAGCTATAGGCCCCCGGCGACCCGGCGAAGGTTACCGCACAGCCCCACCGGGTCCACACCCGCCTAACCGCAGTCAGTCCGGTTCGGACAAGGTGATCTCGATACCGCCGACAAGGTCTGCCGCGATGTTGTAGACCAGGGATCCGACGGTGGCCAGGGCGGTCATCAGCACGATGTTCACCAAGCCGATCACCATCGACAGCCCGAAGACCCGGCCGCCGCTGATCAGGGCAGATCCGCCGGCCTGGGCGTTGTTGGCCGAGGTGAGGTCGGAGTAGGTGCCGTTGAGCTGGTCCCAGACACCCATCCCCGCGAGCACTCCGTAGAGCGTCCCCACGGCCACCATCCACACGAGGAACCCGCAGACAGACAGCACCAGCGAGATCTTCAGCACCGACCAGGGATCGAGCCGCTGCAGCTGCAAGCTCGTCCGTCGGGGAACCCGGACCGAGCGTGACTGGTTACTCGACTGCGAGGCGGGCGCCAGCCGCTCTGGCGGTGTATAGCCGCCGACGCGCACCGTGGATGGCGAGAAATCCGGTCGTCCCCCTGGTCCGCTGGCCGCGACCGGCGGCCCGACGCCCGGCGAGAAGCCATAAGCCGGGCCGCCCACTGGCTGCCGCCCGGCCTGCTCTCGGACGGCACCACGGGCGTGTTCAGGCGCCCCCACCTGCAGCGCCACCGTCGCTGGATCGTCGTCGCCCTGGGTGTTGCGCTGGCGCTGCTGCGGGGGTGACTCGGTCTCTTCGGCGTTCTCGGGCCTCGTCACGATTCACCCTTCGTCGGTGCACCGCCGCCGTCCGCGATGCCGGTAGTCGGGTCGCTGATGTCGGGGTCGACGGCGTCTTCGGTGTTTCGTGCGACAGCCACCAGACTCGCCCCCTCACCGAGGTTCATCAAGCGCACCCCTTTGGTCTGCCGGCCGGCCTTGCGCACCTCCTTGGCGGTGGTTCGGATGACCCCGCCGCTGGAGGTGATGGCGTACAGCTCATCGTCGACGTCGACGATCAGTGCCCCGACGAGCTTGCCACGCCGGCGGTCGTACTGGATGGTCAACACGCCTTTGCCCCCGCGTCCCTGCACCGGGTAGTCGTCGATCGGGGTGCGTTTGGCATAACCGCCGGCAGTCGCCACCAGCAGAAACAGGGTTGGCTGTACCACTGCGATGGACAGCAGCTCGTCACCGGGCCGAAATCGCATCCCGAACACCCCGGAGGTGGCCCGGCCCATCGGACGAAGCACCTCGTCGGTCGCGGAGAACCGGATCGACTGACCCTCCGCCGAGACCAGCAGCAGATCGTCCTCTGCGGCGCACAGCACGGCACCGACCAGCTCGTCCTCCTCACGCAGGTTGATACCGATCAGGCCGCCGGCGCGGTTGGAGTCGAAGTCGGTCAGTTTGCTCTTCTTGACCAAACCGTCGCGGGTAGCTAGGACCAGATACGGCGCGGCGGTGTAGTCCTTGATCTGCATGACCTGGGCGATCTGCTCGTCAGGCTGGAAGGCGAGCAGGTTCGCCACGTGCTGGCCGCGGGCGTTGCGGTTGGCCTCGGGCAGCTCGTAGGCCTTCGCCCGGTACACCCGACCCTTGTTGGTGAAGAACAGGATCCAGTCGTGGGTAGAGCAGACGAAGAAGTGCGCCACGATATCGTCGGTCTTCAGCCCCGCGCCCATGACGCCCTTGCCGCCGCGCTTCTGCGCCCGGTACAGGTCGGTGCGGGTGCGCTTGGCGTAGCCGGTGCGGGTGATGGTGACCACGACATCCTCGACGGCGATCAGGTCCTCGGTCGACATGTCGCCGTCGTAGCCGGTGATCCTGGTACGGCGGTCGTCGCCGTACTTCTCGACGATCTCTCCCAGCTCATCAATGACAATCTGGCGCTGCCGCTCGGGCTTGTCGAGGATGTCGAGGTAGTCGGCGATCTCCCGCTCGAGCTCGGCGAGGTCCTCGATGACCTTCTGCCGTTCCATCGCGGCCAGGCGCCGCAGCTGGGTCTCCAGGATGTAGTTCGCCTGGATCTCGTCGACGTCCAGCAACGCCATCAGTCCGGTGCGGGCGTCGTCCACCGTCGGTGATCGGCGGATCAGCGCGATCACCTCGTCGAGCATGTCCAGGGCCTTGACCAGACCGCGCAGCAGATGCGCGCGCTCCTCTGCCTTGCGTAGCAGGTACCGGGTCCGCCGGACGACGACGTCGAGCTGGTGGCGCACGTAGTGCCGGATCACTTGGTCCAGCCGCAGCGTGCGCGGCACGCCCTCGACGATCGCCAGCATGTTCACCCCGAAGGTGTGCTGCAGCTGGGTGTGCTTGTAGAGGTTGTTGAGCACCACCTTCGCGACCGCGTCCCGCTTGAGCGTGATCACGATGCGCATGCCGATGCGATCGCTGGACTCGTCGTTGATCTCGGCGATCCCGCCGATCCGGCCGTCCCGGGACAGCGCCGCGATCGCCTCGATGAAGTTGTCCGGGTTGACCTGGTAGGGCAGCTCGGTGATCACCAGTGTGGTGCGACCCCGGCTGTCCTCCTCGACCTCCACCACGCCACGCATCCGGACCGACCCACGACCGGTGCGGTAAGCGTCGACGATGCCGTCGGTGCCGACGATCAAGCCATGGGTCGGGAAGTCCGGACCCTTGATCCGGTCGATGAGAGCGTCGAGCAGCGTCTCGTCGTCGACGTCGGGGTTCTCCAGCAGGTAGACCACACCCGCGCCGACCTCGCGCAGGTTGTGCGGCGGGATGTTCGTCGCCATCCCCACCGCGATCCCCGAGCTGCCGTTGACCAGCAGGTTCGGCACCCGGGCCGGCAACACCGTGGGCATCTCGGTGCGACCGTCGTAGTTCGGCTCGAAGTCGACGGTCTCCTTGTCGATGTCGCGCAGCATCTCCTGCGCCAGCGGCGTGAGCCGGCACTCCGTGTACCGCATCGCGGCGGCCGGGTCATTGCCTGGAGAACCGAAGTTGCCTTGCCCGTCGACCAGCGGGTAGCGCATCGACCACGGCTGGGCCATCCGCACCAGCGTGTCGTAGATCGCGCTGTCACCGTGCGGGTGGTAGTTACCCATCACGTCGCCGACGACCCGAGCGCACTTCACCGGGCCGCGGTCGGCGCGGAAGCCGGAGTCGTACATCGAGTACAGCACTCGCCGGTGCACCGGTTTGAGTCCGTCGCGAACGTCCGGCAGCGCACGGCCGACGATCACGCTCATCGCGTAGTCGATGTAGGAGCGCTGCATCTCCTGCTGGATGTCGACCGGCTCTACGCGGTCTCCGTCCGGCGGCAGGATGATCTCAGTCACGAAGCTCGGTTCCCTTCAGCGGGCCACTGACGTGCGCCTAACCCAGCCAGTCTACCGGTCGCGCGCGGTGTGCTCCGGTCGGACGCACCCCGGCTGGCCGAGTTGGAGCTCTGCCGGTCCCGAGCTCAACACCAGCGCTGTTCGAACGGCGGTGCGCGACACTGTGGTTGAGTTCGGGAGCCGCGGCGCGGTTAGTGTTGCAGCGCGACAACGCTGAGCTGAAAGAGCGCTGCATTGATCTCTTCGAGGTCGAAGCGCTCCGGCTCGTAACCGATCGCGCCGATCTGCGCCATCCAGTCGCGGTACATCTCGTGCTCCGGGTGCTTCGCATCGTTCAAGGCACGCATCAGCTCGGCGAAACCCAACGGACCACCACAGTCCTCGGGCGGTCCGGCGCGGCCGCCGGTCGCACAGCGCGGGTAGGTCAGCACCGGGTCCACCCGGTCGACTGACTCCACGACGATGTCGTGCCACCAGTCATCGCCGAAGTCGTACCAGTAGGCGAGCCGGTCGCCGGCTTGCATCCGAGCCAGCGTCCGGCGCGCCTCGTCCGTGGTGTCCTCGAGCATATGCTCGGTATCGGCGTAGTGCACACCGTTGACCTCGAACTGATGCAGGTGACAGTCGCGCCAACCCATCGCGGTCTGAATGATGTCGTGCAGCTCGGCCAAGCTCGTGGTCGAGGGAACTTGTAGGCGTCGCCAGACGGGTGGCTTCAGGTACCGCAGCGACACTTTGAGCGTGTGAATGCTGGGCCTCACCGGCATCGGGCGACCCTATTCGCCGACGCACAGTGACGTCATCGAGGGTTACCGAACTCACGTCGACACATTGGGCGCCATCGCTGACTCCGGGCACGACTGGGACGCCGACCCCGCGACGTGGGTGCGCGCACAGCGAGCCAACCCCGACTGCTTGATCGGAGCGGTCACCGTCGGGATCGGCGCACGGCTGGCCACCGGTGACACCAAGGACTTCCCGATGCCCCAACTCACTGTGGAGAAGTGGCCTCCCGGATTCTGAGCGGGATTCGTCGGGATGCAACGGAGGACTCCGCCGAACGCTCAGCCTGGGAGGAGACCGTCCAGACTCAGGCCAACGGGGAATGGCTCAGTGGTGACGAACCGGCCGCCGACAGGGCCGGGGTCCTGGTAGCCGAATTGTGCGGCGAGGTGGCAGTCGATCAATGTCACCGGACCGTCGAGGTCCACGATCCAGTAGTGCGGGATTCCCGCGTCGGCGTACTCGCCGCGCTTGATCACGTGGTCGGTGCGCTGTGAACCGGGTGAGACGATCTCCACGATGATCAGGGCGTCGCAGGCACGCAGGATGCCTCCGTCGAGCGGTAGCGATCATCCTCGCCGAGCGCGGCGTACGCATCGACAGTCAGCAGGCGGCCCGGCGGTTCCGGCACAGCTGTCACACCGTCTCCTCACGTCCCCGGCTAGTCTCCCAGATCGCCATCACTATTCGCTGGCACGAATGGCGGGTGCCGCCGACCGGCTAGACGTCGAGGAAGCGGACGTCCTTGGCGTTACGGGTGATGAACGAGCGTCGCGACTCCACGTCCTCGCCCATCAGGACGCTGAACAGCTCATCGGCCGTCGCAGCGTCATCGAGGGTGACCTGCAACAGGATCCGATTGGCGGGGTCCATCGTGGTTTCCCACAGCTCCTTGGCGCTCATCTCGCCGAGGCCCTTGTAGCGCTGGATCGCGTCGTCCTTGGGAAGCTTGCGACCTTCCGCCTGACCCGCTTCGATCAGTCCGTCACGCTCCCGGTCGGAGTAGGCGTACTGCGCCTGAGCCCGCGGCCATTTGATCTTGTATAGCGGTGGGGACGCGAGGTACACGTGCCCGTGCTCGACCAGCGGGCGCATGAACCGAAACAGCAGCGTCAGCAGCAGGGTGCGGATGTGCTGGCCGTCCACATCAGCGTCGGCCATCAGGACGACCTTGTGGTAGCGCAGCTTGGTCAGGTCGAACTCGTCGTGGATTCCAGTGCCCAGCGCGGTGATCAACGCCTGCACCTCGGTGTTCTTCAGTACGCGGTCGAGCCGGGCCTTCTCGACGTTGATGATCTTGCCACGGATCGGCAGGATCGCCTGGTACAGCGAATCCCGGCCGGACTTCGCCGAGCCCCCCGCGGAGTCACCCTCGACGATGAACACCTCGCTGCGCGACGGGTCGGTGGAGCGGCAGTCCGACAGCTTGCCAGGCAGACCACCCAGATCACCGGCCGACTTGCGACGGACCAGCTCGCGGGCCCGCCGGGCCGCCAGCCGGGCCTGCGACGATGAGATCGCCTTGCTGATGATCGTTTTACCCTCGGTGGGGTTGCGCTCCAGCCAGTCGATCAGCCATTCGTTGCAGGTCCGCTGGACAAACGACTTGACCTCGGTGTTGCCCAGCTTGGTCTTGGTCTGGCCTTCGAACTGCGGCTCCTTGAGCTTGACCGACACGATGGCGGCCAGACCCTCGCGCACGTCATCACCGGTGAGGGCGACGTCCTTCTCCTTGAGCAGCTTCTTGTCCCGAGCGTAACGGTTGACCACCGAGGTCAGCGCGGAGCGGAAGCCCTCCTCGTGGGTACCGCCCTCGTGGGTGTTGATCGTGTTGGCGAAGGTGTAGACCGACTCGGTGTAGCCGCCGTTCCACTGCATCGCCACTTCGATCTGCATGCCCTCGCCATCGGCCTCGAAGCCGATCACCTTGCGGTGGATGGGGTCCTTGGAGTTGTTGAGGTGCTTGACGAAATCTTCCAGACCGCCGGGGTAATGGAAGGTACGTTCCTTGACCTGGGCGATCTGGCCTTCGGCGTCCTCGGTCTCGTTACTGCCGTTGACGCGCTGGTCACGCAGCACAATGGTCAGGCCCTTGTTGAGGAAGGCCATCTCCTGCAGCCGTCGCGCCACCGTCTCGGCGTTGTAGACGGTGGTCTCGAAGATCCGCGGATCGGCCCAGTACGTCAGCGTGGTGCCGGTCTTGCGGGTCGGTTCGCCCTTGCGCAGCGGGTACGCCGGCTTGGACTCCTCGTAACGCTGCCGCCACACGAACCCATCCCGCTTGATCTCCACCTCCAGCGTCCTGGCCAGAGCGTTCACGACGCTCACGCCGACGCCATGGAGACCACCCGAGACGGCGTAGGACTCACCGTCGAACTTGCCGCCGGCGTGCAAGGTGGTGAGCACGAGCTCCAGCGCGGGCCGCTTCTCCACCGGGTGCATGTCCACCGGAATGCCCCGGCCGTCATCGGTGACCCGCACCCCGCCGTCGGCGAGCAGAGTGACGTCGACCCTGGTCGCGTAACCCGCCATCGCCTCGTCGACAGCGTTGTCGACGACCTCCCAGACCAGGTGGTGCAGGCCGCGCTCACCGGTGGATCCGATGTACATACCGGGACGCTTGCGGACGGCTTCGAGCCCCTCGAGGACGGTGATGGAAGACGCGCTGTAGTCGTTCTTCTTCGGGGCCACGGTCCTCGGGGTCTCCTTGCCGGTGCGCTGCGGTGGTGTCTCCACAATTCTACTGGTCCCCACTGACAGAAGTGGGTCTGGGACACCCCTGGCTTGGTCACAGCGCCGCTATTTCGTTGCAGCGCAGGTCGGGACGGCGGCGAAGCCGGGTTGCCGCGCCTGACGGACACTCAGTGCCCTCTCCGCCGGCTGCGGCCTCCGCTGGGGCCTCAACCGTAGGTGTCTCGGGGGCCGCGGCCGCGGACGTGTCTCGGGCCGTGCACCCAGCTCGGCGCCGTCGGGGCCTGCACCCGCAGCCGGGTCACCACGCCGGGCCCGACGCCAGCGGTGATCCGGGCGATCAGCTGCCGTTGCAGCAACCGAAGTTGGGTGGCCCACGCCGTGGAGCTGGCCCGCACGGTCAGCTCGCCGTCCTTCAGCGACACCGGCTCCGCGTGCTCGGCGAGCTCGGCACCCACCAGCTGCGCCCACCGGGCGAACACCACACCGGCCGAGACCCGGTCCACCCAGCCGCGGTCTGCGACCAGCCGGGAAGCCAGCCGACCCAGCGGCTGCGGGTCCCGGTCATCGGGCCGCGCACCGGACCAGCCGCGGCGTCGCCGAGGCCCCCCGTGCGGGGCGCCGGGCTTGTCCCGGACTCCGCCCGGACCGCTTGGATTACGTTGCGCGGCACGGGCGGCTTCCAGCGCAGCGCGCGCGATGTCGGCGCCTTTCGGCACCCCAGATGGGGTCTGAGAAGGCTTCTTAGGTGCATCGAACATCGACTTGTCCACACTATCCACAGGGTTGTCCACAGGTGGGGTCGGTTCATCGGACACGGCGCACCTGCCCGGCGTGCACGTCGAACCGGATGCCCTGGAGTTCTTCGGGGACATCGGCCGGCACGGCGGCGGTGACCAGCACCTGCTCGGCAGCCAGCGCAACCTCGGCCAGTCGGGCCCGCCGACGGGTATCCAGCTCGGCGAAGACATCATCGAGCAACAGCACCGGCTCGGCGCCACCGCAACGCAGCAACTGGTAGCTGCCCAGCCGCAGCGCCAACGCGAATGACCACGACTCACCGTGGCTGGCGTAGCCCTTGGCCGGCGATCCGCCCAGGCGCAGCTCCAGGTCGTCGCGGTGCGGCCCGACCAGGCAGACCCCGCGCTCGATCTCGGCTGTCCGCAGTTGGGCCAGCTGTGCGAGCAGGGCTACCTCCAGCAGGTCGACATCGGCCTTGCCGGTGCTGTTCAGACCAGCGTCGGGCACCGCCGCCGGCAACGCGTCACCCAAGCTGCTGCGGTACTCGAGCTCGGCCGTAGCTGACTCCGGGGCCACCGCACGATAGGCCGCGCAAACATAAGGCGCTAGCTCGACGAGGAGATCCAGTCGGGCCCCGAGCAGCTCCGCACCGTGCCGGGCCAGGTGGCCATCCCAGACGTCCAAAGTCCGCGGATCAGCGGCGCCCCCGCCGGACCGGCGGGCCGCGCCGGCGGATTTGAGCAACGCGACGCGCTGGCGCAGCACCTTGTCGTAGTCGGCTTGCACGCCGGCCAGCCGGGGCGCGCGCAAGACCAGCAGATCGTCGAGAAACCGACGGCGCTGCGCTGGGTCACCGCGGACCAGCGCCAGGTCCTCCGGTGCGAACAGCACGCTGCGCAGTACTCCGAGCACCTCCCGGGGGCGCGGTACCGGGCTGCGGTTGAGCCGGGCCCGGTTGGCTCGTCCGGGAGCGATCTCCAGCTCCACGGTCAGCTCCCGGCCGGCGTGCACCACCGCGGTCCGCACGATGGCCCGCTGGGCGCCGTGGCGCACCAGTGGCGCATCGGTGGACACCCGGTGCGAACCCAGCGTGGACAGGTAGGCCAGCGCTTCGATCAGGTTCGTCTTGCCCTGCCCGTTGGCGCCCAACAGCACCGCGACGCCGGGTTCGAACTCGAGCTCGGCGTGCTCCCAGGAGCGGAAATCGGTGACGGCGAGCTGCCTGACGTACACGTGGTTAGCCGGCTGAATCGGGCTTGGCTTGCTGCACGGCGTGCCCGCCGAACTGCTGGCGCAACGCGGCCACGGCTCGCATCGCCGGGGAGTCGGCCTGGCGGGAAGCGAATCGGGCGAACAGCGCCGCGGAGATCACCGGCGCGGGCACTGAGTGATTGATCGCCTCTTCGACCGTCCAGCGACCCTCGCCGGAGTCGGCCACCCAACCGCGCAGCTGCGCCAACTCCGGGTCGTCGTCCAGGGCTGTCACCAGCAGGTCCAGCAGCCAGGAGCGCACCACGGTGCCACGCCGCCAGGCCTTGAGCACCGCGGGCACGTCGGTGACCACGTCGGCGGCTTCGAGCAGCTCGAAGCCCTCCGCGTAGGCCTGCATCAGGCCGTACTCCACCCCGTTGTGCACCATCGTGGCGAAGTGCCCGGCGCCGACGCCGCCGGCGTGCACGAAGCCCTCGTCTCGGGGCCCTGCGGGGCGCAGCGCGTCGAAGACCGGCATCAGCCGCTCGACGGACTCGGCGGCCCCGCCGACCATCAACCCGTAGCCGTTGTCCTTGCCCCACACCCCGCCGGAGACGCCGCAGTCCAGGTACCCGACGCCGCTGCGGGCCAGGCGTTCGGCGTTGACCTGGTCCTCGGTGTAGCGCGAGTTGCCGCCGTCAACGACGAGATCACCCTCGGCAAGCAACGCGGCCAACTGGGTGACGGTGTCTCGGGTCGCCTCGCCAGACGGCACCATGATCCATACAGTCCGGGGTGTGGAGAGCCGGTCGATCAGCTCGGCCAGCGAGTCGACGTCGCGGTCTCCAGGGCTGCGTTTGAAACCGAGGACTTCGATGCCGGCAGCCCGTAGCCGGTCGCGCATGTTGGCACCCATCTTGCCCAGACCAACCAGTCCAAGCTGTCCAAGCTGTCCAAGCTGTCCGAGCGGCACGACGTGTCCTCCCCAATAGCGCGGGCTCCTACCGTAGCGGCGGGTGTGGCAGCTCGGGTTTGGGCACCCGTTGCGCTGGGTATCCACCGACCTGATGTTTGGATCTTCTCCTTTAGAGAAAACATCAGTAGCAGTAGTAGGTGCTGTGGGCGGTGTGGACACCCGCCATCTGCCCTGTTCCGCCGGTGTGGTGCCGTGGGGACAGCTCCTCTTGTCATTCGTGACGCCTACTGGCCAACGGTGGACAGCGGTGGGGTGCGGACGCGCGATGCACAGCGGTTCTCAGTTATCCACAGAGTTGTCCTCAGGTGTGGGTAGATCGGTTACGCACAGTATTTGAGGCTTATGCAGGGTTGGATAGCGTTGAACTTGACCCGCATGTCACTGGCTGCTGCCTGATTAGGCTCGACGAGGACGAGGCCCGCACGCTGTGCGCGGCGCTACGGAGTGGCTCGGCTGACGGGTGCGGTGATGCCGACACACGGTCAAGCCGGCTTGGTGATTCCAGTGCCGGCGGCGGACGCGCTGCTGGCACTGGTGGGAGGTCGGTACCCGGGGACGGTGCGCGACGGTGCGCCGGCGCACGTGTCACTGCTGTATCCGTTCGTTGTCGCGGCCGAACTCGACCAGCGCGTCACCACTGCGTTGAATGAGCTGTTCGTCGAGCAGCCGCCGATCCCGGTTGACTTCGTCGAGTGCTACCGGCGCGGCGGGTTCGTGGCGTTGCGTCCCGAGCCGAGCGATGGGCTCAAGGAGCTCGCGAACAAGACACGGCGCCGATGGCCGGACGTGATGCCCTACGAGGGCGTCTACGGTGATGTGGAGCCGCACTTGACGGTCGCTATGCGCTGTTCGGAGCAGACGGCTGGGCGGATCGAGCAGGAGGTCACCGCCGGAGCTGCCGATCCGCGCGGAGCTGCACGAGGCGTGGCTGCTGGTCTTCGAGGGGCAGTGGAGATTGCGGGGCCGGTTCGAGTTCGGGTGACTTCGCTGCCAGCTAAATGACTTCACTGCCGGCAGACCCGTCAGCCATGATGCGGACACCCACCATCGTCTCTGCGGGGACTGGGATACGCCGGAGTCGGCGACGAATGGAGCGACCGTGGCTGTCGAGCGAAGACGGTGGCTGGCGCTGCTGGTGCTGTGCCTGGGTGATCTGATGATCGTTCTCGACGGCACGATCGTCAACGTCGCATTGCCGTCGATCCGCGCGGATCTCGGGTTCTCGGAGACCTCCCTGGCCTGGGTCGTCAACATTTACATGCTGACCTTCGGTGGGTTCTTGCTTCTTGCCGGGCGGATGGGGGATTTCTTCGGTCACCGTCGCCTATTCTTGATCGGCCTGACTGTGTTCACCTGCGCCTCGCTCGCCTGTGGGCTGGCCACCTCGGCGGAGTTTCTGGTCGTGGCGCGTGCGACGCAGGGTCTCGGTGGTGCGGCCGTGTCGGTGGTCTCACTGTCGTTGATTATGATCATGTTCACTGAGCCGGCCGAGCGAGCCAAGGCGATGGGCTTCATCGGATTCGTCATCGCCGGTGGCGGGAGTATCGGTGTGCTCCTCGGCGGCGTGCTGACCGGTGCGCTCAATTGGCACTGGATCTTCCTGGTCAATATCCCGATCGGTGCCGCGGTCGTGGTTGCCTGCCTCGTCCTGCTCCCCACGGTGGGTGGTCAGCGGGGCGCCGGGAAGCTCGACGTGGCCGGCTCCGTCACCGTGACCGCAGCCCTGATGATTGCTGTTTACGCGATCATGGATGGCAACCACGCGGGCTGGGCTTCGGTTCAGACGATCGGCCTGCTCGTCGTCGCGCTCGCGCTATTCGCGGTCTTCCTCCGCATCGAAAACCACGCGGCATCACCGGTCATGCAGCTTGCGCTGTTCCGTCTGCGCAGCGTGGCTACCGCGAACGCCGTGGGTGTGCTGTGGGCAGCTGCCATGTTCGCCTGGTTCTTCCTATCCGCCCTCTACCTGCAGCTCGTGCTCGGCTACAGCCCGCTCGCGGTCGGTCTCGCCTTCCTGCCCGCGAATCTGATCATGGGCGCTTTCTCTCTTGGACTGTCCGAGCGAATCGTCCTGCGATATGGCATCAGGGCGCCGCTGGCGATCGGGATGCTGCTCGTCGCCGCCAGTCTTGCTCTCTTCGCACGCGCCCCGGTCAGCGGAAGCTACGCCGTCGACGTGCTGCCGGGCATGATCCTGCTCGGCCTCGGTATGGGAGTGTCGTTCAACCCGGTGCTCCTCGCCGCGATGAGCGAGGTGGCGCCGAGCGAGGCCGGTCTCGCCTCGGGCGTGGCGAACACCTCGTTCATGATGGGCGGCGCGCTCGGGCTGGCTGTGCTCGCCAGCCTCGCCGATGCCCGGACCCAAGGACTGACGGCTGCCGGCGTCGACCGGCCCGCCGCTCTCACCGGCGGTTACCACGCTGCCTTCCTGGTCGGGGCGGCCTTCGCCGCCACGGCGGCAGCACTGGGCGCCTTACTGCTCCGGCCCGGTGGTTCCCTGCCGTCCCATGAAGATCCGGACGTCCTGCGCGCTCACGCCGCGGTCGACTGAGCCCCCGCCGTCTCGATGCAGGGCGGTGGTCGGGTTACACGGCTTCTATGCAGAGTGTGCGGCCGACAGCCTGCCCCACCTTCTCGATGTGTGCCCGGTTGGACGTGACAACGGCATCGCCCCGACGGATGGCCCCTTCCACCACCGTCACATCCACGATGTCGTCATGGCCTGACTGACCGGCGAGGACGCCGACCCGGCGAGCCTGATCCTCTGTCATCCACTCCACGTTGCACATCGAAAGCATGCGGACGAGGTTCGCCTGCCGCGACCCTCCTCGCCATGCCTCTGCGAGCACCGGCGCCGGAACGACCGGAGCGACTTCTTCGGCAAGGAAACCGGCGTGCAGAGCCCACATTCGCCGGTCGTTGCGCTCAGCAGCGATCAGCGGCCCCGTGTCGTAGGTGACGCCGCCCATCTACGCCGGTCGTTTCGTCGGTTGGCCCGCGGCGGACCCCAGCAGTGCACGAGCGCGGGCCAACCCGTCGGCGAGCTCCGTTGCTGTCAGTGGCCCGTTGTCGGCCTCCCATTCGACGATAGCCCGTCTTCCGGCGTCCAATCGCAGCCGGTGGGCAGCTGTATCGGCCAGCCAGCCGCTCACAGTGGTTCCCTCCGAGCGGGCCGCCCGCTCGATGGCATCTGCGAGCTCAGCTGGCAGCGAGATCGATCGCTTCTGCCGCTGCGCCATAATGGAAACGGTAGCACAGACGGTAGGACACCACGGAGCGACGCGCGCTGATCGCCTGGCCCGCACCACCAGCGGCAGGATGGACGGGTGACACCGACGAGGACGGTCAGGATCGTATCGACATCGCAGACTGCGCGGAGCTCCTCGGCTGACCGCTGCCGATCCGCTACTGGCCCGACGCGGAGCGCTCTGCCGCGTACCAAGGAACACCTGGAGATAGACGACGCCGTGGTGCAGACGTGGGACACCGTTCGCCGCCAAAGATCACGATTTGGGTGCCGTGCGCGACATCCCGTGTCGTCTACGGCACGCAAACCGTGATCACCGCAGTGTCCCCCCAGTGTTCACCCGCGCGACTGGAGGCCGCCCGCGATGGTCGTCCCCACGTCGAGCTAGTAGTCCCACGGACGATGCAGGTATCGGTGAAGATGTCGTGGGTGCCGATCCGGCGCCAGATCACATGCTGTAAGACGTCGCGGATCGGTGCCCCGAACTCCCAGGGGGCCCGGCCATCCGGCACCCAGGTCATCTCAAACACCTTCGGTACGCCCTGAACCCGCTTGACCCGCAGCCCTGGCCGCCACCGGAGGGCGTCGACATCGGGCCCGAACTCCTCGCGCACGGTCTTCTCAAACCGGGCGCGCTGCTCGGCGCTCAGGGCCTTGAGATCACGCCGGAAGCGCGGTGTTGTCGCGAACGTCGGCACCGTTGCCTACTCGTTCAGCGAGGCGAACATCGCTTCGGCGTCAGCGAAGATCTCGACGTCACCAGCCTTGATCTGCTCGCTCGCCTCGCGCTCGCCAGCCTGCCATTCCGCCTCCCAAAACCAGCGCTGGTCGGCGGGCACGCTGGTCATGCCGCGGAGCAGGACCTCGCCCGCATCGGTGATCGTGAACTCGACCTCGTCGCCCTCGCTGACGTGCAGTGCCTCGCGGATTTCCGCGGGCAGAGTGAGCTGCGCTTTGGCGCGAACCGTCGCACGAGGCGGCCGTGGCTCTGAAGCAGCCATCGCAACTCCCGTCGAGCGCTCATCACCCACGCATCCGACCTGGATGCACGATCCCCTCCTATGAGGCATCCGAAAGTCGGAAAATCCAACTACTCATTCGGTCGGCTGCCTGGGCGTTCCGGCGTGGCGTCCAGGCAACCGACCGATAATCAAAAGCATGCCGGACCGCGCCGCCAGGCACCTGAGGGTTGTCCCCCACTGCGACCCTGGGGCGCACCCTGAAGCCCACTACGTGAACCCCGGTCAGGAGCGGGCGCGCTGCTTGATCCGAGAGGTGAGCTCCTGCACCTGGTCGTAGGTGCGACGGCGTTCGGCCATCTCCTTGCGGATCTTGCGGTCAGCGTGCATCACCGTGGTGTGGTCGCGGCTGCCGAAAATCTGGCCGATCCTGGGTAACGACAGATCAGTCAGCTCGCGGCACAGATACATCGCGATCTGCCGAGCCTGTGCGACGTGTTTGGTCTTACCTGGCCCACACAGGTCCTCGATGGTGAGCCCGAAGAACTCCGCGGTCACCGCCATGATGTTGGGGGCACCGATCTCGTGCGCCTGGTCGTCGGGGATGAGGTCGCGCAGCACGATCTCAGCCAGCTGGTTGTCGACCGGTTGGCGGTTCAGCGAGGCGAACGCGGTGACCCGGATCAGCGCGCCCTCCAGCTCGCGGATGTTGCGCTCGATCCGGGCGGCGATGAACTCGAGCACCTCATCAGGTGCGGCCAGCCGATCGCTGGCGGCCTTCTTGCGCAGGATGGCGATCCGGGTCTCGAGCTCGGGCGGCTGGATGTCAGTGATCAGGCCCCACTCGAACCGGGTCCTTAACCGATCCTCCAGGGTGCCCAGCCCCTTGGGTGGACGGTCGGAGGAGATCACGATCTGCTTGTTCGCGTTGTGCAGGGTGTTGAAGGTATGGAAGAACTCCTCCTGGGTGCCCTCCTTACCTTCCAGGAACTGGATGTCGTCGACCAGCAGCACGTCGACATCACGGTAACGGCGCTGGAAGGCCACCTTGCGGTCGTCGCGCAGGGAGTTGATGAAGTCGTTGGTGAACTCTTCGGTAGAGACGTAGCGCACCCGCATGCCGGGAAACAGCCGCTCCGCGTAATGCCCGACGGCGTGCAGCAGATGTGTCTTGCCCAACCCCGACTCGCCCCAGACGAACAGCGGGTTGTACGCCCGCGCCGGCGCCTCGGACACCGCCACCGCGGCGGCATGCGCGAAGCGGTTGGACGCCCCGATCACGAAGGTATCGAAGGTGTACTTCTCGTTGAGCTTGGTCTGCGACCTCGGCGGCCGGGTGGATGCCGTGGCGGCCGGGCCGGCGAAAGTGGGCCAGATCTCGTTCACGGTGGCCACCGCGGCCTCCTTCTCACTCTGCCCGCCCGAGTTGGCATCGGCGCCGAGGGCGGTCGGACCCGGCGGCGCGCTGTCCCGGCCGTAGTTATCAGGCTCAGCGGCGCCGGGTGCGGTGAACTGCGGCGGTAGCTGCGGGGGCACCGGCAGCGGGTGGTCGACCTTCACCGCGAGCGACACCTGGCGACCCAGGCGCCGGGACAGTGCGGCGCTGATCGGTTCGCGTAGTGCCCGTTCGATCGCGTCCTTGGCGAAGTCGCTGGGTGCAGCCAGCAGAGCAGTACCGTCCAGCATCCCGATCGGCCGGGTGACGCGCATCCAGGCACGTTGCTGAGGCGACAGCGTCCCGGTGGAGAGCTCCCGCACGACCTCGTTCCAGACTTGGCTGAGATCGGATTGTCGCTCTGACACCCGCTGACTCCCCTTCCGCCGGTGGTGGACTTCAGGAGCGCCACGCGTCCACAGCGTTATCCACAGCTGTGGATAACGGCGATCGCGCTCTCCCCGGGTCCCCGACGTGCCAGCTTGCCGGGCGGCCTCATATTCGGGCGCCGCAAGCTAGCAAGCCTGGGGTGCTGCCACAAGAACCCCGTGTAAGCAAGCACCATCGATGTAACGGCGTGTCGCCCGGACAGTGACGCGAGACGCTGGTTTTGACGGCTTGGGCCCCGGCCGCCTAGGCTCGGGCCGTCTCCCGCCCACCGGCGGGTATTCTTGCGCGTCCTCGCCCATGGCGACGCGCACCACAGCACCGGGAGAACGAACAGCCGTGAGCAAGGGCAAGCGTACGTTCCAGCCGAACAACCGTCGCCGCGCGAGGACCCACGGGTTCCGGTTGCGCATGCGTACCCGCGCCGGGCGCGCGATCCTGGCGGCCCGGCGCCGCAAGGGTCGCATCGAGTTGTCGGCCTGACCTTCTCGCGCCGGATATCTCACGTTGCTGCCCGCTGCCGCCCGACTGACCCGCCGCGACGACTTCGCGACGGGGGTGCAGCGGGGTCGCCGGGCGGCTCGCGGCTCCGTCGTCGTCCACCTGGCCCGCGCCGGCGCCACCGATACGCCACTGCCGGTGCACCTGGCGGTGAGCTCCAATCTGGGTCCCAAAGTGGGATTTGTGGTCGGTCGAACAGTCGGTGGGTCCGTGGTCCGGCACCGGGTGGCGCGCCGGTTGCGCCATCTCATGCGGTCCCGGTTGGCGACCCTTCCGGATGGATCGCTCGTGGTCGTGCGGGCACTACCGTCGTCGGCCGGCGTGAGTAGCGCGGCGCTGGGTGATGACCTCGACGGCGCACTGCGGCGGCTGCTCGGCTCCCGTGTCGCGGGCGCTTCGACTGCGGCGAACCCGGGCAGGCGACGATGACGGTCCTGCCTGCCGGTGCGCAACCGGCTGTTTCGAGGGATTCGACGCAGGCAGGCGGGGTGGCGGTTGTCACTGGTCCGGTGGTTCGGTTGCTGCTGATCATCTTACGGTTCTACCGCCGGTGGATCTCCCCGGCGTTGCCGCCGACCTGCCGGTTCTTCCCCAGCTGCAGCGCGTACGCGATCGACGCACTGACCGTGCACGGGATGCTGCGTGGGTCGTGGTGGACGGTGCGACGGTTACTTCGCTGCGGACCCTGGCACCCTGGAGGGGTGGACCCGGTCCCTCCAGCGAGATCACCCCGCTCCCACGCCGAGAGTGAGTCGTAGTGCTGAACTTCATCTACTACCCGGTATCGGCCATCTTGTGGTTCTGGCACAAGGCGTTCGGCTACCTGCTGGGTCCGGGCAACGGCTTCGGGTGGGCCCTGGCCGTGGTGTTCCTGGTGTTCACCTTGCGCGCGGTGCTGTTCAAGCCGTTCGTGAGCCAGGTCCGCTCGATGCGCAAGATGCAGGAGTTCGCGCCGGAGATCCAGAAGCTGAAGAAGAAGTACGGCGACGACAAGCAGAAGATGGCCGCCGAGATGCAGAAGCTGCAGTCGGAGCACGGGGTGAACCCGTTGGGCGGCTGCCTGCCGGTGCTGGTGCAGATACCGGTGTTCATCGGCCTGTTCCACGTGCTGCGATCGTTCAACCGGCCGTCGCTGAGCCCTGAGGTCAACCGCCAGACCGCTAACTACGTGTTCAGCGCTATGGATGTGCAGTCGTTCCTCGACGCGCGCGTCTTCGGAGTGCCGCTGTCGGCGTTCATCACCGAACCCACCGACTTGTTGACCCGGTATGGGGATATCTCCCGGTGGCAGATCGCCGTGGTGGCTATCCCGCTGACCCTCGTGGCCGGTGTGCTGACCCACCTCACCGCGAAGCAGTCGGTGGCTCGGCAGAACCCATCGCAAACCGCCGCCAACCCGCAGGCCGCGATGATGAACAAGCTCATGGTGTACCTGTTCCCGCTGGGTGTGGTAGCCGGTGGTCCGTTCTTCCCGTTGGCGATTCTCATGTACTGGCTGTCGAACAACTTGTGGACGCTCGGCCAGCAGCGGGTGGTCTACCAACGGATCGAGGCTGAGGACGCCGAGAAGAAGGAGGTAGCGATCGCCCAGCGGCAGGCGCTGGGCCCCCGACCAGGCCAGAAACCGATCCGATCGAAGCGGGACACCGCTGGTGCGATTGAGCACGATGCCGTAGCAGAAGTGGATCCCAGAGAGTCCGGATCAGGTGCCGTGGGGTCGAATGGGGTTGTCTCGAATGGAGCAGGACCGACCCAGTCTGGCGCCTCAGAGGGTCCGTCGGGCGCCCAAGGCTCGGCACACCCGGACGGCTCCCCGCCACCTGGCATGATCCAGCAGCGGCCACGACCGCGAAAGAAGACGAACCGGAAGCGCCACTGAGGTGCGATCGCCCGGAGAGGAGACAGTTGTGGCGGAGACGTTGGCGACTGAGGCAGTGATGACTGAAGCGAACTCGCTGGGTGATGGTGACAGCGAGGTTGGGGCCGGCCAGTCGATACGCAACGCGCCGCCGAGCGAGGAGCTTCTCGTTCAAGAGGGCGACGCTGCCGGTGACTATCTCGAACGACTGCTCGACCTGGTGGATTACGACGGTGATATCGATCTTGACGTCGAGGCCGGCCGCGCCATGGTAAGCATCGATGGTGGAGCGGACTTAGCGAAGTTGGTAGGGGCCCGTGGCACGGTGCTCGAGGCTCTCCAGGAGCTGACCCGACTCGCGGTGCAGCAACAAACCGGGGCTCGCAGCCGACTGATGCTCGACATCGCTCAGTGGCGGGCCGCTCGGCGCGAGGATCTCAGCGAGCTGGGCCGGTCGATAGCGCAGCGGGTACTCGACGGTGGCGAGGCGGTCCGGTTGCAGTCGATGACGCCGTTCGAGCGGAAAATCGTGCACGACGCGGTGGCGGCCGTGGACGGGGTGCGCAGCGAGAGTGAGGGCGAGGAGCCGCAACGCTGTGTCGTGGTGTCCCCCGCTACGTGATCCCCCATGCCGCCTGAGCGGTCGGTGTTCCACGTGAAACAGTCGATGTCGCCGGACGTCCACGCGGCAGCTCAGGCCGTGTTCGGTGAGCGTTATCCACTCGCTGAACGCTACGCAGCACTGCTCGCAAGCTCGGGGGTCGACCGGGGACTCATCGGCCCCCGAGAAGGCGATCGGTTGTGGGAACGCCACCTGCTTAACTCTGCCGTGCTGGCTGAACTCGTGCCACCGGGCTGCCGGGTCCTCGACCTCGGCTCCGGGGCGGGTCTGCCGGGAATACCTCTCGCGCTCGCCCGCCCGGACCTGTCGATTGTTCTACTGGAGCCAATGGCCCGGCGGGTGGCGTGGTTGCGGGAGGTGGTCGCGACGCTCGGGCTCAGCGTCGGAGTTCATCGTGGGCGCGCCGAGGACCCGGTGGTGCGAGCTGAGCTTGGCGGCAACGACGTGGTGACTGCCCGAGCGGTAGCACCGTTGGGTCGCTTGGCGAGTTGGAGCCTTCCACTGGTGGCACCGGGCGGCCGCCTGCTCGCGATCAAGGGCGCCGGCGCTGACGACGAGGCCGCTCGCGACGTTGTCGCCGTGCGGGCTGCCGGGGGGGCGGCGCCGGAGATCGTGCAGTGCGGTGTCACGATTGCGCAGCCGCCAACGACGGTCATCGTGGTGCGCCGGCTGGCCCAGCGTGTCCCTCGCTCAGCGAAGGCACGAAGGAGGAAGGATTGGTGAGCGTGAGCGCCCCGAAATGGCCCGACAGTGGGGCCGGAGCGGATATTGCGACCCAGGCGGATACTGCGACCCGACCGGACAGCGGAATCCAAGATGTTGCGGCACACGACACCTCCGGGTCCGCCAAGCTGCCTGCCGCGGCACTGCTGGGCGTTTCACGTGAAACCGTGTCGCACGATGACGCGTTAGTCAGACCGGGGCCGCGACATGCCCTCGTTCGCCCGTCGCCCTCGACTAGCCCCTCGCCCTCGACTAGACAGAGTGGAGCCCATCACGTGCCCTGTCCCCCTAGCGCCCCTCCTGGAGCCCCCGGAGGCGTCTCAGCCCACGCTCTGCCTTCCGGAGTCGGGCTTTCCGGAGTCGGGTGGACGCCGATCGCGGAGGAGGCGGAGCGGGCCACTCGGGTGAAGCACCCCACCGACCAGCTGCCTCGCCCGGCTCGGCGCCGGGTATTGGCGGTGGCTAACCAGAAGGGCGGCGTTGGCAAGACCACGAGCACGGTCAACCTCGCTGCTGGACTGGCACTGCATGGCCTGCGCACCCTCGTGGTTGACCTGGACCCGCAGGGAAACGCCTCTACCGCGCTGGGTGTCGAGCACCGCGCCGGCACCGCGTCGGTGTACGAGGTGTTGCTCGGGGAGATCGGGATCATCGACGCGGTTGCGGTGAGCCCGCAATCGTCGAACTTGCTCTGCATCCCCGCCACCATCGACCTCGCCGGTGCCGAGATCGAGCTGGTGTCCATGGTGGCCCGGGAGTCGCGCCTGTGCCGGGCGCTGTCCGGCGCCGCACTCGACGAGTTGGGTGTCGACTACGTTTTCATCGACTGCCCCCCGTCGCTGGGACTGCTCACGGTGAACGCGCTGGTCGCCGCTCCTGAGGTGCTGATCCCGATTCAATGTGAGTACTACGCACTGGAGGGGCTCGGTCAGCTGCTCCGCAACATCGAGCTGGTGCAGGCGCACCTCAACCCCGCACTGACGGTGTCCACCATCCTGCTGACGATGTATGACGGGCGCACAAAGCTCGCTGACCAGGTCACTGCCGAGGTCCGCGAACACTTTGGCGACCAGGTGCTGCGTACCGTGATCCCGCGCAGCGTGAAGGTCTCGGAAGCACCGGGCTTCGGGCAGACGGTGCTGGTCTACGATCCCGGTTCGCGGGGTGCGCTGAGCTACCTCGACGCATCCCGGGAAATCGCGCTGGATCAGCGCTTCCTCGACCGCGACGAGCCGACCCACTCCCGTTATGGTGCCGGTCAGCCAGGCGGTCGCGAGGTGTCTCGCTGATGCCTCCCAGCAGCGCACTTTCTCACCAGCCGACGCCTCCCATGCAGCGCAAAGGTGGGCTCGGACGCGGTCTGGCGGCGTTGATCCCCACCGGACCGGTCAGCACGGCGGGTGATCCAGCGTCGCGGTCGCACCCAGACAGCCAGGTGGGAGCCTCGACTGGTCAGGTCGCCGGTGCGGTCTACCAAGAGGTGCCGATGGCGGCCATCGTGCCCAACCCTCGGCAGCCGCGGCAGGCGTTCGACGAGGAGGCGCTGGCTGAGCTCGCGCACTCGATCCGGGAGTTCGGGCTGCTGCAGCCCATCGTGGTCCGGCCACTGCCGGCCGAGCCGGCGATCGGGCCACTGCCGGCCGAGCCGGCGATCGGGCACCCGCCGGCCGGGCCGGCGATCGGGCAACTGGATACCCCTCGCTACGAACTGATCATGGGTGAGCGGCGGTGGCGGGCGGCGCAGCTGGCCGGACTGGACTGCATCCCGGCGATCGTGCGGGGCACAGCAGACGAAGCGATGCTCCGTGACGCGTTGCTGGAGAACATTCACCGGGTCCAGCTCAACCCGTTGGAGGAGGCAGCCGCCTACCAGCAGCTGTTAGAGGACTTCGGGGTGACGCACGAGGAGCTGGCGTCGCGGATCGGCCGGAGCCGTCCGGTGATCACAAACACGATCAGGCTCCTCAAGCTGCCGGTTGCGGTGCAGCGGCGGGTCGCGGCCGGGGTACTGTCCGCCGGACATGCCCGAGCGCTGCTCAGCCTGGAGGAGTCGTTCGCCCAGGAGGCACTGGCGGCGCGGATCGTCGCCGAAGGACTATCAGTCCGGGCCACCGAGGAAGCGGTCACGCTCAGCCGTACGGAGCCTGGACCGAACGCCCCGAAGCCGGCGGCACCCCGCCCGATGCGGGCGCCGGGCCTGCAGCAGCTTGCCGAGAACCTCTCCGACGCCTTTGACACCTGCGTCAAGGTGGAACTAGGCCGCCGCAAGGGCCGCATAGTCGTCGAATTCGGCTCAGTAGACGACCTAGAACGCATCGTCGCCCTCATGACCCCCCAATGACCGGTACTGGCGTGAGACAACGGCGCTGAGACTCCCGAACTCAACAGGAGAGCTGTTTGAGGGCCTTTTGACAGCTCTGTGGTTGAGCTCGGGGGCCTGAGCGTCTTTCACGAGGTTGATTCTGTGCCGGAACGGGGAACGGGGTTACCCGCGGGCGATGGCTCGTTCGATGAGGTCGGCGTACACGGTGCCGAGATGACCGCCATCGGATTCGATCGCCATCGGCAGCAGTGACGTCTCGGTCAGTCCGGGGGCGACGTTGACCTCGAGGAAATAAGCCACTCCATCCGGCGTGACCACCACGTCGGTTCGGGACACATCACGCAGGCCGAGGATCCGGTGCGCACTGACCGCCAGGTCGGCTACCGCTGCGGCCGCTGCGGTGTCGAGCCGGGCCGGCGCATGGAAGGTCGTCAGGCCTGCGGTGTAGCGGGCCGCGTAGTCGTAGAACCCGGATGTGGCGTCGATCTCCACTGCGGGTAGCGCGCGGGGTCCGTCCGGTCCGTCCAACACGGTGACCGCGACCTCGACGCCCTCGACGAAGCTCTCCGCGAGCACCGAGTCCCCGTAGGCCAGGCAACCCACGACCGCGCCCGGTAGCTCAGCGACCTCGCGCACCAGGTGCAGGCCCAGCGCGGAACCACCCTGGGGTGGTTTGAGGATCAGCGGCAGGCCTAACCGGGCGACCAGCGCGTCGAGCACATCTTGGGCTCCGAGGTCGCGGAAGGTGGCGTGTGGCAGCGCGATCCACTCCGGGGTGCTCAACCCGGCCCGGGCCAGCTCGTCCTTGGCCGTCGGCTTGTCCCAGGCCCGGCGACAGGCCCGCGGATCGGCGCCCACGTAGGGCACCCGCAACATCTCCAACACCGACTGCACAGCGCCGTTCTCCCCCGCGCCGCCGTGCAACGCGACCACGACGGCGTCCGGTCTACTGCTGGTGAAGCGGCTGATCAGCTTCGCGTCGATGTCCCATTCCTCGACGTAGAGCCCAGTATCGCGCAGCGAGCTGGACAGCCGGCGACCGGAGCGCAGCGACACGTCCCGCTCGTGCGACAACCCACCAGCCAGCACTGCGACGGTGCGATCGGTCACCCGAAAACTCCTCAGTGGACACGCCGGCCGAGCCGGCAATCAGTTCGGTGTCAGGCGGTGTCCGGGGACGGGGACTGCGAACCGGACACCGTGCGTGGGCGCAGGCTACCGAACGTGCGCTGCAACTCGAGCTCGTTGTCCAGCACGGCCGCCAGCCGGCGCACCCCTTCGGTGATCCGTTCCGGTGTCGGATAGCAGAACGACAGCCGTATCAGCCTAGCTGCCGACGATCTCTCCAACTCGGTGTAGAAGGCGGTGCCCGGAACGTAGGCCACCCGCTGGGTCACTGCCCGGGGCAGCATCGCCTTGGTGTCCAAGCCTTCGGGCACGGTGAGCCAGACGTAGAAGCCGCCCGCGGGATGGGTCCACCGGCACCCCGGCGGCAGGTGGTGTGCCAGCGCTTCGAGCATGGCGTCTCGGCGGACCCGGTAGGCCTCCTGGTAGGTCTTGATCTGACCCTTCCAGTCATGCGCAGCCAGGTAGCGCGCCACCACGAACTGGGTGAAGGTCGGCGGGCACAGGGTCGCCGACTCCGCGGCCAACACCAACTTCTCCCGAACCGCGTGCGGGGCCAGCGCCCAGCCGACCCGCAGTCCGGGCGCGAAGGTCTTCGAGAACGAGCCCAGGTACACCACATTGTCCGGGTCAGCGGCGCGCATCGCCGGATAGATCTGGCCGTCGAAGCCCAGCAGGCCGTAGGGATTGTCCTCGACGATCAGCACCCGATGCTCGGCGCACAACTGCAGTATCTCGGCGCGGCGCGGCACGGCCAGCGTGACGCCGGCCGGATTGTGAAAGTTCGGAATCGTGTACAGGAACTTGGGGGTGCGACCCGCGGCGCGCAATGAACGCAGCGTGGCAGCCAAGTCAGCGGGTATCAATCCGTCGTCGTCCATCGGTACCTGAACCACCTGCGCCTGGTAGGAGGCGAAGGTGGTCAGCGCCCCGACATAGGACGGCGCCTCGGCGAGCACCACGTCTCCCGGGTCGCAGAAGATCCGGGTCACCATGTCCAGTGCCATCTGGGAACCGACGGTCACCGTGACGTCGTCGGCGTGCGCCCGGATCCCTTCCAGGGCCATCACCTCGCAGATCCGCTCGCGAAGCTCCGCAGTGCCTTGCGCCGAGCCGTACTGCAGGGCCGTCATCCCCTCAGTGGCGACCATCTGGGCCAGCTCGTCAGCCAACGAGTCCAACGGCAGGGCCGGCAGGTACGGCATGCCGCCGGCCAAGGACACCACCTCGGGTCGGCTGGCCACCGCGAACAACGCACGGATCTCGGACGCGGTCATGCCCGCGGTGCGCTGGGCGTAGCGGTGCAGGTGCGGATCGAGGTCGCGTTGGGTGGGCCGCTTGCGGCCGGGCTGATCGGGCGTGGGCGTGGGAGTCATGTGGGCGCCTTCGCTGCGGTTGCGGGTCCCCTGGCAGTGTAGAGGTCGACCCCACGGTGTCCGCCGTCTTCACTCCGGGCGTCCCGCGGCATATGCTGCGCCAGGCGCTGTGCCCACCGCTGGCGGCCGGCGCGGGGAGTTCAGGGAGGTCCGGTGTCACGTCGAGTGGTCGGCGTCACCCTGGACAATCTCAATCTGCTGCCGAAGCAATGCCGGCGTTGTGTGTTCTGGGAGCTCGCCCCGCATATCCGGGAGCAGGCGGAGGACTTCGGTCAGACTGAGTTGGAGAAGGAATCCTGGGTGTCCAGCGTGCTGCTGGAATGGGGCTCCTGCGGGCGGATCGTGATGTCCGGCGACGTGCCGGCCGGCTACGTGCTCTACGCGCCCCCCGGCGCGGTGCCACGGGCGTCGGTGTTTCCCACCTCGCCGGTCAGCGCCGATGCCGTGTTGCTCACCGCGCTGAAGGTGCTGCCGGAGTTCGAAGGCGGTGGTTTGGGCCGGATGCTGGTGCAGGCGGTCGCCAAGGACCTGACCCGGCGCGGTGTGAAGGCCATCGAGGCCTTCGGTGATGCCCACCCCACTCCGGAGTCCAGCTGCGTGGTCCCGGCCGAGTTCCTGCAGCAGGTCGGCTTTAAGACGGTGCACGCGCACGCGCACTGGCCCCGGCTGCGCCTGGAGCTGCGTACCGCGCTGACCTGGAAAGAAGACGTCGAGGCTGCCTTGGAGCGGCTGTTGACGTCGGTGACGCTGCACAATGTCGAGCCGAGCCTGCGACCAGCCTGATGGCGCACCGCCCATCGTGACCGGCACTGGCGCATAAACAATGACTAGACGCGTGGGCGAGTGCCGCGGTACCGGGGCCTGTCGTGGTGGTAGGGCACGATAGGGGTGCCAACACGGGAGGCAGGATGAGCAGCGGACTTGAGACCCGGCCGGGCGCTACCACGTTCGGCCTCGACGATCTGGTCGAACTTGCTTGGAGCGGACACATTCGAGTCCCGCATTTCCAGCGAGATTTCCGCTGGACGCGTCAAGACGTCATCCGACTTTTTGACAGCGTCGTCAAGCGGTACCCGGTCGGCAGCCTGCTGCTCTGGCGGCGGCCAGCGCCTGCGCAGAGGGTAATGCTCGGTGCACTTCAGATCAATGCACTGCGGGTCGATCAGGCCCTATGGGTGGTCGATGGCCAGCAGCGGGTCACGAGCCTCGCCAACGCCCTGCATCCGGACGGGGCACAGGACCCCCGATTCGACCTCGGCTACGACGTGCGAGGCGATCGGATCGTGAACCGGCCCGGGACCGACGACCCGTACGTGATCCCGTTGCCTACCCTTTTCGACATGGCCAAGGTGCTGAACTGGTTCGCCACCCATCCTGAGGTCGGCGATTACCAGAACAAAGCGTTCGAACTCACCAAGAACTTGCGTCAGTTCTCGATCCCGGCCTATCAGGTAGTGCAGGATGACACGTTCGTCCTGCGTGACATCTTCGATCGGATGAACAATTTCGGCAAGCGGCTAAGCCGGGCGGAGATCTTTTCCGCGCTCACTGCCGGCCGAGAGTCCGATGCCGAGCACACCCTGACCATCGCTCAGATCGCTGATCATGTGGACGACCAGCTCGGCTTCGGCCAGGTCGATGCCGACACGGTGCTTCGTGCCATCCTCGCCCGTCGTGGGCCAGATGTGCATCGGGAGATCCGGCTTGAGTTCGATGACGACAACAGGCGTGGTGACCTCGAATTCCGGAACGAGGATCGTGATTCCGCGTTCGCCGCTGGCGAAGGGGCGCTGGCCCGGGCCGTGCGCTTTCTGCAGTCAATCGGAGTCCCCCATGTTGCTCTGCTGGCATACCGCTACCTCCTCGTGGTGCTGACGAGGGTGTTTGCCCACCATCCCGACCCTGATCAGGCGAATCTCAGGCTGCTGGGTCGCTGGTACTGGCGCGCGGCGGTGCTCGGCCCAGAGATCTTCAAGGGCAGCACCACCGGTGCCGTGCGCACCCTGTGCACGAGGGTCGATCCCGCCGATCTGAGCGGATCGATCAGGGGCCTCCTCGGCGCGCTCGATGAGCACCAGGTGAAGATTCCCGACCTGCGTCGATTCCGCACTAACGAGGCCTCCGCGAAGATCACTCTCTGCTCCTGGTGGGAACTTGGCCCCCGCAACCCCGATACGGGCGTCCAGTTCGAGCTGCCGCAGCTCACGGATGCGTTGATCGATCGGTCGACCGCCGCTGACGCGGTGGCCGTCTTCATTGCTCGGAGATTCGTTCCTGAGACCTACCGCCTGTGGGCGGCGAACCGAGCGCTGGTACCGGTGCGCACCGAGCCCGAGGCTGAGTTAGCAGGCGCATTTCTGCTACGCCCATCGGGCGTGTCCGAGGACACCTGGGCTTACGTGCTCCGTTCCCACTCGGTGAGCCCCGAGAGCGAGCGCCGGTTGGCTGCCGGCGACACCGTGGAATTCCTGCAGTCTCGTCTGGCGGACCTGCAGCAAGTGCTGGAATCCTTCTTAAAGCGCAAATGCGAGTGGGGCTTCGAGAACACACCACCACTGCACGAACTGCTCATAGAAGACCTCGGCGAGGGAGACGATGACGCTGCGTGAGGTCGGGCACTCGGTGTGGCTACGCAGCGACCGGGTTGGCACGCTGTTCCAGCGAGGCGATTACACTCGCTTCGCGTTCTCCGACAGGTACCTCAACGACCCGGGTCGGCCGGTCCTCGGCTTGCTCTTTGAACAGGATCTTTCCGCTCGACATGCGGCCGCGCTACGTCTGCCCTGCTGGTTCTCCAATTTGCTCCCTGAAGGCAGGCTAAGAGAATGGATCGCGGCCGACAGGAAGGTGTCTCCGCATCGCGAGATGGAGCTACTAGCACAGGTCGGGCATGACCTGCCGGGTGCCGTGCGAGTACTTCCTGCGATGAACGATGAAGGCGACGACACGGATTGGTTGCCGAAACCACCTCCGGTGTCGGCAGCACAACACGCGGGAAATCAGGACACCTGGCGTTTTTCACTGGCTGGAGTCGCACTTAAGTTCTCCATGCTCGCCAAGGGTGACCGGCTCACGTTGCCCGCCTTCGGAGTGGGCGGTGATTGGATCGTCAAGCTGCCTGACCAGACGTATCCGGACGTACCGCGCAACGAATTCACCATGATGTCCCTGGCAGCGTCTGCTGGAATCGACGTCCCGCCGGTTCGATTGGTGCATCGCGATGAGTTGGACGGCCTGCCACCGGATGTGTGGACAAGCCGAGAAGAGTGGGCCTACGCTATCCGGAGATTCGATCGGGATGCAAACCGTGACTTAGTACACATCGAAGACTTGGCCCAGGTTCGCAACGTCTACCCGGAGGGCAAGTACCTCGGCAACTACGAGACGGTGGCCGCGCTCGCTCACCGGGGTCACGACTTGGACGGTCTTCGCGAGTTCGCGCGCCGGCTCGCGTTCACCATTCTCATCGCCAACGGTGACGCACACCTCAAAAACTGGTCGTTGGTCTATACCGATCCGCGGGTCCCCGGTCTCGCTCCGGCGTATGACATGGTCTCTACCGCGTACTACCTCGGTGAGCGGGAGAGGCTCGGCCTGAAATTTGGTGGTACAAGGCGCTTCGATAAAGTCGACGTGACCACCTTCGAACGCCTGCAACGGCGCCTGCGCGCCCCGCAGGCAGAGCTAGCGGCATGCGTGGCGGAGTTGGTCGAGCGAGTACGCTTGCACTGGCCCGAATGGCGCGATCAACTCGCCGTTAATCTTGGGCTGGCTTCGAGCATCGAATCCCGCATTGCCTCTGGCAGCCTTTCCTTGCTGCGCCAAGGCAATGACTTGTGATGCAGGCCTGACGGGGCTACTCCGCTCGGGCGAGTTCTCCGCGTAGTAGATCGGCGAAGGTGAACGTGCCGGTGGGCTGGTCGTTCTCGCCCAGCAGGTATAGCCGCTTGACGGCGACCACTATCCCTTCAGCGACCACATCGCGGAAGGCCGGGTCGAGGAGTTTGCGACGGTCCTCGGGGTTGGTCAGGTAGCCCAGTTCCATCCGCACCGCGGGCATCCGCGTCATCCGCAGCAGCTCCCAGGTCTTGGGGTGGCTCCCGCAGTCGAGCATCCCGGTGCGAACGGTCAGCTCGCGCTGGATGAACTCGGCCAGCGCCTCACCCAGCGTGGAGCTGGTGCCGTTGCTGGTACCGAAGTGGAACGTCGCCAAGCCGTGTGCCAGCGCGGTGGGATGGCCGTCTGTGTGCAGGGACAGCACCAGGTCGGCACCCGCGGTGTTGGCGAAGGCGGCTCGCTCGGGTTCGGTGGGGCTGGTGTCCCGGCTGTGGGAGAGCAGCGTCTCCATCCCGGTCGCGGTCATCCGGCCCGCTAGCCGCGCAGCCAGATCCCACATCAGGTCCGCCTCGGTGGCTGAGCCGACCACGATGCCTGGTTCGGAGCCGCCGTGGCACGGATCGATGATGATTCGCTTGCCGCGCAAAGCTGGACCCGCCCGGCGGGCTCGTTCCTGCTCCCGGAGCAACACCGGTCTACCCCCGCGGACCTTGGGCTGCAGCTGGCGCAGCGCCCGCAGGGTGGCCGGTCCGCATACCCCGTCGACCAGCAGGCCATAGTCACGCTGGAAGCTGCGCAGTGCGGTCTCGGTCTGCGCACCGAAGATCCCGTCCGCCCGGTAGGCGTCATAGCCCAGCTCAAGCAACCGTTCCTGCAGCGTGCATACATCATCGCCGCGCATCGGGCAGGCGATGAGATAGCTCAGCAGACGGCAGCCGAAGCCCAGCCGCGCGTCGCACAAAGCCTGGTAGGTGGCCCGCCCGACGATGCCATCGCTGATCAGACCGCGGCGCTGCTGGAAGGCGCGGACCGCGTGCTCCACGGTGATGTCGAAGATGTCGAGGTCCGCGGCTATCTCTGACCCCGATTTCGACGGCGGTGGCGACGGCGGTGGGAGCAGCCGCTGAGCGGTCAGCAGCGCCCGTAGCTGCACCACCGTTTGCCCGGTATCGCCGCGGCGGAGCAGCTGCATTCAACCTCACTTCTGATCGGTGCGGAACTCGTCCGGTGCGGGCTCGCACTCATGCTCGCCCCGCCGGACAGGACGCGTCCCGAGGGTAGTCGGTTGCCTGCCGCGACGTTTGAGCCTCATCGAGGCAGGTGCGGATCAGCTCAGGTAGTCGGCCAAATCTTCCAGCAGCGCAGCCTTGGGCTTGGCGCCGACGATCTGCTTCACTGGCTTGCCGCCAGAGAAGAGAATCATCGTCGGGATCGACATGATCTGGTAATCCCGTGGAGTGCTCGGGTTGGCGTCGATATCCATCTTCGCGATGGTGATCTCTTCGACGTGCTCCGAGGCGATCTCCTCGAGGACCGGCGCCACCTGCTTGCACGGACCGCACCAGGAGGCCCAGAAGTCCACCAGCACCGGCTTGTCGCTGCCGAGAACCGCCTCGGCGAACGAATCATCGGTCACGATCACGGTCGACTTGTCTGCCATCTCATCTCCTGTGTGCGGGGGCCTGCGTGCGGGGTGGGAAAAATGATCAGGACTTGGAGCCGTAGCCGCCGCCGACGAACTCGGCAGCCACCTGGGCGTGCGGGTCCGCGGCGTGCTCCGCGAGCCAGCGTTCGACGTCGATCGCGGCTGCGCAGCCAGTACCCGCGGCGGTGACAGCTTGCCGGTAGGTGTGGTCCACCAGGTCGCCCGCCGCGAAGACGCCGGCCACACTGGTGGCCGTGGACGGCGCGGTCACCAGTACGTAGCCGGCTGCGTCGGTGTCCACCTGATCGCGCACCAGCTCGCTACGTGGGTCGTGCCCGACCGCCACGAACATCCCGGTGACCTCCAGCGTGGAGCTGTCAGACAGCTCCAGACCGCTGACACCGCCATCGCCGACTACCTGGTCGACGGTCACCCCGGTGCGCCAGTTGATCTTGTCGTTGTTCCGGGCGCGCTGGAGCATGATCTTCGAGGCGCGGAACTCGTCGCGCCGATGCACCACCGTCACCGATCGGGCGAACTTGGTCAAGAAGATGGCCTCCTCCATCGCGGAGTCCCCACCGCCGATGACGGCGATGTCCTGGTCACGGAAGAAGAAACCGTCGCAGGTGGCGCACGAGCTGACGCCGCGGCCGAGCAGGTCCTGCTCTCCGGGGACGTTGAGGTAACGGGGCTGCGCGCCCATCGCGAGGATCACCGACCTGGCCAGGTAGGTAGCCTCGTCCACCACGACCCGCTTGACGTCCCCGGCCAGTTCGACCGCCGTGACGTCTTTGGGCTGGACTTCGGCACCGAAGCGCTCGGCTTGGGTCTTGAACTGCTCCATCAGATCTGGACCCATGATTCCGTCGCGGAACCCCGGGTAGTTCTCCACGTCGGTCGTGGTCATCAAGGCGCCGCCGTACTGGCTTCCCTCGAAGACCAGCGGCTCCAGCTGGGCACGCGCGGTATAGATCGCGGCGGTGTAACCAGCCGGACCCGAGCCGATGATGATGACGTCCCGAATCTGATCGCTCACGTTGGCCACAACACGATCCTACGGACCGATGTTCCCGCCCCAGTTGGCCGCTGCCCAAGTACCGCCAACCCGGTGGTCGGCGCAGTTCGCTTGGCCGTTGCCGCGGCTGCTCTTGCGCCAGGTGGCGCTGGACAAAATCGGTTGTGCCCCGGAACCACTCGTCACGTCTACCGCCGACGGACGTCCGGCACCGATCGCGCAGGAGAGCGCATTCAGCAGGCTCAATGGGGCTATGGCGGGGCCGGTTGCCCGCTGAGCCGGCTGAAAGGCGGGTCGGTCGGGTTACAGGTCGCCGGCGCGCAGGGCGGTGGTGAAGGTGACCCACTGGGTGGCGGGGATGATCAGGGTGCGGCCGGTGGGATTCTTGGAGTCCCGGACGGCGCGGTGCCCGCCGCCGAGATCGGCGACCTCCACGCAATTTGACTGCCCGTTGCTGCGACTGCTCTTGCGCCAGGTGGCGCTGGACAGGTCGGTTGTGCTCACTTCCCTAGCTCCCTTGCGACTTGGGTGATCAGCTCCTGGGAAGCCCCCTCATCCAGAGAGGACTCCCAGATGTTGGTGAACGCGGTGTTGTACCGCTCGACTTCGTGCGGTCTATCCAGGTACAGGTCTCCAGTGAAACCGTCGACGTAGACCGTGGGCGGTTCGGTGTCCTGGCCGTTGCCGTTGAGCGGGAACCGCAGCATCACGAACGGCCCGGACATGATGCCGTGGTGCAGCCCGGCACCGAAGGGCACCACCCGGAGCGACACGGCGGGCAACTCGCTGACCTCCACCAGCCGCTTGAGCTGGCCACACGCGGCCACCTCGCCCCCCACCGGGCGGTGCAGGATGGCCTCGTTGAGGACCACGTCGAACATCGGCGGGTTGGTGACCCTGGTCAGGAGAGCTTGGCGCGCCAGGCGAACGTGCACCCGTCGTTCGATCTCGGCGTCGTCCACGCCCGGGTTGTCCGCCCGGATCACCGCGCGTGCGTAGTCCTCGGTCTGGAACAGGCCAGGCACCAGCTCGGACTCGTACCAGCTGAAGTGGGACGCCGCCTCCTCCAAGCCGATGTACACGTCGAAGCCTTCCGGGATGACATTGCCGTAGGAATGCCACCAGCCACGGGCCTTGGTCTCCTTGGCCAGGCCCATCAGCGCCTCAGTGATGTCCTGAGGCGCCCCGTAGACCTTGCACATCGCCTCCACGTCGAGGCTGCGCAGGGAGGTCTGCCCGGTCTCGATGCGCCAGATCTTGGCCTCGGACCACTCCAGCTGCGCCGCCGCCGCGCGCACGGTGAGCCGCGATTTGTTGCGCAGGTCGCGCAGGTACCGGCCGAGTTGCCGGCGGGGCACGGTCGAGCCCGTCGTCGTGATGGCCTCGGTCATCGTCCACCTCTCTCACCGTGAGGGAATCCTACACCCGGAATGAAAGCATTCAGGAGCTCGCTTCAGAATGAGTTAACCATGTCGAGTAATCATCTTGAATGCATCTCTATGAAAGCTTGCATTCCGGCGCGTTGCGGTGCTTGACTCCGCCCAGCCCGCAACGCCGCATTCACCACCGCGTGCGACGGGTCATGGCCGGACCGGCGGCGCCCCGACGCCAAGTCGCCGGTCTGGCCATTCCACGGGCGAATGAGAAGGGGACCGCGATGAGCGCAGCGCAGCCGGCACCTCGATCACGCCCCGGAACTCAGCAAGTGGTCCGACCGGCCGGACCCCGTCCCGCCCGCTTCGCCACGGCGTTACCGACCGGCGCCGGCCCCCGCCCGTACCTCCCCCGCACCCAGGTGGGGGCCGTCGCCATCCCCGCACCGGCCGGCGACAACGCCCTAGCGGTGCAGTCGGACTAGCCCGCCAAACAGGCCGTTGCCGGCGCTGACCGTCCCGCCATCCCCGCGCTCCCGCCGACCGGAACCGACCTGCACGACTGGATGGCGCTACGACGGGTCAACGCCGGCGGCACGGCGAGGGTGGGTGATCACTGGTTCGATCATGGGCGCCGGGTACCGGGCTACCTCGCCGACGCCCTCACCAAATTGTGTGACAACAGGCTGGTGGCGGTAGCCGTCCTGGACGCATGGGGGATGCGACGAGCGGCGCTGACCGCGCGCCGGGACCGCCCGTTATCAGCAGCTGTCCGGCATCGGCAGAGCGCGCATCCGCTGCCCGTTGCGGGATCCGCTCAGGCCGTGACCTGGCTAGCTGATCACCCGCATGCCCGCAATGTGGTCCAATCCGTCTGGGACGCGCTCGCTGAGCCATGTTTTGTTCATGGACTATGGGCCATGGACAACAGACGTCGTGAACGGCGTGGGGCCCGGGTGGGCGGGGTCGTGATGGTGGTGGGTCGGGGTGGGTGGGTGACCCGGCCGCGATCTATTGCCGCATCTCCAGCGCTCGGGATGAGGATCAGACCGGGGTGGATCGTCAGGAGCGACTGTGCCGGGAGGTGGCTGAGCGGCTGGGGCTCGTGGTGGTGCCGGAGTGTGTTTTTGTGGACAACAATCGCTCGGCGTGGCAGCGAAATCGGCATCGTCCGGGGTGGGATGGGTTGCTGGAGGCAGTCCGAGCGGGCCGGTTGCGGCATATGATCGTGTATCACCCGGACCGGTTGATGCGCCAACCCCGCGACCTGGAAGAACTGCTCACACTCTCCGACGAGCACGACATCACGTTGCACGGGCAGGCGAACTGTCGTGATCTGTCCGACCCGGATGATCGGTTCTTCCTGCGGATCGAGGTGGCGCACGCCTGCCGCTCCTCGGATGACACCTCCCGCCGCTTGCGGGATGCGGTCGAGGACCGGGCCCGCGAGGGTCGTCCGCACAACGCGCCTGGAGGTGCAGATGTGGCGGGCCGGGTATGACCTACCGGCGACCGCCTACGCGGAGGACTTCGTCGGCTGGTGTTTCCTGGCGAGTAGTCCCGCACCGGCGCACTCGGAGTCCGGAGCCATCGCCATCGCCGACCCGCGTGCGGGCAGCGCGCTGACCGCCATGCCGCCTGCGCCTGGAAGGCCCGCAAGGGCCTGATCGTCCCAGAAACCCCGTGTGACAAGGGGATGCAGGACAATTTCGCGCTGCGTGCCGAGACTACGGTCGAGCTACGCCCGGCCACGTCCTGACTCCACAGCCGTGCGGTCACCCCGACAATCGGGATCTTCGGCTGGTCGGCGGTGTCAGAGTTCTCCTGCCTGCCACCGCCGGATTTCCTCATCGAGGTCGGTGCAGTCGGGCGGGTGCGCCGCCAGATGTTTGATCCACTCCGCCAGCACCGGCCCCACATCGTGCACGGTGTCCTCGGTGATCGCCTCGTGCACGGTGAAGAACGCGATCACACCGGCAGCGGCCACATCATCGCGGTCGCAGCGCACGCACAACCCGACCGCGCGGTGTCCGGACACCACATGCCCATCGGCCCGGGTGAACGAGTGCGGAATCCGCACGGTCAGCACCAGTGGCCCGGAGCACCGGTGACAGGTCAGCTCACCGGTGCTCTCGACCTGGATCTCCGGGATCCGCTCAGAGGGCAACTGTGATACCCCGGATGCTCTTGAGTTCGCCCAGCAACGCCGAGGACACCGTGACGGGATATTTTTCGATCGCGATCTCGGTCTTGCGGGCGCCGTGGCAGAGCAGAATGTGCAGTCGGGTGTCGCCTTTGTTCGCCTCCAGCGCGGAGCGCAGCTCGGCCGCCGCCTCGGAATCCAGTTGGCTGGCCTCGATGCGCAGCACGAACGGCGGCGCAGCACCGGGCTTCTTCTCGGCGTCGCTGATGTCCAGCGGTATGACCGCCGATCCGAAGACCGACATCTTGTCATCCCGCCAGTTGACCCGGCCCTTGATCGCCACGGCGGTGTCGGGGATCAGATCCTCGGACAGCACAGCGTAGGACTTGGCGAAAAACAGCACCTCCATCGACGCGTCGAGGTCTTCCAAAGTGACGATCGCCCACGACTCACCGTTCTTGTTCACCCGCTTGTCGACCGAGGCGATCATCCCGGCGACCACGACCTCACCCTCCTTGGGTTCCTCATCCAAAAGGGCGGCGATGGGTCTGGGAGCGTGCTTGCGCAGGATCCGCTCGGCCCCGTCCAGGGGGTGAGCGGAGACGTACAGGCCGAGCATCTCTCGTTCGTAGGCCAGCAGCTGCTTACGCGGGTACTCCCGCGGATCGAAACGCAGGTGTGCCAGAGGAGAGGACTCCGGTGTCGCAGAGGCGCCCCCGTCTCCGCCGAACAGGTCGAATTGGCCCCTTTCCTGCTCGCGTTTAAGACCGATGACGGCGTCGACGGCCACCTCATGCACCTTGATCAGGGATTGACGGGTGTGACCCAAGGAGTCGAACGCGCCAGCCTTGATCAGCGATTCGATGGTGCGCTTGTTGCAGCACACCAGCTCGACCTTGTCCAAGAAGTCGGTGAAGGAGGTGAACGGGCCCTTGACTTGTCTGGTCTTGATGATCGACGCCACGACGTTGGCGCCGACGTTGCGCACCGCACCCAGCCCGAACCGGACGTCGCTGCCCACCGCGGCAAAGCGCAGACCGGAGTCGTTGACGTCCGGGGGCAGGACCTTGATTCCCATCCTGCGGCATTCGGCGAGGTAGACCGCGGACTTGTCCTTGTTGTCCCCGATCGAGGTGAGTTGGGCGGCCATGAACTCGGTCGGGTAGTTGGCCTTGAGGTACGCCGTCCAGTAGGAGACCAGGCCGTAGCCGGCGGTGTGGGATTTGTTGAATGCGTACCCGGCGAACGGGAGCATCACGTCCCACAGGGTCTGGGTGGCGTGTGCGGAGAAGCCCTTGCCTGTCATCCCCGCCCGGAACCGCTCGAACTCCTTTTCCAGGATCTCCTTTTTCTTCTTGCCCATCGCCCGGCGCAGCAGATCCGCCCCACCGAGGCTGTAGCCGGCCAACTGCTGCGCGATTGCCATGACCTGCTCTTGATAAACCAGCAGGTGATAGGTCTCGCCCAGGATGGGCTCCAGAGCGTCGCGGAGCTCGGGGTGGATCGGGGCGATCGTCTGACGAGAGTTGGACCGCTCGGCGTAGTGGAGGTGGGCGTTGGCGGCCATCGGACCAGGCCGGTACAAGGCCAGCACGGCGGCGATGTCACCGAAGTGGGTAGGCGCCAGGGCACGCAACAGCGAACGCATCGCGGCGCCGTCCAGTTGGAACACCCCGAGGGTGTGGCCGCTGGAGAGCAGCTTGTAGGTGGCCTCGTCGTCCAACTCCAGCGTGGCGGTGTCGATCTCGCGGCCGTGGTTGGCCTTGACCGCCTCGACAGCGTCGCTGATGACAGTCAGCGTGCGCAGGCCCAAAAAGTCCATCTTGAGCAGGCCGATGTCCTCACACGACGGGTCGTCCCAGCTGGTGATGATCGAGCCGTCATCGCGCATCCACAGCGGGATCACGTCCAGCAGCGGCTGCGAGGACATGATCACCGCGCAGGCGTGCACCCCGGCGTTGCGGATCAGGCCTTCCAGCCCGCGGGCGGTGTCCATGATCTTGCCGACCTGCGGGTCGGTTTCGGCCAGCGACCGCACCTCAGTGGCCTCGGTGTAGCGCGGGTGGGCAGGGTCGAAGATGCCGTGTAGCGGGATGTCCTCGGCGGCTACCGCCGGTGGCAGTGCCTTGGTGATTCGGTCGGCGATGGAGAAACCGGGCTGGCCGTGCAGGACGCGGGCGGCGTCCTTGATCGCAGCCTTGGTCTTGATCGTGCCGAAGGTGATGACCTGCGCGATGTTCGCCGCACCCCACTTGTTGACCGTGTACTGCATCACCTCCCCGCGCCGGCGCTCGTCGAAGTCGAGGTCGATGTCGGGAGGCGAGACCCGCTCGGGGTTGAGGAATCGCTCGAAAATCAGGGAGTGCTCGATCGGATCCAGGTCGGTGATCTGCAGGATGTAGGCGACCAGCGACCCGGTTGCCGAACCTCTGCCCGGTCCCACGGAGATCTTCTGGCGCTTGGCCCAGCGGACCAGGTCCCCGATCACAAGGAAGTAGCCGGGGAACCCCATCTGGGAGATCACACCCAGCTCACGCTCGACGCGGTCGAGGTAGGGCTGGGTCATCCCGTCCGGGAACCGTTCCGGCGCGTACTGCTCGACCTCGCGGCGTAGCAGCAGGTCTTCGGTCTCGCCCTCGGCCAGCGGGAACCGGGGCATCCGGTCGACCTCGGCGTAAACCTCCGCATAGGACCCGACGCGTTCGGCGATCAGCAAGGTGGTGTCGGCGGCACCGGGCACTTCGGCGTCCCAGTAGCCGCGCATCTCCTCCGCGGACTTCAGGTAATAACCCTCACCCTCGAGCTTGAACCGGTTCGGGTCATCCATCGTCTTACCCGACTGCACACACAGCAGCACCTCGTGTGCCGTCGCCTGGTCCTGGGTGACGTAGTGGCTGTCATTGGTGGCTAAAGGCGTCAGCCCGAGTTTGCGGCCGATGTCGAGCAGGCCCTGGCGGATCGACCGCTCGATGGGCAGCCCGTGGTCCATCAGTTCGAGAAAGAAATTGTCAGGGCCAAAGATGTCGCGGTAGTCGCTGGCAGCTTGGAGAGCCTGTTCGGGCTGGCCCAGTCGCAGCCGGGTCTGCACCTCACCCGACGGGCAGCCGGTCGTGGCGATGATCCCGTCAGCATGCTGGGCGATCAGGTCGCGATCCATCCGGGGCTTGCGATAGGTACCTTCGAACGAGGCAAGGCTTGATAGCCGGAACAGGTTGCGCAGCCCGGTGGCGTTCTCCGCGAGCATCGTCATGTGGTTGAACGCGCCCGCGCCGGAGACATCACCGCCCATGCCTGACTCGTCGGTAGAGCGCTGGTGCAGCTGACCCCAGAACACCGGTTTCTTGTGGTAGCGGCTGGCCGGTGCCACGTACGCCTCGATACCGATGATCGGCTTGATCCCGGCGCCCTCGGCCTTGCGGTAGAACTCCGCCGAGGCGTACATGTTGCCGTGATCGGTCATCGCCACCGCGGTCATCCCCAGCCGAGCAGCCTCAGCGAACAGCGGACCAACCTTGGCCGCGCCATCCAACATCGAGTACTCGGTATGCACGTGCAGGTGGACGAACGAATCGGAGGCGGCCACACTTCGCCAACGACTCCTGGGGCCGGGAGAAACGGCCTTGTAGCAGCGCGTTTACCGGGGGATCGTTCCCGCTTGACAGCCAGCGACTCGATCGTCGCTACCCCAGCCAGCAAGATCATCAGAGTCACACCCCGGCTTCGTTAGACGTCTCTGACGTACTCTCGGTTGCTTTGTTGATGGGATGGATCGGTCAGATCTGCCGCCCCCGGGTGCCCGTCGTTGACGGCGACCTGGTCCAGGTGCTCGGCGAGATCGGTATCGGGTGATCGCGGGTGAGCGTTAGGATACTCAGTGATCAGCTAACGCAGTGCCGAGTGGCACACCATGCGACACGTCCCCACGCGCGAGTGCCACACTCGCGCACGCTGCCTCCGGTTGAGAGCTAGAGCCAATGTCAGCACCCGTGAACGCCAGTAGGTCGACCGCGGCGCGATGCGGGCCCTGATGAAAGGCGTAGTCAAACCGACGGTGCCATCCTCGCGCCGCACCATAGTCCTCAGCGCCCGTTGCTGCCCCACGGTGACGGGCCCGCGCACTGACCGACCGCTCCGGTACCGCGCGCTGGGCGCTGGGCGCAGTACCGTTAACACCGGCTGCGTGCTCCACTCTGGCTGAGGCAGGACGGCGTACCCCTGGGACTGCCGAAAGCGGCTGTTTTCGGGGGCGTGAGTGCTCGTCTGCCTCACTGTGGTTGTGTGCCTTGTCGCAGGTCAAGTCCGGGGCATCAACCGAGTAGTGGGATGAGGCATGTGTCCTGGCAGGGAGTTAGTGCCTCACCGCCTGCCTCCGTTCCGGACTGCCGTCCGGGATCAGGCGACACGTCTCGGAGTTGCCGTCGGAGTCACGTCCATGCAGGTCACCACGTAGTACATGAACGGGGCTTGACCTGGGCCGCCATCAACCCACCCCCGCCGGGCGCTGCCGTAGCTGCCGCCGCCGCAGAGGGCGTCGCCGTCGCTTCCCCTGCGTCGTCTGGCACCAGATCCGCGGCGACCTGCAGGCACCCGGCCGCAGCGGACCTGCGTGCTCGTGACCGACGACCTGCGTGATCAAGCCAGTTGGCGGCGAACGTCGAGAAGGTGGTGGTTGACCTCATGGACGGTGTGCACAGCCACCCATCGCAGCGAACGTGCGGCCGGCTTCGGGTAGTTGTACATGAGGTCGCGGTCCCAGTCCTCGGAACTCAGGCGGCGCAGGACGTTGGTGAACAACTGCGCCGCGTCGTTGAGTTGGCGGGCGACATCAGCCGGTTGCTGGTCCGCGTAGCCGTCATGGTCGGCTCGTTCGTCGCGACCCATGGGGTTGAACGAGGGCCGGTCCGTGCGCCGCGCAGCGAGCACCCGCTCGCGTTGCACCAGCAATAGGTCTCGTACGTGGCAGCCGTACTCCAGCGGCGACCAGGTGGCCGGCTCCCTGCGCGACCGCGGGTCGGCATCGCGGTCGCGCAGCAGGACAGCGAGCTCGGCGATACCGGCGACGATCGACGAAGCGGCACTCGCTGCCTCGGTAAAGTTGTACTCAAAGCCACACTCTTCGCAGCGGTCCATGCCGGCACCCTATGCGCGCTCGCGCCGCATCCTCGTCTGTTGTGATGAACGGCGTGGTCGAACGAGACGGCGTGGGCGATGCGACGGTGTGGTCGAATGCACTTCGTCGGGGTACGAGCCGACCGGCGACGAAGCGGCCTCGCCGGGTCGTTCTACGGTGCGTTCCTGGCCCACGCACGAGCGTGGGTTGCCGGGAGGTACGCGCCGTCACGGCGCCCGGCAACGAGGGCTCGATCCGATTCCACCGGCGCCTCGGTTTCGACGTGAGCGCACCGGTACCCGACTACAACGGCACCGGAGGACCGATGGTGATCTTCAGCCGATCCCTTGATCACGCCACACGGTGACGCGCCGACTCCGCCACCCGGGGAGGGGCGGCGGAGTCGGCGCGGACTGGTGGTTCAGCCGAGGTGCAGGGTGTCGTGGCTGAGCACGTCGTCGACGTTGACCAGGCCATGCTGGTTGACGTGGTTGTCCTCGAAGGACTTGTGGTTGTAGGAGTCGTCGGTGGAGTTGTCCGGGTGGTAGTTGACGTCGGTGGTGTTGCCGGAGTCG
>JBBPZY010000124.1:0-8779 GCA_038276315.1 Mycobacteriales bacterium
ATCACCGCCGACGGCGGCGGGTCCAACGGCTCCCGAACCCGGCTGTGGAAAACCGAGCTGGCCGCACTAGCCGCCCGCACCGGCCTGGCGATCACCGTCTGCCACCTACCCCCCGGCACCTCCAAATGGAACAAGATCGAACACCGGCTCTTCTCCCACATCTCAATGAACTGGCGCGGACGACCCCTGACCAGCCACGAAGTGATCGTCGAGACCATCGGAGCCACCACCAGCCGCACCGGCCTGCGCGTCCACGCCGAACTCGACGAGGCCACCTACCCCACAGGAATCAAGATCCCAGACCAGGAGATGAAAACCCTCCAAGCCAACGGCACCCTCCTCCGCCACGCCTTTCACGGCGAGTGGAACTACACCCTGTACGCCCATCCCGACACGCCTAACCCAAGATGATCTAAATCATCGCGGGCCCTAACACCGAACCGCACCTATACTTCTGCCGTCCCATGGTCAGACCCGAGCTCAGCTCCGCTGCAAACGGTCAGCCCCGCAGGGCACTGACACCCTGCTCTAACCGCGTGTGGACTCATTTATTCAGCCAGGCGATGTTCTTGGATTTGCGCATCCGCATCCATGCCGACGGTAGGTCGTTTTTGGCCTGCTCGGCGCGGGCCGCCTCGGCTGCGTACATCAGGCCGTAGGTGAAACCGTTTCCCCCGTCGAGGTGGGTCTGTGCGGCGAGCTGGCGCAGCACTGGCCGGGACACGGCGGTGTCCTGGTGCTCGCCGAGTAGCTCCTGGACGGCCTTGAGGCGCTTGCGTAGCCGGGCGGCCGGCTTGCCCAGCGTGGGCTGGACAGCCTCGACGGCGTAGCGCAGCCGTTTGGCGGCCTTGCGCATCTCGTGTAGGGCAAGACCGCGGTCCTCGCCGGGTGGCTGGCGATCTGCGTCAGCCACCCGCGATTCGACGCGATGGTAGGCCCGTCGGACGCTTGTGGGCAGCTCACACTTGGCTTTGTAGGTGGCTCGGGCGGTGACCGGCGGGTCGGCGAGCAAGGCGTCGATTCGGTCGTGCAGGGCCAGGTAGCGGTCGCTGTCCAGGGCGGCGAGGGCGACGTCGCGGGCGTCGGCCTGGCGGCGTGCGAAGGATCGGGTGAACGCGGCCTCGACCGGTCCCAGCTTGAGCTCGTCGGGGAACTCCGCGAGGATCGCCGCGAACCGCTGGGCCATCACCTCGGTGTCCCGGGCGCCGCCCAGCTCGCCGGCCACCCACTTCAGCTCCGCGGTCAGCTCTCTTGTCTGGTCTCGGTCGATGATCCGAGGGAATGACTGCAGTGCGCTGCGCATCCGGCGGGCGGCAACCCGCATCTGGTGGACCGCGTCCGGGACGTCCTGCCGGACCAGCGGGTCATATCGGCGCAGCTGCTGGGCCTGCGCCCCCAGGTATGCCAGCACCAGCTCTCCAGCCGACCGAGCCCGATCAGCACTCGGCGTAATAACAGGTGGGGGCATCCGGTCGGCCAGCAGGCGGCCCAGCTTCGAGGAGTAGCCGGCACGCTGGGCCCCCACCTTCAGCAGTCGACGCTCGATCCGGTCCAACAGTTTTAGCTGACCGTGCTCGCCGAGCTCGACTTCCACCTCGCGCCAGGACACGGTCGTGGTTTGCTCACCCATGGTCCGCGCGGTCACCTGGTCATCGACCAGTTCGGCCAGTGACCGCCCGTCGGCGTCGGCGAGCACCCAGCGGCGTCGGCGGGTGTTCAGCTCAGCAACCGGCGCCAACGTGGCACCGCGCGTGTACACCCGGGTCAGGGCGACCAGCTCGGTCGGCGGCCGGCGTGGGGAGCGACCCAGTGGCAGCCGCAGCTCGTCGCGGCTGTCCTTGCCCCCTGGCAACTTCAGATGCCAGCCCGCGTCGGATCCGCCCTGCCGGCGCCGCAAGGTCACGCCTGCACGGATCAGGCGCAGATCGGCCGTGTCGAAGTACACCGCCTCCAAGTCCTGATCTTCCGGCCCGATCGCGGTGTCGAACCCGAGCGACCTAGCCGAGTCGAGCAGCTCCACCTCTTCGATCGCCTCGAACTTGCGCTCAGTCTCTCGCGTCGTCGTCACACCGTTTCCCTTCGCCTATAGCTGCAGATATACCCCATCGCTCCCTCGTGATAACCCGCCCGTGGCCGATCGTTTGCCTCCCGTTCACCGCCGGTCGCCATAGCCACCCATGGGCGGCATCGGCACGGGGCCGGTGCCGATCTCCAACACCCGCATCCCCGGCTCGACCCGGCGGGCCTGAAGCATCAAGGCGACGATGTCCGGGCGTGACGCCGAGCTCGTGGCCACCCGCCCCCGCCCCTCGGGCCCTGCCCGGGCTGCCGTCGTCAACCTGGGTGACGACCTAACGCGGCCCGTAGGCGCGCCGCAGCCACTCCTGCGACTCCTCGCACCGACGCAGCGGCACCAGATCGTCTCCGGCGTAACGCCAGATCTCCTCGGGGATGAACACCTCCCGGGGCACCGCCAAAAACGCCGCCCGCCACTGTTCGGGCAGCCCTCCCTCCGCGCGTCTAGCCAGGCGCGGATCGCGGTCCGAGCGCCGCGGTGCAGGGGCACTCGCGGTAGACGTGGCCCTTGCCGTCGCGGACGATGACTTTGCCCCGCCGCGCCGAGATCGCGACGTCGTCGACGTTGAGCGTCTCGACTTCTTCCACGCGCAGGCCGGTGTAGAGCAGCAGCAGCCCGATGGCGGTGTTGCGGGTCGAGCCGCAGCGGTTGGCGGCGCGCACAAATCGCCGCTGCTCGTCCTCATCGAGGGCCTGTCGTCGGTGTCGGTGAGGTCCGCGACGTCGAAGGCGACGAGCTCACTGCGGCGGAACGCGCCCGCGAACCCGACCAGGAGCACAGCCCGGTCCCGGACGTCGAGGGGGCGCTCGCCCAGCGTCGCGCACATCGCGGCGATCAGCGCGGTGCCGGTCGGGGTTTTCTGGACCGGGGCGCTGCGGTGGGTGCGCTTGATGCCGCTGAAGACCGTGTGCACCTCCGGCGCGTCGGCCGGCGAGGGGAAATTCCCGGCCCGGTGCAGTGCGCTGAGCGCGTAGAGCCGGCGTTGCAGCGTGGCGATCGACAGCACCCCGGCGAAGTCGGTGAGGTAGGCGGCGACCGCCGTGGCTGTCGCCGGGACAGGCTCAGCGATGCCGCGCTGCGCGCACCAGGCAGCGAAGTGACGCAGGTCGGACTGGTAGGCGCGCCAGGTGTTCGGGGCTCGCGAAGCCTCGGCGTAGGCGCGCATCCGGTCGAGCAGCGCCTCGGCCTGCAGGGCTGCCGGCGGGGTCCCTGAAAGCTCCACCTGTGCCCTCCCCTGGCGCTGAACGGGCGGGGGAGCGCGGGATCGTGGCGTTGCGCCAACGTCGCCATCGTCACAGCCGCGCCCGCGTCGTACCCAGCGACGCGGCGATCCCCACCGGGGACCCAACGCAACCTCGAGCGGTACGCGACCTTAATGCTGTGGCCACCAGCGACAAGGACATCGAGGAAAACTAGGCCACACCGACGGAACTCGACACGCCAGTATGCGCCGAGTAGCTTCTCGGTATGCGTACCACGGAGCGAGTGACGGTGACCTTGCCAATCGAGCAGGCAGAGCGGCTTCGGCGGATGGCGGGTGAGGGCGGCGCGGCGAGCATCTCAGCCTACGTCAGCAAGGCAGTCCGGGATCAACTCGACAAGGACGCAGCATTAGACGTGCTGAAACGCCTCTACGCCGATCGCGGTGTCACCCTGGAAGCAGACCACCACGCGTGGGCGCGCCGCCTCCTCCGGCTCGACGGTAGCGACCCGCAGGCCCATGCTTCGTGAGCGCTATCGGTGGGGTCGTTCTGGACACCACAGCGCTCCTTGCGTTCGTTTCTGGTCGCCCCTACGCCGCGTCGGTGGTGTGGCACGCCGTGGACCAGGGCATCGTGTTGGTGGTGCCGGCGACATCGCTGGTTGACGCCCAGGCGCGGTTGGTAGCAACAGACCTTGAGGTGATCGAGGTCCTTCTTGATCTGCCGGTCACGGTCGTCGCTGATCTTACCCGCGGTGAGGCTCGCCAGGTGGCGGCCGTGCTGGCCAAGGCCGGCAAGCCCGACTCTCTCGCTGCGGGCCACGCGGCGTGGACCGCCCGAAACCGTGGGATGCCGGTGGTGACGAGTGACCCCACACTGCTGCGTGCGCTGGCCGCGGACATCGAAATCGACGAACTTCCCTAAAGCGGATCAACCAGGCCTACGTCAAAGACACCAGCCGTCATATTCCGGAGGCAACATTCGCGACGACGAGGATCGAGGCTATCTGAGCGCGTCGCACAGCGCCCGGCGTTGGCGCTCACCCAGGCCACCCGCGCGACGGGACGGGGCGATCCCGGTCTGCTCCATCAGCGCGGTGACCTTGACCTCGCCATAACCCGGCACGCTCTTTAGCAACTGCGTGACCCTTGTTTTGGCGACCATGGAATCGGTCGTGGCCCGGTCCAGCACCTCGGGAATGGTCAGTTCCCCGCGGGCGATCGCGGCGCAGAGCTGCTTGCGAGCGGTTCGCGCGGCGGCCGCCTTACGCAGCGCATCCTGGCGTTGTTGGGGGGTCAGTGTGGGTAGTGCCATCTCGATTCAGTTTCCTCTCCTGTTGCCACCCGTGGTGGGTTGCGCGCGGGTCATCATCGCTGTCGAGCCCGACACCACCCCGCAGCGCCACGCGTAAAACGTTCAACAACGTGAGCCTCCCCTGTTGCCGTCCGGTTGTCGCCTTCGGTTGGTCGTCATCGGCCGGTACCGTCGACGGCATGGCGATCACGCTCGCCTCGATCAGCTGGGCCGTCGTTGACAGCGGCCGATGACGGCCCGATTGACCAGCCGATGATTCGACGAGAATAGGCGTCCATGACGGCGGCGCAGTACAGTTTCCCTTCTTTGGTGGGGTGCTCGGTGATGTCAGTCAGCCACAAGCGGTCCGGGGCGTCGACGGTGAACTGGCGGTGCACCAGGTCGTCCTCGGTCGCGGGGCCAGTCGGGCCGCGCCGGACGCGGCGCCGGTAGAGGCCCTGCACGCCTGCCTCGCGCATGAGTCGGGCGACCCGCTTGTGGTTCACCGCCAAGCCTAACCCGAGGGCCAGCTCGGCGTGCACGCGAGGCCAGCCGTAGGCTTCCCGGGATTGTTCGTGGATCTCGGTGATGTGTTTGAGCAGCAATGTGTTCGCCTCGGTTCGCGCCGATGGCGGCCGGCCGAGCCAATCGTAGTAGCCCGAACTCGACACCCCCAGTACTCGACAGGCCACCGCGACATCGATATCGACCTCAGTGTCATCGGCCATCTCACGGACCAATCGATACGCTAATTTGGGAGGACGTTCTCCCGAGCGAAGTACGCCGCTGCGCGCTTGAGGATATCGTTCCCCATCTCCAGGCGCCGCTTGTCCCGACGGAGCTGAGCAAGTTCCTTCGTCGGCCTCGGCCTGAGCCAGCCAATTCCGTAAACACGACTCGCTAACTGCGTGCTGCTATGCGAAGCCCACCACCGCCACGTGCATCACACCGGCTGGGACATCCTCATCCACCACGGCCACGTCGAATTCATCCCACCCACCATCATCGACCCCACCCGCACCCCACTACACAACCCACTCCGCTGCTAAAGATCGATGTGATTCGTTGTTTCCTGCCGGCTGTGCCGTAGCTCGGTCAGCGCGGTGATGACGGCGTCGCGGACCGCGGCGTCGGTGGGCGGTGGTGTCCCGATCTGCTCGGCGAGCTCGCGTAGCGAGGTCATGCTGACTTCAGGCAGGCCGCAGACGGTGAACTGTTCGAACGCGTGCAAATCGGGGTCGATGTTCAGCGCGAAGCCGTGGCTGGTGATTCCGCCCCGGATGCGCATGCCGATGGAGGCGACCTTGCGGTGATCGGCGGTCCAGACGCCGACGAGGCTGGATGACCCAGGTGGAGTGTCGCGCCGTCGGGTGCTGAAACCGAGCAGCCGTAGGGCGCGGACCAGGCCGCCTTCGAGCCAGCGCACGACATCGGCCGCGCCTTGATCGCGGATGTCCATGATCAGGTATCCCACCAGTTGGCCAGGGCCGTGGTAGGTCGCATATCCCCCGCGGTCGACCGCGACCAGCGGTATCTCATGGTGGCCGCGGCGCAGGTCGGCGGGATCGGTGCGCTGCCCGTAGGTGATGACCGGGGGATGGCTGAGCAGGAACAGCCGATCGCCGACTGTTCCCGCGCGCCGCTGCGCGGTCCAACCGACCATGGCGTCGATCGCGTCGAGGTAGCCGATCTCACCGAGGTCGACGCGCTGCAGCGTCCGTTCGGCCGTGGCCATGCCTGCCTCCGTGTACTCCCGCTTTCTCGATAACAAGAGGCAGGGTAGGCCGTCGAGGCGCCGGGGGCCGGCTCGTCGCCTCCGGTCCAGGGCCGGCACTCGTTCGGGAGCAGGGCGCGACGACATTCGCTGTCACTGGTTGACAGAACGTCCTGAATTAGGTGAGGCTGCCTTTAGAAGGTTCATCCTTGTGGGTGGTACGCCGACCCCGCTGACGCAGGTGAGGAGCTTACCGATATGTCGATGATCCGCGTCCGGATGGTACCGCCGGCCTGGGTTGTCCCGGTGCTGGCCGGCCTGCTCGTCGTCGGTGGGTGCGGCGGTGCGCCGTCGACGCAGGACACCGCTGCGCAGACGATCACGGTGTACAGCGGCCAGCATGAACAGACCGCGCAGATGCTGGTGGCCGGGTTCACGGCGGCGACCGGGATCAAGGTGGCGCTGCGCTCGGGCGATGAGGCGGAACTGGCGAACCAGATTCTGCAGGAGGGGACTGCCTCCCCGGCGGATGTGTTCTACGCCGAGAATTCCCCGGCGCTGCAGGCGCTGCACGAGAAGGACCTACTGTCTCCGGTGGACGCTGCCACGTTGGCCGCGGTACCCACCGCCTACGACTCGCCGCAGGGTCGGTGGGTGGGGGTGTCGGCGCGCAGCGCGGCGCTGGCGTTCAACACTACCCAGACCAGCGAGGCTCAGCTGCCGGCCAGCGTGCTGGACATGGCCGGCCCGGCGTGGAAGGGCAGGTTCGGGTACGCCCCGACCGAGACCGACTTCCAACCGGTCCTCACCGCCGTCGCCAAGCTCAAAGGCGCCGATGCCGAACGGCAGTGGCTGGCGGATCTGAAGACCAACGCCAAGGTGTATCCGGACAACGAGACGCTGGTCGCGGCGGTCAACAGCGGGGAGATCACCACCGGGCTGATCGACCATTACTACTGGTACCGGCTGCAGCATGAACTCGGGCCGGCCAAGACCACCTCGGCGTTGCACTACTTCGGCCCGGGCGACCCGGGCAGCCTGGTTGACGTCTCTGGCGCGGCGGTGCTGGCGTCGAGCAAGCACGCTGCAGCGGCCCAGAAGTTCTTGGCCTACCTGGTCAGCAAGCCTGGCCAGACCGTTATCGGCACCTCCGACAGTTACGAGTACCCGCTCGGTTCCGGAGTTACCACCAGCCAGCCACTGCGCCCGTTCGACCAACTGCACCCACCCGCGCTGAGCGTCGGCGATCTTGGCGATGGCCGGTCCAGTCTCACGATGCTGCAGCAGGCCGGACTGTTGTGACCTTGCTCAGCCGCCGGGTACCGCTGCCGCTGGTCGGGGCCGGCCTGGTGACCGCTGCGGTGGTGGCGTTGCCGGCGGTGTTCGTGCTCGCCGAGGCCGGCGGGGTCGGCTGGGCGCAGGCCCGGGACCTGCTGCTGCGCTCCACGGTGGCGCAGCTGCTGGGCAGCACCGCCGCACTGACGGCGGCGGTGACCGCGCTCAGCGTCGTCATCGGGGTGGCGGCGGCGTGGTGCACCGAACGCACCGATCTGCCCGCCGTTCGGGCCTGGCGGGTGCTGGTCGTGCTGCCGGTGGCGATCCCGGAATTCGTCAGCGGCTACTCATGGGTGTCGCTCACCAGCGCCGTGTACGGTCTCGGCGGCGCGGTGTTGATCTCCACGTTATCGCTGTACCCGCTGGTGTACCTGCCGGTGGCGGCGATGCTGCGGGGACGGGACCCGGCCCAGGACCAGGTCGCCCGGTCCCTGGGGCTGGGGCCGGGGGCGGTGTTCCGGCGGGTCACCTTGCCGCAGATCCGCCCCGCGTTGCTCGGTGGGGCGCTCATCGTGGGGCTGCACCTGCTCGGGGAGTACGGGACGTTCGCGATCGTGCGCTACCCGACGTTCGCCACCGAGATCTTCACCGAGTACCACCTCGGGTTCGACCCCGGCGCCGCGGCTCTGCTGTCGGTGGTGCTGATCGTGTTGTGCGTGGCGCTACTGGGCGGCGAGACCCGCCTGACCGGTGCGGCCCGGCAGGCCAGGATCGGCGGTGGCGCTGCCCGGCAGGCGCCCCCGGTGCGGCTGGGACGGCTCACCGCGCCGGTGCTGGCCGGGTTCGCGGGGCTGGCCACGCTCGCGTTGGGCGTGCCGATCGGGTCGCTGGGCTACTGGCTGATCCGCGGCGGGTCGACCACGCTGCCCCCGGCGTCGATCTGGGCCGCCGCCGGCTACACCCTCACGCTCGGGGCGGCGGCCGCGGCTGCAACCACGCTGCTGGCGCTGCCGGTGGCACTGCTGGCGGTCCGCCACCGCGGCCGGCTCACCGTCCTGCTCGAGCGCAGCACCTACCTGGCCAGAGCCCTGCCGGGGGTGGTGGTGGCGCTGGCGCTGGTGTTCTTCGCGCTGCACTACCTGCCGATCGTCTACCAGAGCGCCCCGCTGCTGGTGCTGGCCTACGCGGTGCTGTTCCTGCCGCTGGCGTTGATCGCTG
>JBBPZY010000125.1:0-6474 GCA_038276315.1 Mycobacteriales bacterium
CCCCCCCCAACCCCTCGCGCGCAAAGGGTGCGCTCTTTCGCACGCCCCCGCCACGCCAAAACACGCGGGTGCCGGCCTCTTGCTCATTCGCCGGGACGGCGCGGGTTCAGCGTCGCCCGAGAACCCAACCCCGCAGCAGTGCAGCGGTGACGCTGGCCAGCATCAGCACCGCCACCAGGATCGGCAGTGCGATCCGCTCCACACCGCTGGCAGGCAGCGCCGTCGCACGGCCAGCGGCTGCGACGTCGTTGGCTGCGGCACTTTGCTTGCCGAATGATCCCGAACCGTTGCTGACCTGCGGCGTGCCGAACAGGTCCGCCGTCAACATGCCAGCGGAGAGCCGACCCATCGCACCCGGGCGACCGATCGCCAACAGCTCAGCATAGTTGTAGCGGGGCAACCCACTGTTGTACTGCCCCAGCGCGAACGGGAAGTTGCTTGGCATCATCGGCCCGAAGAACGGACCAGCCGCTGGAGAGACCAGCGCTGGTGCCGTCGCCGCGCTGGGTTGCGGCTGCTCGGCAGGTGCTGCCGGTGGCCGAGCAGCAGGTACACCCGGCGCCGCAGGCGTGCCCACCACGGGAAGCGTTCCGATCACGCCGGTCACCGGTGCGGCGGGCGCGAGCATCTTCGTGACGGGGTCCGTGAGCCCAGAAAGCGGCTCAGCGCTGATCTTGCATACCGGCGCCAACGGTCCCATCTCCTGGCGTACCGCAGGTGTGGCGTCGAACGTCTTCGACCCGGTGGCAGGCACCGAGCCGACATCGAGCACCGAAAGTCCGGCCAACCGAACGCCCACCGGCTGGCCGGGAGCGCCTTTCACCGTGTCGCCACAGCCACCCACCAACATCGGTGCAGGAGCTGCAGCGGGAACCGCAATAGGGGGGGAAACATTGGAGGGTGCGGCAAGGGCCGACAAGGCCCCTCCAAAGGTGCTGGCTGCGCACAGTAACGTGGCTGCTCCGGCAACCGTGGTCACCCTCGCTCGTGCTCCCATAGGTGCCTCCGTGTCGCTCACGTGTCTCTCTGTACCCGGTTGTGACGTCAGAGTAACGACAATAGAGCCTCTCCGTAACGATAACCAGCACTTTCAGCAGATCGTGATTACGCTATGCACTCGCTGTGCACTGAACGGAGGCGCTCGCACCTCTGGAACACCCCTTCTAGGTTACAGAGAGGGGCGTTGTGACCCCTGACAGCGACCGAAATCCGGTGAGCCCGACTACACAGCGCAACCGCATCGGTCGCCTCACAGTCCCGACATGGGGACATATTGGGGCTATCGGGTCGCTGAAACCCCGATATGTCGCCAAGTCGGGGCGGTCAGCGGTCTTTCGGGCGCGCCGTCGAGGACGCCGCCGTGGGGGTCGTCATCACCAGCGACCCGGACCGGGTCCTCATCTGGCCGCCAGATGCTTCGCAGCACCAGGGCTACCAGCAGCAGCAGCGCGGCATCACGGATCAGCACAGCGCCGAGGAACGGCTCGATGGGCAAGCCCCTGTGATCAGTACCGAGGTAGTACGCCATCCGGGGGGCCCAGAGCGCAGCGTCGACGGTCATCCAGGCCAGCACCGGTTTCCACCGGGGAATCGCCAGTACCGCCAGAGGCACCAGCCACAACGAATACTGCGGGCTCCAGACCTTGTTGACCAGGAGAAACGCACACACCACCAGGAAGCACAGCTGAGCTAGCCGGGGCCGGCGCGGCGCCGCCAACGCGACCCAGCCGATCGCCGCGCACGCCAGCAGGAACAGCATCGCGCTGACCAGGTCGAGTGTTCCGGGAATCTGGCCAGGGCGCAGTACCCCGTCGAAGCCGCGCCAGCCGGTGAACGTAGACACCACCGTGTACAGCGTGTCCGGATCGGCACTACGCCAGCTGTTGAGCCGGAAGAACTCCACCCACCCAGCCGGGAACAGGATCGCCACCGGCAGGTTGACCAGCGCCCACGCTATCGCCGCCGCGGCAGTCGCCTGCAATCCGGCCCGCAGCCGCCCGGCCCGCAGGCACAACAACAGGATCGGGCCCAGAAAAAACAGCGGGTAGAACTTGGTGGCCGCCCCGAGACCGATCAGCACGCCGGCGAGCACCGGTCGGCGCCGGGCCCAGGCCAGCAACCCCACGGTGGCCAGCGCGGTGGCCAGGGCGTCGAAGTTGGTGAACGCGTGTACCAGCACCAGCGGCGATAACGCGGCCAGCGCGGCATCCCACGGTCGTCGCCGGGATAGCCCTACCAGCGCCCAGATGGTCAGCAACCAGGCCGCGGTCAGCCCCACCGCGCTGATGTCGAAATACACGATGGCAGGTGCCGAGGTGGGCAGCCAACCGGAGTTCCCGATGGCCACCCAGCTCTGGGCGGCCTTGGCTGCGACCCATTGGTAGAGGCCGGTAAGCACCGGATACTCCATATAGCGCAGCTGCTGACCAGGCTCGCCCCGGTGCTCGATCCATGAGGTGGCGTACGGGAATCCGGCCATTCCAGGGTGATCCAACCGCTCGGCGGTGTAGAGCGGCACGGTGTCGGAGTAGCACATCGCCAGGTACTGGCGGTCGCCGCGCCAGTCCACCTGCAGCGTGCCGGCGCTGTCGCGGTAGGTCTGCAGACAGGGCACCTTGACCAACCAGCCCAACGCCAGGGTGATCGTCGCGAACAGCAGGATCACCCGCAGCGGCGTCCAGAACCACTGCCGGCCCAGCATCGCATGCCGACCCAGCGGACCGCCGACGATCCGGCTGGCCCGCGTCGCCACCGGATCGGTCCAGCTAGGGATTACGCACTGTGGCATTTTTGGGACACTTCCAGGCCCAATCAGCCTCCCTGATCGCCCTGTCCGTCATTGCCCGGTGCCGGCGCGTCGCAGAACGGGAAGCACCTGTTGTGCTGTGGCCTTGTCGGCTTGTTCGTAGGCTCGATCGGCATGGGTACGAAGTCGCCGAGGTTCGGTTCGGGCGTTGCGGACGGCGTATTGTCGCGCGGTTCACGGGTGCGGGTCGGATGCGGGTTCGGCTTCTGCTCGACGGGCGGTGGTGGCTCTGCTCGACCGATCAGTTTGAACGGGGCGAAGACCTCCATCGGGGCGCCCATCAGGTAGGAATTCATGAACCGTTGCCAGATGGCGCCCGGCACGCCGCGGCCGAAGACGTCACTGCCGTTGGAATTCTTCAGCGCCGTGTTGGCCGGGTCACCCACCCAGACTGCGGTGGATATCGAGGGGGTGTACCCGACCGTCCAGGTCGCGGAGTTGCGACCGGTGTCGCCAAGCTGGTGGGTGCCGGTCTTGGCGGCCACCTGACGGCCACCCGTCAGCGGGATCTGTGAGCTACGCGCGACGTCGGTCATCGTCGCGGTGACGTTGCGGGCGAGTTGGGTGTTTCGCTCGGGGTCGGCCCGGTCGAAGGCGGGTTGTGGCTTGTCGAGGTGCTGGTATTCGACGGTGCCCCGGCCGTTGGCGTATTGACGGACGAAGAACGGCTCACGCCGCATCCCGTCAGCGGCGAAGGTCGCATACGCGCTGGCCATGTCGATCGTGTGCACCGGGTACTGGCCAAGCGTGATCCCGAGCGCCGGCGCTCCGCTGTCCGCCTCGACCATCGAGGGCTTGCCGTTGATCTCTGTGGGGATCCCGGCCTGGATCGCGGCGTCCCGAATCGCCGTGGGTCCCACGTCCTGGGCCAACCGCACGAAGGCGGTGTTGACCGACTTGGTCATCGCCTCGCGCAAGGTCAGCTGCGGATAGTTGAGGCTCTCCGAGTTGGCGTAGGAGGTACCGTCGATGACCACCGGAGACTCGCCGGAGTAGTCCGAGTACATGCCGATGTCGCGCTCCAGCGCGGCAACCATGGTGAACGGTTTGAACGCCGATCCCGGGCTCCAAGCCGGGCCACCGGCCAGGTCGAAGCCGTCCCCAGCCGATCCACCGTAGTAAGCAGTCACCCCTCCGCTGCGCGGGTCGATCGCGACCAGCGAGGAGTGCAGGTTCTTCGGCTGCCCGTGCAGCTCGGTGAGCACGGCGTCGCGGGCCAACTGCTGGGCGTGGGCATCGATGGTGGTGGTGATCCGACCACCGTTGACGGCCAGCTGGTCACGGGTGATGCCCTGCTTGTCCAGCTCGTCCATCACCCGGTCGACGATGTGCGCCCGGTCGTCGGTCGGTGTTCCTGGGGCCTGGCTTGGCGGCAAGGCGGTCGGGTACAGCCCGACTGTCCGATCGTTCGGGGACAGCCAACCCTGCTCGACCATGCCGTTGAGCACGAAGTTCCATCGCGCTTGGGCCTGCGCCAGGTTCTTGGCCGGGTCCAGCCGCGACGGTGACCGGATCGCACCGGCCAGGACCGCAGCCTCCGAGACGGTCAGATTCTGCACGTTCTTTCCGAAGTACGCCTGGCTGGCGGCCTGGATGCCGTACGCCCCACGACCGAAGTAGATCGTGTTGAGATAGTCCTCCAGGATGCGGTCCTTGGACTCCTGCTTGGTCAGCTTGGCCGCGACGATCACCTCACGGAACTTCCGGAAAATGCTGTACTCGTCGCGGCCGGTGGCCACCTTGATGTACTGCTGAGTGATTGTGGAGCCGCCGCCGCTGCCGCCGGTGAGCTGCAACCACGTCGCTCGGGCGATGCCGGTGATGTCGAATCCGGGGTTGGATCGAAAGCTGCGGTCTTCAGCGGCCAGTACCGCGTTCTGCACCCGCATCGGCACCTGCGCGAGACTGACCGGTATCCGATTGCCCTGATCAGGAACATAACGGCCGATCTCGGTGGTCCCATCGCTGGCCATGATCGTGGTGACTTGCTTGCGCTGCGCCGCCAACGCCGCGGGGGACGGCACGCTGAGAAAAAGCCAACCGGCGAAGAAGGCCAGCACCGGCGTCAGGATGGCCAGCAGCAGGCCGGCGAGGACGAACTTGCGCGCCCGCAGCCAGCGGGTGCGCCAAGTCGGCTGCCCCGCCCGGTTCGACGGCGGTAAGTCGCCGTTGCCGTACCGATACCCGTACCCCCCACCTCCGCCGCCGACCGGACGTCGGGCAGCGGAAGTCGCTGGGTGAGTGAGCAGTTCGGGCTCGCCCTGGGGCAGCGGCGGCGTCCGCGCGATTGCCGGCTCAGCCGGCGTCCGCCCGATTGGTCGACCGCTGTCATCTCGCTGGTCGGTCACGCGTTGTCCTCCCAGACCGGTACGAGGATCCCGAGGGTTCGAGCAGGGACCCGCCTTTGCGGGATCACCCAGCCCAGACGAATTACTCCACTGCGGTCCGCCGGCGGGGCCGCCTACTCACACCGCTGGTTCCCAGGACGTATGACTGCACGAGATGGTTCCAGCTGCACGTCCGGCAGACCTCGACGACGTAGACACTGAATTCCTCGTGAAGCGTCGCCATCCGGCTCAGCTCGTCGGCGGTCCTGGCCGACCCGGCCGCCTGCTTGAGGCCGTCACCGTACACCCACGAGACCAGGGTCAGAGACTCCTTGCGGCACAGCGGGCAGGTGACCGAGCTGGGCTCGCCGTGGAACTTCGCCGCCCGCAACAGGTACGGGGTCGCGTCGCAGACCTCGGTGAGACCGACCCGGCCCGCGTAGACCTCCGCCAGCAGCGCACGGCGCTGCAAGGCGTAGTCCACCACTTGCCGTTCGGTCCGCACGGACAACAGCCTACGCAACCGTCGCGTGATCACCGCTGGGGCGTTCGGGCGGTAAGATGACGCTCAGATGTCAGGAGATGTATCGACGCGATATAGTGCAGCTATACATCGGATGTCGGGCAGGAGGTGCCGCGTGCTGGAGCTAGCGGTGCTAGGGGTTCTACACGATGCGCCGATGCACGGCTATGAGCTGCGCAAACGGCTCACCGGCCTACTCGGGGCGTTCCGCGCCTGCTCGTACGGGTCGCTGTATCCCACGCTACGCCGGTTGCAGCGGTCCGGTTTCATCGTCGAGGACGACAACGACCCCTCAGAAGACCTGCGGGCCAGCCGGGGAACGGGCTGGGCCAGCCGAGCGCGGCGGGTGTACCGGCTCACCGCCGACGGCAAGGAACGCTTCGCCACCTTGCTCGCCGACGCTGGCCCGCAGACTTGGGAGGACAATGGGTTCGGCGTGCACCTGGCGTTCTTCTCGCGGACACCAGCCGAAGTCAGGATGCGCATCCTGGAGGGCCGGCGCCGCCGGGTGGAGGAACGTCGCGAGGGGCTGCGGGCCGCGCTGGCCCGGACCGGCGACCAGATCGACCGCTACACGCTGGAACTGCACCGGATGGGCCTGGAAACCAGTGAGCGCGAGGTGCGCTGGCTCAATGAACTGATCGCCCATGAAAAGGCCGACAAAGCCGCATCACCCAGCGATCCATCACACCCATGACACCGAAAGGGCGGACCATGACTGAAGGCCGCGACGCCGGTCCCGGCATCCGGGTCGCCATTGTGGGCGTCGGCAACTGCGCTGCCTCCCTGCTACAGGGCGTGCACTACTACCGCGACGC
>JBBPZY010000126.1:0-8269 GCA_038276315.1 Mycobacteriales bacterium
CGCGCCGGGCTGCCGCTCCCCCCCGCCCGCTGGGTTTGGGGTGGTTGTCGGGTGGTCTTGGCCCACCCCTGCAAATTTGGGGTTCTATTTTCCTTTGGGGGCCAAACCCCCACACCGCGTTAGTCCTTTCCCGGACCTCACTGACAGTGACACCGGGTATGTGATACTTGACTTATCGGGTGATCGTGGCACTGCCAGGTCCACCAGCCGGAGCCACCAGGTAGCGGCCGGCCGCGGATTCTCCACCCAACGGATCGTGAAACGACCGTGGGCTTGGCCAAGCGTCAACCCCGGGGGCCACCATGGCATGCGGCAGCAGATATCGTCGCAACAGCTTGCCGAGGCTGCCGCCGCCGGGCTGCGCGCCCAGCACGGTGATCACCCAATGATCCCGACTCGGTGTGCCGTTCACCCGTCAGAGACGGGATGAGTGGAGACCACGTCAGGGCACGATGACAACTGGGCAACGCGCGTGGCGGGTCAACCACACCGGCACCGATCCAGCGATTCGGTGCACCCATTGGGCGGGCGCACCGAGGACGATCGCGTCGGCCCGGGTGGCAGCGGCCAACTCGGCAAGCTGGCGAGCCGCATCGCCGCAGCGTTGCACCAGCTGCACCGTCAATCCGGTGGTGTCGATGGTTTCGACGAGTTCGGCTCGCAGCCAGTCCAGCAAGTCAGCGGGGTCCTCGGCGGGTGGGGTGAAACCGTAGTCGATCGAGTAACAGGCCGGGGTCGGCCGGACGTGGGCGAGCACCAGGGGCTGAGCCAGCCGGCGCGCCATCCCAGCGGCGTAGGCCAGCGCGTGCCGGCTGGGCGCGGACCCGTCGTAACCGACCAGGATTGGGTGGGTGATGACCCCGGAAATGGTCGGCTCGTGCGAGCGCGGAGCTGGAGTCGCGTCGGGCATAGCCGTCTCCGGCGAGATGGTGCGGGCGTGGACTGCTAATTATGTCGCGTTGCGGAGCCGAGCCGCTACACCCTGCCGTGGGACTTGGGTGTTGACCTCGGGCTCGCTCAGTCGCGGGGTAACCAACGCGTCGTCCCGCTGCACGTACGCCACTTCAGTGTTAGTTTGGCAGTGTTAGCTTGGCTAAGCATCTATCGTTCACCCGGGTTCGGGGGTGGGATATCCATGGCCGTGACACCGTCCGCATCGGGCCGTCCGCCGCGGCGGCAGGCTCGCGCCGCTCCCGGCATGGCGAACCCGCACTACAAGTGGATCGTGCTATCGAACACGACCTTGGGTGTGTTGATGGCGACGATCAATGCGTCGATCCTGTTGATCGCGTTGCCGGACATTTTCCGCGGCGTCGGAATCAACCCGCTGGAACCGGGCAATACCAGCCTGCTGCTGTGGTTGATCATGGGTTACCTGGTGGTCACCGCGGTATTGGTGGTGACGTTTGGTCGGCTGGGCGACATGTTCGGTCGGGTGAAGATGTACAACGCGGGGTTCGCGGTCTTCAGCGTATTCTCCGTGCTGCTGTCGGTGACCTGGATGCACGGCACCGCTGGGGTCCTGTGGTTGATCGTGATGCGGATACTGCAGGGCGTCGGCGGCGCGATGCTGATGGCCAACTCCAACGCGATCATCACCGATGCGTTCCCGGTTGAGCAGCGCGGGTTGGCGCTGGGCCTCAATCAGGTCGCCGGAATCGCCGGCTCCTTCCTCGGCCTGATCATCGGCGGGGTGCTCGGCCCGATCGACTGGCGATTGGTCTTTCTGGTGTCGGTACCGGTGGGGCTGTTCGGCACCGTGTGGGCGTACCTGAAACTGCATGACACCGGGGTTCGGCAGCCGGCGCGGTCGGACTGGTGGGGCAATCTCACCTTCGCGGTCGGTCTGATCTCGGTGTTGGTCGGGATCACCTACGGCATCCAGCCCTATGCCGGCCACACCATGGGCTGGTCCAACCCCGGGGTGCTGGCCGCCATGGGCGGCGGGGTGCTGGTACTGGTGATCTTCTGTGTGGTGGAGACGAAGGTCGCCGAACCGATGTTCCGGCTCGGGCTGTTCCGGATCCGGGCGTTCACCGCCGGGAACCTGGCCAGCCTGCTCGCATCGCTGGGGCGCGGCGGCCTGATGTTCATCCTGATCATCTGGCTACAGGGAATCTGGCTACCGCAGCACGGCTACAGCTTCGAGTCGACGCCGTTGTGGGCGGGCATCTACATGCTGCCCCTCACGGTGGGTTTCCTCATCGTGGGACCGGTATCGGGCTGGTTGTCCGACCGGTACGGGGCACGATCGTTCGCCACCGGAGGCATGATAATCGCCGCGGTCAGCTTCGGCTGGCTGGCACTGTTACCGGTGAACTTCAACTACTGGGAGTTCTCCCTGGTGTTATTGCTCAACGGCGTGGGAATGGGCCTGTTCGCCTCCCCAAACAGGGCCGGCATCATGAACAGCCTGCCGCCCAACCGGCGCGGGGTCGGCGCGGGGATGAGCACCACGTTCCAGAACGCGGCCATGGTGCTCTCGATCGGGATATTCTTCAGCCTGATGATCTCCGGATTGGCCCGGTCCTTGCCGCAGACCATGTCCGCCGGTTTGATTGCCCAGGGCGTTCCCGCGGCGGACGCGATGCAGGTGGCGGCACTGCCGCCGGTGGCGGTGCTGTTCGCCTCGCTACTGGGCTACAACCCCATCCAGACCCTGCTGGGGCCCACTGTGCTGCACCAACTGCCCGCCGGACACGCCGCCTATCTGACCGGCCGCAGCTTCTTCCCCGCGCTGATCTCCGGACCTTTCTCCGACGGGTTGACGATCGCGTTCGGTTTTGCCATCGTCGCCTGCCTGATAGCCGCGATCGCGTCCTGGTTGCGGGGCGGAAAATACGTCTACACCGAACCGCAGCCAGCCCTTCCGACCTCAACGCCGCAACCGGTCGCCCGCTGACCAGAGGGGCAGCGGAGCGGTGCCCCCTTCAGCTCGACAGCTCAAGGCGGGCGCCGGTCTGGGCGATCCAGTCGTGCAGTGTCAGGACCAGTTCGGTGCCGCGCCGTTCCGCATCGAGGCTCACCGCGCCGATCTGGCTGTCCAACAGGGTGCGCACCCGCTGGGCGTCGAGGAGCTCGAGTACCGGCGAGGTGCCCTCGGTGACGATCTTGCCCAGCTGGTCGCGCAGCGCGTGCGCGTAGGAAGGATCCTGGGTGGACGGGTAGGGGCTCTTCTTCCGCTGGGCGATCGAGGTCGGTAGCACGTCCGTCACGGCGGCACGGAGCAGGCTCTTCTCCCGGCCGTCGAAGGTCTTGAAGGACCAGGGTGTGTTGAAGACGTACTGCACCAGCCGGTGGTCGCAGAACGGCACCCGCACCTCCAACCCGCTGGCCATGCTCATCCGGTCCTTGCGATCCAGCAGGAACTGCACGAACCGGGTCAGGTGCAGGTAGCACACTTCCCGCATCCGCCGTTCCAACGGATCAGTGGTCTCGGTGTGTGGTACCTCCGCCAGCGCGCTGCGATAGCTGTCTGCCCGGTAACCCGGAATGTCCAGGAGGGACGTCAACTCGTCGGTGAACAGGGTCCGCTCCGGTTGGGCTTCGTCGCCCATGAACCGACCGAACGCGGCCAGCCACGGGAAGGTGTCCGCGTGCGCGGCCGCATCGTGGAACCACGGGTAGCCGCCGAATACCTCGTCGGCGGACTCCCCGGACAGCGCCACCGTCGAGCGGGCCCGGATCGCGGCGAACAGCAGATACAGGGAAGTGAAAATGTCCCCTCCGAGCGGAAGGTCGTTGGCGCGCACCACCGCGGCCCGGTGTGCTGGGTTCATCAGCTCCGACGTGGACAGCACGATGTCGGTGTGATCGGCGCCGACGTGGCGGGCAAGCTCATGCACGAACGGCGCGTCGGGGGTGTTGCGCATCGGATCGGCGGTGAAGTTGTCGGCGTAGCCGGTGAAGTCCACCGCGAACGAGCGCACCGCACCACGGCCGGCCGCGGCGAGCTGGCGTGCCGCGAGCGCGGTGACCGCGGAGGAGTCCAGGCCGCCCGACAGCAATGAGCACAGCGGCACGTCCGAGATCAGCTGGCGATCCACGATGTCGTCGAGTAGTCCGCGCACGGTCGCCACTGTCGTGTCGAGGTCATCGGTGTGCTCGTGCGCCTCAAGCTTCCAGTACCGGCGCACGGTGCTGCCCTCGCGGCTGACCCTCAGCAGCCTGCCCGGCCGTAGCTCACGCAGGTCCCGGTACACCGCCTGCTCGGGGTTCTTGACGAACGCCAGGATCTCCCGCAGGCCGTTGGCGTCGACCACCGGTTCTCTCAGCGGGTTGGCGAAGATGGCCTTGGGCTCCGAACCGAACAGCACCCCGTGCTCGGTCTCGGTGTAGTACAGCGGTTTGATCCCCATCCGGTCGCGCACCAGGAGCAGCTGCTCGCGCTCGGTGTCCCACAGCGCGAAGGCGTACATCCCGTTGAGCCGTTCGGCGAATTCCTCGCCCCACTGCAGGTAGGCGTGCAGCACCACCTCGGTGTCGCTCTCCGTGCGGAACCGGTGCCCGCGGCCGGCCAGCTCGGCGCGCAGCTCCCGGTAGTTGTAGACCTCGCCGCTGTAGGTCATCACCGCGACCGTGCGCCCATCGGCGTCCACGCTCATCGGCTGGCGGCCGCCCTGGATATCGATCACCGACAGCCGGCGGTGACCGAGCGCCACGTGCGGCGCGATCCATGTCCCTTCGGCGTCCGGCCCGCGGCAGGCCATCGTGGCTACCATCTGCGCCAGCAGTGGCTCCTGCCCACCGAGGTCACGGTCAAAGTCCACCCAGCCGGTAATGCCACACATGCGCGCCGCCCACCCATTCCAGTCTCGCATTTAATTAGCATTGCTAATCTCCAAGGTGCCTCGCGGCGACGCTGACAGCCAGGCGCAGGCGAGTGGTGCAAGGTGACGTAAATCACATGGGGCGTAACATCGGCCGGCCAGATACAGATAGCCGGATCAAGCCGTACCTGGAGCGCACCTTCGCCAGGCGGCGAGAACCCGCTGACGAACAGTGGACGATACGGTTAGGGGTAGTCCGGCGAGGATGAACCGCGCAGAGCAGGAACTGTTCGCCCGGAGATGGGCGGACGCGATCGCTGGCGCGAGCTATGTGTCCATGGGCTCTGACGAGGTCGTGACACACCTGCTCGGGCTCACCCATCAGCTGGTCGAGGCGGCGCTGGCGACCGAGTTCGATCCCTCGGTCGGGCGCCGGATCGGCGTCGACATGGTCGGCGCTCATTTCACCGGCACCGAGACCCTCGGCGCGACGGTGGCTCTCATCATCGAGCGGTTGCCGGATCTGCTGGGACAGCTCCGGCATGGGGTTAACGTCGCCAGCCGAGTCGCCGGACTGACCGGCAGCCTGGCCGCGGGTTACGCCAATGCGCTGCGCGAGCGCAGCCTTGACGAGCAGGATGCGATCTACCGGGCTGGACTGCGCGCGCGCCGGCAGGCGCAGCAGGCACTGACAGCCAGCGAGGCACGCTTCCGAGGGGTGTTTCACGCATCTCCGGTCGCGATCGCGATCAGCGACCCCGACGGCCGGATCGTCCAAACCAACCGGTCGCTCGACAACACCCTCGGGTACCGTCCCGCTGAGCTGCTCGGGCGCGAGCTGACCGAGCTGTTCGCACCGGAGGACCGGCCCATCGTGGAGGAGCACTACCGCGGTCTGGCGACCGGTCGGGACTCGCGGTTCCGGGTCCGGTTCCCTATACGCCTGGCCGATGGCGAGACCGCGGTGATCTACCTCGACGCCGCGGTGCTGCTCGACGACGAGCAGGTGCCCCAATGCATCGTGACGATGATCGATGACATCACCGATCTGCGGCTGATCGAGCAGCGGCTGCTCCACCAGACGCTGCATGACGTGCAGACCGGGCTGCCCAATCGCCAGTACTTCATCACCCACCTGGAAAAGGTGCTCGGGCACCTCGATCCGTCGGCCGTGGTCACGCTGATGCATCTCGATCTGGACGGCTTCTCGGCGATCAACGACGGGCTGGGGCATGACGTCGGCGAACGGCTGCTGGACGTGGTAGCCCGGCGGCTGGAATGGGTAGTCGCCGACCGGAAGGCGATGGTCGCCAGACTCGGAGCAGACGAGTACGCCATCCTCATTGAACCCGGCGATTCGGTTCTGGACGTCGGTGCCTTCGCCGAGACCATCAACACCGAGCTGGCCGAGCCGTTCTATGTCGGCGGGATCGGCGTGGCAGTCACCGCCACCATCGGCATCGTGGCGCGCCGGGTTGCCGGGGCGAAGCCCGAGGAGATGATGCGCGCCGCCAGCGCCACGCTGCGCCGCATCCGCGGCCGAGGCAAGCGGCAATGGACCCTGTTCGACCCGGATATCGATGCCGCGAACCGGGCCAGGCTCCAGCTGGCCGCGGCGATGCCCGGCGCGCTGGAGAGCGGCGAACTGCACGTGACCTACCAGCCGGTGGTCACGCTGAACGGCGGTCGGCTGGTCGGCGTCGAGGCGGCGTTGAGCTGGCAGCACCCCCAGCTCGGCATCCTGTCCAACGAACAGTGCGTACAGGCCGCGGAGCGCACCGGCATCGTGCACGAAGTCGGTCAGTGGTTACTGCGCACCGCCGCTGAGCAGGCCGTGTCCTGGCGACAACGCACGGGTGCCGGCGTGCCGCCGGTGATGATCAGCCTCACGCCGTCCCAGGCACAGGATCCCGATCTGGTGGCGAGGGTCAGAGCGGTTCTGGCGGACACCGGCTTGGCGCCGGCTGAGCTGGAGCTGAGGGCACCTGTGACAGCCATCCCCACGGTCACCGGTGAACTCGCCGACGAAGGTGGCGGGCAAGCCGAGGACAACCTGCGCGTGCTCACCGAGCTAGGCGTGCGCGCCGGACTCTATGACTTCGGTGGCGGCATCCGCGGGCTGCGCTGCGTGGCAGACCTTTCAGTGCGCGTGCTCCGAATCGCCCAACCGGTGTCCCACCAGCTAGCCGAGGACCCGTCCCGGATCCTGGCGCAGGCGGCGCAGGCATTGGTGCGCATCATTCGCGACGCCGGGGTCGATGTAGTCGCTCCGGTAGACACCACCGAGCAGGCCGCGGACTGGGCCCGCATCGGCGCCAACTGGGCGATCGGCGCGCTGTTCGGCCCACCAGGCGAAGCTCAGGGCATCGAGCCGCTGCTCGATACCCTGGCCGACACGTGATCCGCGCTATCGCCAGTCGTCGATCACGTAGGCGTCCGGACGGGAGTAGCCCGGCTCGTCGGGACGGTGCATCGTGACGCCGATGAGGTCGGCGGCGAATCCGCGCTCGCGCAGGATGCGGTAGGCGTCGCGACGGGCGGTGTTCATGCCGGCGGCCAGCCGGGCGGCTCCCTGGCTGGCCGCGAACCCATCGCAGGCCCCGACGAGCCGCTCGAAGTCGGTGGCCGCGCGCGCCGCCGCGAACTTGACCAGGCACGTCCCGGTGTCTGCCTCCGAGCCCGGCCCGACATGGCAGACCGCGAAGCCGGATCCGTCCGCCAGCAGCACCGTGTCACCTAGTCCCTGCTCGTGGCAGCTGCGCAGCTCGCGACTCACGTCAAGGCCCGGGTAGACCGTGTCGGTGAGCGCCGCGCAGTCGGCCAACCGGCCGGCCTGGTCGGGGTCCGCGGAGTAGGTCGTCCATTCCGCGGTGCGGGCGGCTGGCGGAGAGACCGGCGCGGACAGCACCGCGGTGAGGAATCGGGGCAGGAACCCGAAGCTCTGGTAGAGCGCGATGTGCTTGGGACTGTGGCCGAAGGTGAACAGCCCGGTGTGGCTGAGCCGCCAGCCGTCCATGATCTCCATCGTGCGAGCCAGCAGCTGGCGCGCGATTCCCCGGTCCCACAGTGCCGGGTGCACAGTCAGCGGACCGAAGTACCCGACGCTGCCCCACCGGGTGGCGAAATTCGAGCCGACAATCCGGCCGTCCGCTTCGGCGGCCAGCGCGGCGCCCGGGTCGGCCCGCCAGCGGCTGCGCACGTAGTCCCCGTCGCCCAGGAACGCCATCGGGTCGGATAGCCCGAGGAAGGTGCCGAAGGCCAGCCGCATGATCCGATCGGCCTCCGCCAGGTCGACCTCGCCCAACGGCCGCACACCCACCCCGCCCCCACCCATACTGCGTCCCCCGCCCGGCTGTCGGCGTCGTGAACCAAAGGCTCGGCGGCCTGCCAGTTCCGGGGGTGGGGGGGGGGCGCGCGCGGGCGCCCCCCCCCCCGCCCCCCCGCCCGACCGGAGGGGGGTGGGGCGCCGCAGACCCCCCAAAGGAAGACAACCCGGCCAC
>JBBPZY010000127.1:0-6804 GCA_038276315.1 Mycobacteriales bacterium
CAACACCCGCGCGGTCACCGCCAACCATCCGATGATTCCCCTCGGCCCAATGGTCACCACATCCAGCAACCCGTCGTCCACCTTGGCCGCAGGCATCAACACCAGCCCGGCAAGGAGCTGGCCGCAGTTGCCAACCACCACCGTGCGGACTCGATGGGGCGGGTCAATCCGGCCATCCATGGCGAGGGTGATTGGGAACCGCGGACCCTTCAGCGCGAGTACTCCGGAGACGAAATACGCCAGCGAGCCCAGCCGGATCTTCAACGCGTGGGGCGCGCCGGCCATGATTGCCGCATCAAAACCCACCCCGGCCATCACCAAAAACACCTGCTCTTCGGCGCGGTCATCGATGAACACCCGACCAACATCGACCGCGCGATTTTGCCCGGACAACGCAATCCGGGTGGCTTTGGCCGGGTCATCCAGCACAATGGCGAGGTTGGGGGAGAGCAGGTTTACCGGCTCTTCGCAGCGAAGCGCCGGTTAACCGGGCGCCGCCTGTGGCCACCGCACACGGGAGGACGCCTTTGCCTCCCCGCCGGTTCTCACCCACGCGCTTCGAGTACGGCCGACGGCCTGCTGAAGTGACCAACTGACCGGGCGCCTGTCTACTCGCCGGTGCTCGATGAGTTGCTGCCCTCCGCGTGCCATGTCGTGGAGCCGTAAGCGAACAGCCCGATCGAAGCCGATCACGGCAGGTTGAAATCCCGGCTACGGCCGATGCGCGGTCTGAAACGACTCCAGTGAGCGCGAGTGATCAGCGCGGGACATGCGTTGTACAGAATCGTCGCCCAGGCCAACTACGAACGTGCTACTGACCTCGATCCGAACCACCGGCTTACAGCCGTCTTCACGAACTGGCCCTCGCCATATGAACAGGTCACCACCCGCCTTCGAGTGCGTCTGCCTCCTTGCTAATGCAACAGCGCCAACGACGGCGCAGCGGCAACGACCGATGGGGATCTGTCAGCGGAACCGGCCTTTTTTCATCAGGGCCACACTTTCGAGCTTGTGCACCCGCTCGTCGTGGCCGATCTGCCGGAACACGTCCGCGAGTGAAGCGAAGTGGCCGAAGTCGTCAGCGAACGAGGTTTCGAATGGTGCGCTGTCCCAATCGGGATGTTCGGCGACCATCGTCATGTATTCGTGCTCCGCGTGGTCTTCGAAATCCGCATTGAGACGATATGACCAGCTCGGGTTCACCACGAAAAACAGCCATGACAACTGATAATAGACGAATGCGATCGCCTGCGGTAACCAGAAGAACTTGATCTGCGACTGTGACTGGCCGGACCTGGCGATCAGCTCTTCGATGATAAGCAGATGGTACATCTCGTTGTCTTGCTGCGCGCGGGATGTAGCAACACGCCCCTGTATGCGCCGGGCCATATCTGTGTCGGCATGGACATGTGTAATGGCAATGAAGGCGACCTGTTCCCAGGCCATGTAAGGAACGCGGGCAATCAACTCAAGGACCTTGAACTTGCTCAGCGTGAGAGGCTTGCCGTACACCACGTCGAGCAACGTGAACAAGATCCACGCGGCAATTCCGTACCGGCGCCGAGGCGTCTCCAGCGTGTCGGCCTGGGCCCGTCGCAGCTCCTCGTGCGTAAGCCGAGGCGGTCGCCCCGGTACGGCCGCACTCGTTGCCTCCTCGTCAGCCATCGCGATCCCTCCCATGCTGCCCCGACCTGAACCGCCGAACCGGTTCGACCTCAAACGGGTGGGCGTTGCCGAGCAGACTAACGTGTTTGCAGCATCAGAGCGCGGGTGCTGGGGGAATGGGAGTACAACACCGCCGCCACACCCCGATCTCTACTGACGCACCCCGCCTTCGCTGCCCACTCGCCCTGGCGAGATCGGGCGTAGTCCACGTCGACCCCGGAAGCGCTGTAAAGAGCTGTCCTTTTCGGCAGCCGGTGTGCTGCTTGATCGCTCTTCGACCTGCCTCACCGCCAACCATGTTGCGCTGGCCGATCCAGCCAGGCGGCCGCATACTTCGGAGAAGAACGCGGCCTCAGCGGCCGCGCTGAGGAGATTGGACCGCAGAGGGATCGACCCTGGTCCTGCCAGGTGATCAACGGTGACAGGCTCGGTTATGCGGGTGTATCGCTCGGCGATCTCGATACGCCAGCGTCCAGTGGCGGTCGACAAGCCGGCTGTGTAATCCCGCGGTGTCGAACAAGACACCTTCCAAGGTGTACAAGATCAGGTGGTGCTTGCTTCTGTCGGCGCTCGCCCCTGGCATCGAGAAGCCCGGCAAGGCACGGACGAGAGATACACCCCTGGACCCCACGGTCTGCCCCACGCCTGTTTTCCGTGAGCGCGACACCATGATCGGGCTGTCCCGCCTCGGTATCCCGGCAGGATCGGCGGCAGAACCAAAGTTGTGGAGCATTCGGTCGGTGTCCGTTCGGGCCCCAGCTTCTACGGGTCGACGCACGCCTTCCCCGCCGTGGCCGGCCATTCAACAACTTGAGTCTCCGGACTCACCGGGGTGCTTCAGTCCGGGGGGTTCGGATTCTTCGGGTTTGCTCGCGTCGACGTCGATGGGGTGCTGGTGTTCGTCGGCTTCACTGAGCAGGGAGCGGATGCCGGAGTTGAGGACGGCGAGCAGGGGTACGGCCAGCAGTGCCCCGACGATGCCGGCGGTGAGCAGCCCCGCCGCGATGGCGAGAACCACAGCCAGCGGGTGGAGTTCGGCGGCTCGCCCAAGGAGCAGCGGTTGCATGACGTGGCTTTCCAGTTGCATCACGGCGATGACGATGCCCAGCACGATCAGCGCCGGAATTACGCCCTTGGTCACCAGGGCGATGAGGACCGCAACGCCGCCCGCCAGGACCGCGCCGATGATGGGGATGAATGCGCCCAGGAATACCAGGGCGGCCAGGGACACGGCCAAGGGAATACCCAGGATGGCCAGTCCTACCCCGATGCCCACGGCATCGACCACGGCCACGGCGGCGGTGGCTCGGATGTAGCTGACCAGGGCAGCTAGGCTGCGGCGACCGGCGATATCGAGGCGGGGGCGCGCCTTGCTGGGCGCAGCGCGGATCAGGAACTGCCAGATTCCCGCGCCGTCATAGAGCAAGAAGATCAGCGTAAATAGCACCAGCAGGATCTGAGTGAGAGTCTTGGTGATCGTGGCGGCGGTGGTCAGGGCGCCAGCGGTGATGCCCGCTTGGTTGGCGTATAGGGCTGCGATGAGCTTGTCGCGGACGGCTTGGAGTTGCCGGTGGCTCAGGTGCAGCGGCCCGTTGGTCAGCCAGCTAGTGATGGCATCAACGCTGTGGGACAGCTGAATTTGCAAGCCGGACAGACCGTTGACGAACGTGATGATGACCAAGGTGAGCACTCCACCGAGCACGGCTAGTCCGCTAACCATGACCAAGGCGGTGGCCAGTCCGCGGGGCACCTTGTGCTTGGCCAGGTATCCCACGGCGGGGCCCAGCAACACGGCCAGCAGCAGGGCGATCGCGACCGGGACAACAAGGTCCGCCAGATGGCTGGCTACGATGCCGAGCACATATATCGCTGCCACGACGACGAGTAGTCGCCAGCCCACCGCGGCGCTGACCCGCAACAGGCGAGGCACGACCTGCCGGACATCCTCGATCGCGGCCAGCAGCTGGCGCAGCGCAGCCGCGGCCCTTGTCAACTCGTCGCGGGCCGCCCCGTCACCTTCCACCGGTGGGCCTCCTGTCTTCGGTGTGCTGGTGTGTCCGCATCGTTCGGGAATCAGCCTGGATGAGGCCCTAATTCCACAGCTTGCTTGTGACCTGGAGAGGCTGCCACGGAGGAATAGTGCAAACGGCCCTGCGGGGTTGACTGAGCGTTTCGGCCTTGTGGACCAAAGCCTCCCCGGTCTCACCCACGTCGCTACGCACCTCCTCACTCTCTTCCCGCAGTTCCTGCTCACTGCTGCCGCTCATCGGTGCATGCTCTCCTTTCACTGTCTCGATGTCGCGTCGTCGAGGAACTGCTCGACATCACCCACCTCGCGCTGGTCTCCTACCGACTGCCCGACACCGGGGAGATCATCCCTCCTGCTGCAGATCGTTCCGTCCAAGACAATGAGGAGCGACTGCTGTTGGTCAGCCCCGAACTGGCCAGCGTCCTGGCGACCATCGTGACCCGGCTACGCCAGCCCAACGACGGCACCATCCCGGCCGCCAAACGCTACGACGTCCACGAACGAACGACCGGGCCGAATCTGCCACACCTGTTCCAGCGTCGAGTCGGATGGCGATCCGAGGTGATCGCCATGCAGACAGTCCAAAAGCTGCTCACCCTTACCCTCAACCGAGCCGGCCTGGTCAACGCCGCGAACCAGCCCCTGCACTACACCCCATACGACTTCCGTTTGTTCGCCACCGAGGCCGTCACCGGCGGCCTTCCCATCCACATCGCGGCACGGCTGCTCGGGCATCACAGCCTCACCACCACGCAGGCCTACGTCGCCGTGTTCCAAGACGACCTGGTCAGGACCTACCGGGCGTTCCTCGACCGGCGCCGCGCCGTTCGACCACAAGTCGAATACCGCGAACCCACCGAAGGAGAATGGCGCGAATTTCAGCAGCACTTCGAGGTCCGCAAGCTCGAACTCGGTACCTGCGGCCGCCCCTATGGAATCCCCTGCAAGCACGAACACGGGCATCCGATGCCCCAGCCTGCGTCTGGACCCACGAGCCCGACCACGCCTCGTCGAGATCGCCCGCAACCTCCAAGACCGCATCACCGAAGCACGCGCCAACGGATGGCTCGAAGAAGCCCAGGGGCCTCCAGGTCAGCCTCGATGCAGCCAAGGCCAAACTCGCCAGCGTTGCGCGCGGCCAAACAACCCCCGCAGTCCCCTCACTAACCGGGGGCTGCCACTCATCGGCGACCCCGACCGCCGCCGCATATGCCGCTACCCGAACGCGCGGTTTGGTAGACGTCACCGCCGCCGAACGTGCGGTGACGCTGGGCGGTGTCGGATCAGTGCGGCCAGGGCGTGGGTCAGGGTGGGGTAGGTGTCGAACAGCCCCAGCAGCTCGGTGATTTCCAGTGGGCGCGCCACGACCCGGGTGACCAGGCCAGCGAGGTGTAGCTGTGACCCGGTGTGCTTGGCGAGTTCGCGGATGGTCAGCAGGCAGGTCAGCCCGCGGCAGCTGAGGAAGCGCACCGGTTGCAGGTCCAGGATCAGGTGCGTCGGGACGGCGGTGAGCTGCTCGCGGATGCAGGTGTCGAGCAGTAGCACGGTGAGCCCGTCCAGTTCCCCCTCCACCGCCACCACGCATACCCCGACGCTCGGGTGCGCCACGGTCAGCCTGAGCAGCTGCGCCGGGGTGCGCAGCGTGAGATCGTCGGGCGACCCGTCACCAGCTGGGGCGGATGGGTGATTGGTCGGATGATCGGCGGCGGGCGGGTCTGCTTGCCTGCCGCGTGGATTCGTCGTGATTGTCACCGGTCGTGTTCCTCCCGTGCGCCGAGGCACACGACGGATGAGGGCAGACCCCGCCGAGCGGGGGAAGACGTCATCCGTCATGCCTTGCAGAGCGCCGACGGGGTCCGGGCCGGGTAACTTCGTGCGAACGGCGCGGATGCCGCGCCGTTCACCACACCACCCTGGTGAAGGACCCTAGACCCGCGGGTTCCCGCCAACCAGCACGTCGAGGTGCACCGCCCAGATGGCGCAGCCACCCTCGCACCGGCCGCCGCCGGCAAGGGTCATCCCCGCGTGGCCTTACGGCGGCGGCCCGCATACCGCGACGGGGGAGCCGGCTCAGCGCGCTGGCGCGATGGGCTCGGTATTGCGCTGACGAGTTCACCGGCGGTGCCGTCGAGGACGCCGGCGGCCAGCTCGGCGAGCCGCTGGTTGTGGTTGCGGGCGTGGGTACGCAGCAAAGTGAACGCCTCGCTAGGGTCGATGCCGCGACGTTCGGCGATAACACCCTTGGCCTGCTCGATGATCACGCGGCTGTCCAGCGCGGTCTGCAGCTGCCCGACGAGGATGCCCTGCTGGTGCAGCGCCCGTTCCTGGATCAGGCCGATAGTGGCCACATCAGCCAGGGCTTGACCGATCCGGGTGACCTCCGCAGCAGCTGCTCACTGAAGGCGATCTGGACCGCGGACGGCCCCGGAGATCACCAGCACGCATTGCCGCTGTGCGGTGGCAGATCCGCCCTCGGGGACGGTGTGCACCCCGCCCCCCACGGTGACGATCAACCGCACAGGGGTTGGCCTGGCGTCAAGGAGCGCGCTACCGGCCGCCACTCCCTGTGCTCCGGTCCTCAGGTCCGGGGCGGTGTGCTCGTTGTCGACCCGAGGTAGCGGTCGAGGTAGCGGTCGAGGTAGCGGTCGAGGTGGCGGTAGATCGTCTTCCGAGACACGTGGAAGGCCTCGGCGATCTCATTGACTGCGTACTTGCGCTTGTTGTCGGCGCCTGTGTCGTCGTACATCTGCCGGGCGATGGTGATCTGGCGGGCGGTCAGCTTGGGTTTGCGCCCCGCCGGTGCGGCCACGTGCTCGAGCGGCTTCGAGGCCTGGGGTGTCCGGGCAACGTGCCAGGCCTGACCGGCCGGCTGCCCAGACGTCCTGGACACCCAGCCGGCCTTGGTACTGGTCCTGGTTACCGGCTATCGCCGATCGTGCTCGGCCTGCTCGGCCTGCTCGGGCGTTGATGCGTTTTTCCGTGATCCTGTCAAAACGTGGTCGCGGCTGCGGTGCTCACCACTGTGCTCACTGCTGGTGCTGTCCTTGCCGCTGGGGCTAACGGCGCCGATCATGCTGGCGAAGGTCTCCTGCTGCACCTTCACCATGGTG
>JBBPZY010000128.1:0-2792 GCA_038276315.1 Mycobacteriales bacterium
TCACCAGCTCCGCATCGGAGATCTGCGGGCTGAATCCGATCGCCGGGCGCCACGGCGCGCGCTCGGGCGCGATCCGCAACAGGTCATCGGTCTTGACGTAGAGTGCGGTCGCGAGGGTGTCCAGATCGGCGTCCCCGAGGGCCTCCGGGTTCGACGTGGGGTGAGAACGCCGATCTTGGACACCCTTCGCGTATCAACCGGTCACGACACGCCCGACCACCTCATACCCCTTGGAATAGATCATCTAGCGAGCGGGCGGGCACTGCAACCCAGCACGGGCCAGCGTGTCGACCAGTCGACCGGTCAAGGCCTCTGGGCCGAAGTGATGTTGGGCCAGCGCACGGTTGCGGGCCAGCGGCGCCGGGTCGGGGCTGGCGAACCAGGCGGCGAGCGGGGCCGGGTCATCGACGGGGAACCAGGCGAAACCCAGCCGCGCCACCTCCCGCGCCACCGGGTAATCGTTCACCGCCAGCGGCCGCTCGGCCAGCGCGGACTCGATCAGCGGCAGGCCGAATCCTTCCCAGGTCGAGGGCAGTACCACCGCGTCCGCCGCGGCGTAGGCGTCGGCCATCCGCAGGCCGTGCGGTAGCCCGCGGCGTACGGGGCACAGTGCCCGGGCGAGCAGGTCTTGCAGCTGCGGACCGTAGCCCTCCTCGGCGGCTCCGGTCAGCCAGTAGACCGCGTCGAGCGACTGCGCCAGCGCGATCCCCGCGGCGACGTTCTTGCGCGCGATCGCCCGAGTGGGTTGCAACAGCAGCCGCTGCCGCGGCTCGACGCCCACCGCGGCACGTCCCGCAGCGCGGTCGCCACGGCGTGGGATGCGGGCGTACCCGTGATAGACGGCGGTCGCGTCGATGCCGCGGCGACCCAGCTCCGCGGCGCTGTGCTGGCTGATCGCCACGTGCTGCCAGCTGGGGTGATCGGGCGGCCAGCCGCGCAGGTGCGCATAGCGCTCCCGCTCCCACGGCAGGTCATGGTGGCGCAGCACCGCGCGGCGCCCATGCAGCGCCTGCGCGACCGCCTCGGTCACCGGCGGGTTCATCGGCAGCGAGCAGACGTTCTCCACTACGACGAGATCGACCTCGCGCAACGCCGCTTCGATGTCCCGGCGGCGCGCCGGGCGGCGAACGTCGAAGGCGAGCCCGGGCACCAGGTGATCCGCTGTACCGGCGCCCGCGACGGTGCGCACCTGGCAGCCCAGCAGGCGCAACCCCGCGACCCACTGCGCCGCGGCCACCGACACGCCATCCGCCCCACCGAGCCGGAACGACAGGATTGCGACGGTCACGGCCGCTCGTGAGTGGTAAACAGTGCTAGAACACTGTTTACCACTCACGAGCGGTTCACCGCCTGACCATAACCTTGCTCAGGAGTAGATGAGGAGTGACGATGGCGGACATTGACAACGTCGACCCTGGAAAGCTGTCCCCGGGGGAGTTCGCGAGGCTGATCAAACACGCCTCGCCCGAGCAGCTCGACGCGGTGCTCGACGATCCGCTGCGACGTGCCGCCGTGCTGGACGGGGTCTTCAGCCGGATGGCTGGTCAGTTCCGCCCGGAGAATGCGCCGGGTCGGGACTCCGCGATCCACTGGCGAATCACCGGAGGCCCGAACGGCGACGACGTGTACGAAACCTGGATCACCGCGGCCCAAGGTCCTTCGACTCCGCAGTGCTCGACTAGCAAGGAACCGTCTCACGACCCGCGCGTCACTCTGACGATGGCCGCCGACCAGTTTCTCGCGCTGGTTTCCGGAAACAGTGCTCCCACCACGATGTTCTTCACCGGGAAGGTGAAGCTGGACGGCGACATCGGGTTCGCCGCCAACCTGACCAAGATCTTCGACATGCCCCAGGCGTGATTACGGTCGCGGCGCCGGTTGCCGTAACGCCGCCTCCGGCGGGTCAGCCATCCGTTCGCGCCGACGGGCATGATGCGATCTTCGGGCAAATGTCACCGTGCGGCGCAGCATCCTCAGCGCCGGGATCTGGGTCGCCAGGTGGAGATGATATCGCCACAACGGTTGCTGAACCCGAAAGCGCCGCGACAGCGCGTAGGCGAACTGTACGCCGTCCTGGTCGATGTAGTCCGCCACGTCCTGAAGCCACCGCATGCTCTTCGCCGCATTGCGTTGTATCGCTGTCACTTCGGGCAGACGCTCCTGCTCATAGGACTTCAGCGCGCGGCGGAGGTCGTCGTGCTCGGCTAGATTCGTAGCGAGCGCGATCGCATCTCCGATCGCCAGCTTGGTGCCGGAGCCGATCGAAAAGTGCGTAGTGTGTGCGGAGTCACCCACGAGTACGACGTTGTCGTGGTACCAGTGATTGTTACTGATCATCCTGAAGTTGAGCCACGGAAGTCTCTCGCCATTGTGTATCTGGTTGATCAACGACCGGCCACGCAGTTGACGCTCGAAGATCTGTTCCAGCAGCCTGATGCTCTGGTCGATCCCGAGCGTGTGGAAACCGAGTCCCTCCCAGGTCTCCGGCGAGCACTCGACGATGCAGGTACTCCGCTCGGCATCCAGGTAGTAAGCATGCAACCATATCCAGCCGGCGGGTGTCTGTTCGAATGCGTAGGTGAAGGCATCGAATACGTGGTAAGCGCCAAGCCAGAGATACTTGTTCCGGCCCACCTCGACGTCGGTCTGCCAGCAGGGCTCCGTCATGTTTGGGATATGACCGTATTGGCTGGTTAGGGCTGTTTGGGTAGAAACGCCGTTTGAGGCGTCTTGCGTGGGATCGGGCACGACCCTCGAGATGATCACGGTTCCTACACCGGTGATCGTCTCGA
>JBBPZY010000129.1:0-2878 GCA_038276315.1 Mycobacteriales bacterium
CCACAGCCACCAGCCGTTGGGCAGCTTGATCGCGAAATAGCTCCGGCGCTGGCGCGTTCTCCACCCGCCGATCCAGTGGTTGCGGCAGAAGATGCTGGTGAAGTTGACCAGCCCGTCGTACCAGTCGTGGCTTCCCGGAATGGCGAAGAGATCCGGAGCCTCTCCAGCGGCGCACGGGAGCGCTGCCCGGTACGGACCGAGCGTGCGGTTCTCATACTCCGCGGCGTTGGGCACCGGGTATACCTGGTCGCCCCCCATGACCAGGATGCGCCCCCGCTCAGTGACGTGGGTCTCGCCGTCCCAGTCGAGCTTGAGCCCTTCGGTGGCCAGCAGCCTGGCCACCGTGTACGTCGAGTTCCACCCATCACCCACGTCGGCGACGTAGTCCAGCCACAGATCGGCTTCCCCGGAGCGGTCCGGGACCTTGGCTGGCTCCCTCTCCTGCGACTCCCGATTGTCGGCGTAGGCGCTGAACAGGCCTGAGACCAGAACCCGCACCGCCGTGTCGACGAGTTGGTGGGGATCGAGCCAGCGCACCATGGGCATGCGCACGAACCCAAGCTCAGCTGGATCGGACGAGGAAGGCCGAGGAGGGCACCGCGGCGGCGTGTCAGCGGAACCCGCTCGTATCTCAGCCATGCTCGACATTCTTGCAGCGGCGCGGGCTAGACCCGCACCAGGAGGGCGCCCGGTTCCACCCGCATTCGCAACCCCTGCACTTCACCCACCGGATCGCCATCGAGTTGGGCCAGCTGTGGAGACTCCGCGCTGATGATGACGGTGCGGCCTTGCCAGTGCTGCACGATCCGGTGGCCACGGCAGCGGCGGGTCAGCACCCGTGCGGTCACCGCCAGCCATCCGAAGATGTCCCTCGGCCCGATGGACACGACATCCAACAGCCCGTCGTCCACCTTGGCCGCGGGCATCAACACCAACCCAGCGATAAGCTTGCCGCAGTTGCCGACCACGACCGTGCGGACTTGATGGGGCGGCACAATCCGGCCATCCACGGCGAGGGTGATCCGGGCCGTAGGATCCCTCAGTGCGCGCATCCCGGAGACGAAATACGCAAGTGAGCCCAATCGGGACTTCAACTCATGCGGCGCGCCGGCCATGATTGCCGCATCGAATCCCACCCCGGCCATCACCAGAAACACCTGCTCCTCAGCCCGCTCGTCGATGAACACCCGCCCGATGTCGATCGCGCGGTTGCTGCCGGACAACGCAATCCGGGTGGCTTGGGCGATGTCGTCGAGCACAATGGCGAGGTTGCGGGCTAGCAGGTTTCCGGTACCCATGGGCAGCAGACCCAGTGCGGTGCCCGATCCAGCGAGGACTTGCGCCACATGGCGGATGGTGCCGTCTCCGCCGCAGGCGAGCACCACATCGGCGCCGGCAGCCAGCGCGATCCTGGCCTGACCGCCACCCGGGTCCTCGACGGAGGTCGGCAGCCACAGCGGTGGCTTCCACCCCAACTCCGCGCACACTCCAGTGATCTGGACATGCAGCTTCGCCCAGTCGTCGACGATGTTCGGGTTGACCACGACTGCCGCCAATGGGCAGTCCGGCAGCGAGTGCGACGCCGTCTTGGTGCTATCACTGGGAGCTTGCGCGCGTGCGCGCGCAAGGCCGCCGCGGGCCCGCACATCAGATGACTCACCGGGTGCTCGCCGAGTTCCGACTACCCCAGCTATGCGCACCGACGTGATCTGGGTGGGGTTGGTGGCGCGAACCGACGTCATGTCGGCGCTCCCATCCCGGCATGAACGACAGCCGGAGTCACGGTGAGGCTGGAAACGACGCGGGCGATGATGCCATGCGCACGAAGAGTAGTCGGTCACCGCGAATATTACCCTCAAGAGGTTCGCCATGCCAGCGTCCTCAGTCGAACCACCCAACAACGGGCCGTATCGCCGCGTCGACTTCGGACATCTTCTTTTTCTTCAGGATCCGGGCCGGGGGTTGTCACCGTGGTCGTGAGGTGTCATCCCTGAAGTGGCTCAACAGGGAGCGAGAATCCGCGGCGTTCCACTCTCAGCGGTTGGGCCGCCCGCATCCGGGATGCCTCATCGGTGAGCGGCTTCGTTCGGGAGCGATACCCGGTGCCATGATCAGCCGTTCACTCCCGGCACGATGGGCCACTGTCGCGCTGTGCGTAGGTGCCGTAGCCGGCATTTTTTCGCTCGAAGTTGCCAGCTACGGCACCTACGTAAAAGATCCATTCACCTCGCTGTGGGGCAGAAGTGGCGGAGCAGACACCCGCGGGAGTTGCTCTCGATCGGTCAGACCGCTGACCGGGGTGCGACTGGCGCCGTCCACACTGCGTTACTGGGAGGACCGGGGCCTCCTGGCTCCCATCGAGCGGCATCGAGATGATGAGCCTGGACGACATCGCCGCGGTAGTGAAGGGACCAGCCGCGGGAGCGGACTGGCGCGATGTCGTGCAGGCATGCGTGGCGGCGATCACCGAACAGCTACAGCGGCTCACTTCGGCCACCGCTTATCTCGAGCACCTGCTTGGCTGCCCACGTGAGGACCCGGCAGCGGACTGCCCCTACCTGCGAGCTGACCGCGCCGAACGTGCGTCTCGCCGCCCGGGTGAGGTGGTGCCCGGAAAAGCGGCGTCGGACTTATCGGACAGCGAGATGGAAAGGCAGTTGCGCGATTCAGCTAGCTGCAAGATAGGTGCATTTGAATGCGCGACATAGAGGCTTATCGGAAACTCAGCTTGAAGAAGTGTAACTGGTCAGGTCGCCAGCGGCGTGTCTAGTTGATCTCGGCTGCTGGATGTTGACCATGGTGTGGTGCCCGCCGATCGATGTCCGTCCTATGCGGAACTCGCGGCGCTTGCTGTGCGGCAGGCTGAGCAGATCGAGCA
>JBBPZY010000130.1:0-19828 GCA_038276315.1 Mycobacteriales bacterium
CTTCTGCCCCAAGTTGCCATGGGTGGCACATCCCCAACAGACCACCCCACCTCCCCGTGGAGCAGGAGTGACGGCGCAGACCAGCGCCGGTTCCACGATCGACCCGAGCCACCCTTCGATCAGCGGTGAAGGACTCCGCTACCCGAGGATCACAGGTTCAGGCGCGCGAACAGCAGCGCCTCGGTCAGCAACGCACGGCGCTCCTGGCGAGTACGGGCGCGGCGGGTGCTCACCTCGAGCACCACGGTGCCGGTGAACCCGCGGTCGACCAATCCCAGGCACACTTCGGCGCACGGCTGGCTACCGCGGCCTGGCACCAGGTGCTCGTCGCGCGCCGCACCGCTGCCGTCCGCCAGATGCACGTGGGTCAACTGGCGGCCCATCCGCTGGGCCATCCCCAGCGCGTCGACACCCGCCGCAGCGGTATGCGACAGATCCAGCGTGTAATGCGGGTATCCGACGTCGGTGGGGTCAGGCGACGGCACGAAGCTGGATACCTCAAGCCGGCCACGGCGCAGCGGGAACATGTTCTCCACTGCGATGGCGAGCCCGGAGGAGGCCTCCAGCGCAGCGACCTGCTGACCGAAACTTGTGGCGTAATCCTGCTGCCAGCGAAATGGGGGGTGCACCACCACAACGCCGGCACCGAGCTCGGTGGCCGCTTGCACGGAGCGTTGCAGCCGTACCGCAGGGTCTGCCGCCCACACCCGTTGGGAGATCAGCAAGCACGGGGCGTGCAAGGCAAGCACGGGCATTCGATAGCGATCCGCCAACGCCGCGACGGCGGCCACGTCCTGGCTGACCGGGTCGCCCCAGACCATCACCTCAACACCGTCATAGCCGAGCTCGGCAGCCAGCTGGAAGGCCACGGAGATCGATTCGGGCCAGGTCGAGGCGGTGGACAGGGCCACCCGGATCGAGTCGGCCGGTGACACCGGCTATCGGCCGACGAGCAACAGTGCTGCCGGCGACACTGTGACGAACAGACCGACGAGCACCGCGACGACCGTCGTCTGCAGGTCCTCAGCACCCCGCACCCGGCGCACCACCCAGACCAGTCCGGTGATCACGGCGAGGGCAACGACCAGCGCCATCACGGGGATCCGCTGCCAGAGCCACTCGCAGATCAGCCACAGCGCAGCGCCCCCGACGATGCCGATCCCGACCTGGCTCACCATCACCGCCCACTCCCACAGCGGCGAGGCGACCTGTTGCGCCTGCTCCTCATCCGCGACGATGGCGTTCTCGGTCGGCTCAGCGATCGCCCGGCTGGCGGCGCGCAGCCCGGCAGGAGGTTGGCTGTTACCTGGATCGGCGCGGGTATCGGGGGCGCGGGGATCTGGATAGGCGCTGGCCGGACGGCGGCTCGACCAGGTAGCGGGGTTCACCGGTACTTGATCAAGTCGCGGCAGCTGCTCGGTGACCGGGCTGTCCGGTGGTGGTGTCGTGGGCAGCGGCGCTCGCCTGGGCAGCACCGGGGGGGGCACCGGCGCTCGTGCCGCAACCACCGACGATGGTCCTACCGCGGGGGCCCACTGCTGGCGGGCGGGACCGGTGAGGTGTGGTTGGGTCGACTCTGCGCTGCTGGCAGTCCAGTTCCGCTCCACGACCGGCTGCGCAGCGCCGCGCACGGCCGAAGTATCCGCGGCGCCGTTGTCGTCGCTGTCGTCGTCGGCCCGGCGGTGCCGCCGCCCGGCGGCCGGGGCCGAATCTCCATAGCGGGCTAGCAGCTCAGCTACGGTGAACTGCGCCCGCTCCTGCGGTTCGCTACTGCGCCTCATCGTCTCTCACCGTGCACCTCGGGCCACGCTGCGTCTAGTCCGTCGAGGTGGGCGGCGCCCCGGCTGCGCCGTCCGGTCGATTCCGTCCAACCAGTCCAACCAATCCAACCTCCGCAAGATCACACCCTCGCGCAACGCCCACGGGCACAGCGTCAGCTCATCGACGTCCAGAGCACGCATTGTGGCCTGCACCACCAGGGCTCCGGCGACAAGCTGGTGTGACCGGCTGGCGCTGACTCCCTCCAGCTCGGCCAGATCCTCGGCGCTCATCCGGGAGACGAATGCGATCACTTGGCGCAGCCCGGCATCGGTGAGCGTACGCCGGACCCGCGGGCCCGCCGAGGATGGCGCGGCACCGCTGAGCCGGGCCAGCGATCGGATCGTCTTCGACGTGCCCACTACCCGGTCCGGGGTGCCGCCCTCGCGTAGCTTGCGCGCTGGTTGCGCGAGCTGTTCACCGATGTGCTCGCGCAGGCTCTCCAGCTCGCGACGGCGGGGTGGGTCGTGCGCCAGCCAGGACCGGGTGAGCCGCCCGGCACCCAGCGGCAGCGACACCGCTACGTCAGGTTCCTCGTCCATCCCACTGGCGATCTCCAGCGATCCACCACCGATGTCCACCATCATCAGCCGGCCAGCCGACCAGCCACACCACCGGCGGACCGCGAGGAACGTGAGGATGGCCTCCTCCTCACCGCAGAGGACTTGGAGCTCGACCCCGGTCTCGGCCTGCACCCGGGTGAGCACCGCGGCGGAATTGGAGGCATCGCGTACCGCGGAGGTCGCGAAAGCCATCAGGTCCTCACAACCCATCGCGGCGGCCGACTCGACAGCGTCGCGCACAGTTCGGATCAAGTGATCGGCTCCCGCCCGGGTGATCTTCCCGCGAGAATCCATCTGCTCGGCCAACCTCAGCACCGATTTCTCTGAGGTCTGCGGCAACGGATGGGCGCCATGGTGCGCATCCACCACCAGCAGGTGGACGGTGTTGGAGCCGACGTCCAGCACACCCAGGCGCACGAGAGGCCACGCTACGCCGAGGTGCGATCGATCAGGTGTCGTACTTGTAGCCAAGCCCGCGGACGGTGAGTAAGTGTCGGGGCACGGACGGATCCTGCTCGATCTTGGAGCGCAACCGCTTGACGTGTACATCCAGCGTTTTTGTGTCGCCGACGTAGTCGGCTCCCCACACCCGATCGATGAGCTGGCCGCGGGTGAGTACCCGGCCCACATTGCGCAACAGGTACTCCAGTAGGTCGAACTCCTTCAGCGGCAGGCCCACCTCGTGCCCGGCTACGGTCACGATGTGCCGCTCGACGTCCATCCGCACCGACCCGGCCTCCAGCACTGCCGGCCCGAGGGTGGCGGCGGCCGTCGGGCCATCGGCGCCGTCCGTCCCACGGCGCAACACCGCACGGATCCGTGCGATGAGCTCGCGGTCCGAGTAAGGCTTGGTGACATAGTCGTCGGCGCCGAGCTCCAGCCCCACGACCTTGTCGATTTCGCTGTCCCGGGCGGTCACCATGATCACCGGGACCGTGGAGCGCACCCGGAGTTGCTTGCAGACGTCGGTGCCGCTCATGCCGGGCAGCATCAGGTCGAGCAGCACGCTGTCGGCACCGTTGCGGTCGAACTCCTCCAACGCTTCGGACCCGGTGGTGGCCACCGCGGCGGAGAAGCCCTCCTTGCGCAGCAGAAAAGCCAGCGGATCAGCGAAGTCATCCTCGTCCTCGACGATCAGAACTCTGATCATGGCGGTCCTCCCACATACTCAGGTGTCGACGGGGTGCGCACGGCGTCTTGCGAAGCGTCCGGCTGTGGCGCCTTCGGATGGACGGGAATCCGGAGGGTGAAGGTTGAGCCGGTGCCGGATTCGCTCCAGAGCGTGACGGCACCGCCGTGGTTGGCGGCGACGTGCTTGACGATCGCCAGCCCCAGTCCGGTGCCCCCGGTAGATCGGCTGCGCGCCTGATCGATCCGGAAGAACCGCTCGAAGACCCGTTCCTGGTGCTCGCCAGCGATACCTAGGCCGCGGTCGGTGACGGCGATCTCCACAAAGCCATCCGCCAACCGCCTGCTGACCGACACCGGGCTGCCGGGCCGGGAGTAGGAGACCGCGTTGTCGATCAGGTTGGACAGCGCGGTCACCAATAACGTCGCGTCACCGTCGAGTAACAATCCGCTGGGCGGGTCGACGGTGATCCGGATGTCGGCCGATTCGGCCGCCAGCCGGCAGCGATCCAGTGCCGCGCGTACGACCTTGTCGACCTCGACGGTGGCCAGTTCGGGGAGCCGTTCGGCGCCCTGCAGCCGCGACAGCGCGATCAACTCGGTGACCAGCATGCCCAGCCGGTTGGCCTCGTTGAGGATCTTGGTGCCGAACCGGCGAACCTCATGCGCGTCGTCGGCGGCATCCAGCACTGCCTCGGCCAGCAGCGCCATCGCCCCAACCGGCGTCTTGAGCTCGTGGCTGACGTTGGCCACAAAATCTCGCCGGGTCGCTTCCAGCCGGACGGCATCCGATTCGTCCGACGCGTCGATCACGGTGTACTCGTCACCCAGCGGCCGGACTTCCCCGAGCACGGCGGTGGGCCCGCGACCGGATCGGGCCCCGTGGTCCAGCGGCGAAAGGTCGACGTGGACCACCTCACCGGTGTCGCGCACCTGCTCGGCGGCCTTGCGGGCCCGCTCATCCGGAAGCGAGCCATGAACCAGGCCCAATTCGACGGCCGGCGGGTTGGCCAGCACCACATCCCCCAGCCGGTCGAGCAGGACTACCCCGTTGTGTGAGGACAGCATGACCCGCTGAACCAAGTCAGCGACCGTCGCACCGTCGGGGGACGGCGGCGTTGCCAGCGTCCCGGAGCGCCGGCCGATCAGGAAGCCCCCGACCAACCCGACCATCAGCGTACCGATCACGGTGAACACGACTGGGAGTGTCACGCGGCAATCGTAAGCACCGGACCGGGTGAAACCCCTAACCCCGGCGCACCACAAGCGACGACATCCACCCGGAATAGGGCAAACTTTCGTCCGTCGTTCACCGTTGGTTCATCCCGGGGCCGCACTAGCGTCTGGGTAGCGGAACTACCGGCCCTGTTGGGCGACTACGGTCATCGCGTCGATCGCTGATTCTGGATCGAGATAGCTGCCGCCGGCAGTGATCGGCCGCAACCGATCATCAAGGTCGTAGCGCAGCGGGATGCCCGTCGGGATGTTGACGCCGGCGATGATCTGCGCGTCGATCTCGTCGAGATACTTGACCAACGCCCGCAGCGAGTTGCCGTGCGCGGCAACCAGCACGGTGCGCCCGGCCCGCAGATCCGGCACGATCGACGATTCCCAGTACGGCAACATTCGGGCCACCACGTCGGCCAGGCACTCGGCCCTAGGAACGTCGATGTCGGCGTATCGCGGATCGCCGTCCTGGCTGAACTCACCGCCGGACTCGATGGGCGGTGGCCGGGTGCCGTAGGAGCGGCGCCACAACGCGAATTGCTCATCGCCGTACTCGTCGCGGATCTGCGCCTTGTCCATGCCTTGCAGCGCGCCGTAGTGCCGCTCGTTGAGCCGCCAATCTCGGCGCACCGGAATCCAGTGCCGGTCGGCGACCTCAAGGGCAAGGTAAGCGGTGCTGATCGCTCGGCGCAGCAACGATGTATGCACCACGTCGGGAAGTAGCCCGGCCTCGCGCATCAGCGCACCGGACCGCGCCGCCTCGCGCTCGCCCTGATCCGTCAACGGCACGTCCACCCATCCCGTGAACAGGTTCTTGGCATTCCACTCGCTCTCGCCGTGACGAAGCAGGACCAGGGTGCCGACGCTCATACCGACAGCCTCGCAGGTGCGGCGAAGCACGAGCCGTAGAGGTCCGGCCACCAATGCGTCCGTGCCCCGCGGAGCCGGAAGCTGGGCCCACGGATGGCGATCAATCCGCCGTCAGCCGAATGGCCCGAACGGGCGCTGGCCGTGACAGGCGGGTTACCCGTACATTAACGTGCAACGACGGTGTACTGGCACCCCCTGCTGACACCCCACCGTCGTTGCAGGGAACCGCTGCTCGCCCGCTTCCCCCGCCCCCCGGGAAAGGCTGGTTGCACAGCGGTTTCCTGCGCCGGGGTTCCCTGCGCAGCGGTTTCCCTGGGTGAAATGCTCAGGAGCGATGACTGTGACATCGATCACAGCTAGCTGCACCAATGATCAACCGTTGCGGGCGGCATGACGACCGCCAAAGGTCCCGGGAAGTCCACCTTCGTAGAGATACTTGGCCTCTTCGGCGACCTCGCGAGTCAGACACGGCCAGGATGCCGCGACGCCGCTTTCGTCGCGACAAGCCCAGCAGTTACCCCGCGGGTCGGGCACATGCGCGGTCAACGCGCTTCGCCACATGTCCGGCAACTCGGCCAGGATCGCTGCCATGCTCATGTTCATCTACCTCCCAGAGATCGGTGCACCCTACTACCCCTGCAAGCACGCAGCCAGAACGCACTTCATACCAGTGGCATTTCGGTCTCCGAAGCGGCCGATTGGGCGACAACTTCGCTGCGCAACCATCAACATACGCTCCGTGACGGGTCATCGGACAATTATTCATCGGCACTAGCGAACAGGACTTACTGCCCTGGCGCCCACCCCGAAAAGTAGCGCCAGTGCGATCGAAGCGCATACACCCAGCGTGTTGGTGCTTGCACTCACTGTGTTGTCGCGGTAGGCGCACGAAGCGTTACTATCCATCCCGTCAGGCGGACACGGGCTTGGGCTGTGGGCCGATCGGGTTACGCCGCAATCAACTACCCGGAAAGGGCTTGAGATCTGTTCGCTTGGCTGAGAGTGTGACACCGCTCTCCCTGCCGCCCCCCAACCGCACTTTCCGGCAGGTGAGCGCAAGCCCGCGGTTCGTCCTCCCCCCGTCGGACCGCGGCCCGCCAGGATCCCTGGGTGCCCCCCACCCAGAGGGACCGTTTACGCGGGACAACAGTGGCGGGGCCGGCCCGAGGTGCGACTCCCCCTCCCCTCGGGCCGCCCCGCCGCTACCGCTGGCGTCAGTCAACGCACCAGATGGGCGAAGGCGGCGAGGTTGTTCAGAGACTCGCCGCGGGCCACCCGCCAGGCCCATTCGCGTCGGATGGAGGAGGCGAACCCGATCTCCAGCAGGGTGTTGAAGTCACCATCAGCGGCCTCGACCACCTGCCCCAGCACCCGGTCCAGCTCCTCGGCCGTCAGCGCCTGATGACCAAGCCGACCGATGAGGTAGATGTCGCCAACCTTGTCCAGCGCGTAGTGCACGCCGTAGAGCTTCGTGTTGCGATGCAGCAGCCAGCGATAGACGGCCTCATGTGACTCATCGGGACGCCGACACACGAACGCCTCCACCAACACCCCATGCCGGCCGACCAACACCCAGCACGTGGTCCGCAATCTCTTGCTACCCGGCAGGGTGACGGTGAAGCTGCCCGGTCCGCGGTGTTCGTGCTCGACGCCGGACGCGTTGAGTACCCCGACGATGACCTGATCCAGCTCAGCCGGACCGCTCACACCGCTACCTCGCAGGACAGCGCGTCCACCCCGTAGGCGGCCGCCGCGTCAGCGTAGACGCGCAGCAGCGCCTCGGTGGTGCGCTCCCAGGAGAACCGCCGGGCATGCCGGGCGGCACCAGCCGCAAGCTCCTCGCGCCGCTGAGGATGCAGCGAGACGGCCGAGAGCGCATCAGCCCAGTCGACCGGCTGGTGACTGTCCACCAATCGACCCGATACTCCATCGGCCACCGCCACCGGCAGACCACCCACCTCAGCGGCGACCACCGGTGTCCCGCAGGCCTGCGCCTCCAATGCCACCAGGCCGAAGGACTCGCTGTAGCTCGGTACTGCCACCACATCGGCGGCCCGGTAGACCCCGACCAGCGCGGAACCTGCCTGCGGGGCGGCGAACACGACCTGCTCGGAGATGCCGAGTCCCACTGCCAGCTGGTGCAATACGCTGGGTTCGGCAAGCCCGTTACCGGACGGGCCGCCCACCACCAGCACCCGCAGCCGGTCACGCAGCGCCGGATCCCGGCGCATCATCTCGGCTGCGGCGCGCAACAGCACGTCTGGCCCCTTCAGCGGCTGGATGCGACCGATAAAGGCAAGCACCACGGCGTCAGCCGGCAGGCCCAAAACGGCCCGGGCGGCTTGCCGCGATCCCGGCGTGAACAGCTCCAGGTCGACTCCTGGTGCGATGGTGACGGTGCGGGCCGGGTCGGCGCCGTAGAGCGCGACGAGCTGAGCAGTCTCGGCTGGAGTGTTCGCGACCAGCCGGTCAGCCTCGGCCACAACTTGCTGCTCGCCGATCACCCGCGTGTGCGGCTCCGGAACGTCATCTTCGGCGAGTGCGGCGTTCTTCACCTTGGCCAGGGTGTGTGCGCTGTGCACCAGCGGCACCCCCCAGCGGTCCCGGGCCAACCAACCGACCTGACCGGACAGCCAGTAGTGCGAGTGGACCACGTCGTAGTAGCCCGGCTCACGGCGCGCCTCGGCCCGCAACACCCCAGCGGTGAACGCGCACAACTGGGCCGGTAGGTCATTTTTGGCCAGACCTTCGTAGGGGCCGGCCGTGATGTGGCGCACGGTGACACCAGGAGCGAGTTCCACCACCGGAGGCAGCCCCGAGGAGGTAGCTCGAGTGAAGATCTCCACCTCAACGCCACGGCGGGCCAGCCGGGTTGCCGTTTGAACAATGTAGACGTTCATCCCCCCGGCGTCGCCGGTGCCCGGCAAGTCCAGCGGCGACGTATGCACAGAAAGCACCGCGACCCGCCGCAACACCACCCCGATCCGCCCCATCACGAACCCATCTTGCCCGTTATCCCCGCTCACCCGCATTGCGCAGGCTCAGCGTGGTGATCGATGCCCTGTTTCCCCCGCTCAGCCCGCTGGATGCAAGGCTTGGGTGATGAGTGAGCAGCGGCCTACCGCGGTGGTGACTGGGGCTAGCAGCGGGATTGGGGCGGCTACGGCGCGGGCGCTGGCCGCGCAGGGATTCCGGGTGGTACTCGGGGCGCGACGGGTGCAGCGCTGCCAGGAGATCGCCGACGAGATCGACGGCATCGCCATGGCGCTCGACGTGCGCGATCCCGGCTCGGTGGCCGCCTTCGCCGCGGCGATACCGGCCGCGCGGGTGTTGGTGAACAACGCCGGTGGCGCGAAGGGTTTTGAGCCGGCGGTGGCGGCCGACGAAGACCAGTGGAGCTGGATGTGGGAGGCCAACGTACTCGGCACGCTGCGGATGACCAGGGCTCTGCTGCCGAAGTTGATCGCTTCCGGGGATGGTGTGCTGGTCACGGTGACCTCGATCGCCGCGCTTGAGACCTACGACAACGGCTCCGGCTACACCTCCGCCAAGCACGCGCAGGCGGCTGTGCATCGCACACTGCGTGGCGAGCACCTCGGGCAACCGGTGCGGTTCGTCGAGGTCGCGCCCGGCATGGTGGAGACTGAGTTCTCCCTGGTGCGCTTCGGCGGCGACGCCGAGCAGGCCGACGATGTCTACGCCGGCCTCACCCCATTGACCGCACAGGACATCGCCGAGGTGATCACCTTCGCGGTGACCAGGCCGTCCCATGTCAACCTGGACTTGATCGTCGTCAAGCCGCGCGATCAGCATTCTGCGATGCGCTCGTTCCGGCGGGCCTAGCTACCACTGTCAGCAGCGCTTCAGAGGCTGCAATTGATCAATACTGGTTCGGGTGTCAGGACCACCCCGAAGCAGCCGGCCACCCCGTCCCGGATCTCTCGCGCAAGGACGAGTAGGTCCTCCGTACCCGCGCCGCCGCGATGGGTCAGCGCCAGCGTGTGCTTGCCCGACAGCGCCACCCGGCCGCCCGGTCCGGGGTGCCCCCGGGCGAAGCCGGCCTGCTCGATCAGCCAAGCAGCGGACAGCTTGATCCGCCCGGCGCCGCCCGGGTACTGCGGCACCACCGCCTTCGGGCCCACCCGGGCTCGGATGCGCTCCAGCACCGCCGCAGCCTGTCCGGCGTCCAACAAGGGGTTGGTAAAGAAGGATCCCGCCGACCAGGTGTCGTGGTCGGCCGCATCGAGCACCATTCCCTTAGCCCTACGTAATGTCAGTACCGCCACCCTGACGAGCGCCGCGGGCACCCGGGCGCCGAGATCGACGTCGAGCGCGCGAGCTAATTCGGGATAACGGATCGGGGTGGACAGCCCATCGCGGCACAGCTTGAGCCGGATCGTGAGCACGACGGCGGCATCGGCGCCCTTCAGCGCGCTGGTCCGGTAGCCCAGCTTCAATTCCGATGCAGGCACGGTGCGCACGGCACCTCGGCGGCGATCATAGATATCCACGTCGCGTAGCAGATCGGACAACTCAACCCCGTAGGCGCCGACGTTCTGCACCGGGGTGGCACCCACCGACCCCGGTATGCCGGACAGGCACTCCAGCCCTCCGTAGCCGGCTGCCACTGTCCGCGCCACCACCGCGTCCCAGTTCTGCCCGGCGGCGGCATGCAACATACCGGCACCATCGATCTCAAATCCCGTACTGGCCATCAGCACCGCGGTGCCGTCGAAACCCCTATCGGCGATAACCAGATTGGATCCACCGGCCAGCAGTAGCACCGGCTCACCAGCGGCATCAGCGGAGCGGATCGCGTCGATGCAGGACTGCCCCGTGCTCGCCACGACGAAGCGGCGGGCCGGCCCACCCAGCCGCAGGGTGGTGAACGCGGAAAGGTCGACTGCATCGCGCGCAGGGCTCGTCGGCGCGGGGCGTCTCACGGACGCCCACGGTAGCCTCCGAGTCATGGCCAGCCAATTGGCGCTGCGGCACCGGTACCCGGAGTCGCCAGAGCGCATGCGGGAGGTTCTCACCGACCAGCAGTACCTGCGGGACAAACTCCGCACGGTGGGCGGGCCACGCGCCGAACTGGTGTCGTGGGAGCGCGACGAGCGCGGCGTCACAGTGGTGCTGCACCAGGCGGTTCCCGAGGACGCGATGCCGTCGTTTCTGCGGTCCGTGCTGCCCAGCGGCCTGACGATCCGCCGTACCGAGACCTGGAACAGCTCGGCCGGCAGCGTGCATGCGGTGGTCGAAGGGACGCCGGGAACGATCAGCGGGACGATGCGTCTGGAGCCTGACGCTGCCGGATGTGTGCTCGGCGCGCGGCTGACGGCCGACGTCGGGCTGCCGCTGATCGGCGCGAAGGTGGAGAAGGTCATCACCGACAACATCGCCGCGCTGATGGAGTCCGAGTATCAGTTCACCCTGCAGTGGCTGCGCAACTCAACGACCGCCTGACGGTGACCACGACGAGCTCTGTTGTCACCAGCGCTGTCCGCGCTGCACCTCGGTCACCGCAGGTTTGACGTCGACGATGTACACCAGCACCGCCACCAGGGCGACCAGCCAGAGCATCAGCAAGGTACCCCAGGGTGCGAACAGGAACAGACCGGCCGTGGCAGCGCCGGTGATGCCCAGCCAAGCCGGCTTGGTCAGCTTGTCCGATGCCGTATAGGCATCGGCTCGCTGGAGCGCAGCATGAATGAACGCGAAGAACCCCACCGGGACCGCGAGCCAGTACAGGATCTCGAAGACCCAGATGTCCAGTGACTGCAGCAGCACGCGCCCAGGATACGCAGACAATCGCCAGCGCGGAGACCCCCCAGGTCAGCGCCCCTGGCGATCACAGCAGGAGTTGGGCCACCGTGTGAATCGCCAGGCCGGCCAGCGCCCCGACCACGGTGCCGTTGATCCGGATGAACTGGAGGTCCCGGCCCACCTGCAGCTCGACTTTGCGGGAGGTTTCCTCGGCATCCCAGCGCTGCACCGTGTCGGTGATCAGCGTGGTGATCTCGCCGCGGTAGTTGGCCACCACGTATCTGGCTACGCCCTGGAGCCAGGTGTCCACCTTCGACCTCAGGTCCGAGTCCTCGCTCAGCCGGCCACCCAGCGCGACCAGTCCGTCGCACACCCGACGTCGCAGCTCCGAAGACTTGTCCTCGGCGGCGTCGAGAAGCATCTTCTTCGCGGTGCCCCAGGCCGAACCGACCAGGATCTGAACCTCCGGGTGGGCCAGCACCTGGAGCTTGACCGCTTCGGCCCGCTCGATCGTCGCCGGGTCCGTGCGCAGGTCGTGGGCGAACTCCAGCAGGAAGGTGTCGACGGCCTTGCGCATGGCGTGTTCGGGATCGCTGTGCACCGCCCAGGCGAACGCCAGCACCTCCCCGTAGAGCTTGTCGGCGACCAGCCCGTCGACGAATCTCGGCGACCATCCCGGCAAGCGCCGGCTGACCACCCGTGACACCGCGCCGTGGTTGTCGCGCACCCACTCATAGGCCCGCTCAGTGAGCAGGTCGACGAGTTGGTGGTGCGCCCCGTCGGTGAGCAGCTGGCCGAGCAACCGGCCCAACGGCGGACCCCATGGCTGCTCGACCAAGCGTTTCACCAGCGCGTTTTCCAGCACCGCCTGCACATCCTCATCACGCAGCACGGTCACCGCGGCCCGCACCGCGGTCGCGAGCTCCGCGGTGACGCGCTCGGCGTTGGCGGGCTGTGCCAGCCAGCCACCGAGCCGACCACCGATCCCCACCCGGCGGAGCTTGTCGACCACCACCTCCTCGGCGAGGAAGTTCGCGCCCACGAAGTCACCGAGGTTGTCCCCCAGCGCGTCCTTCTTGCGCGGAATGATCGCGGTGTGCGGGATCGGCAAGCCGAGCGGATGGCGGAACAGCGCGGTCACTGCGAACCAGTCGGCCAGCGCGCCGACCATGCCGGCCTCGGCCATCGCCGCCACGTACCCCACCCACGGGCCGGCTTTGACATTGAGCTGCGCGACGACGAACAGCACCGCGGCGCCCAGCAGGAACGCCAGCGCGATCGCCTTCATCTGGCGCAGCGCTCGCTGCTTGTCCCGCTCGTTTCTGGTCAGCTCCACCCTGCCGATTGTGCCTCGCCTGCGCGCGGCGGGGTTGGGCGTGCTCCGGTCGGAAGGGACCTACTTTGTCTGCGCTGACATCCGGCCGCTGGACTATTGCGACGGAGTCGAGTTCTGCCGCGACCTACCGGCCGCATCGGAGTGGTGGCGATACCCGTTCAAGTCTTCGTCGATGACCCGGCGCGTGGCGGCATCTGGTGCGCTTCGCGTTCCGCAAACGCGACGAGGTACTCGACGAAGCGATTGCTCGGCTACAACCTCCCAGGCAATCACTACACAGATTACGATAATCGGTCACAGCGTGTAGTGTGAGTACCGACTGTCCGGGCCAGGCCGGATTGGACGGAAAGGTTGAGGGGGAACCGGTGGTTGCCATCCCCGATGCAGGTAGCGCGAGGTATGCGCCCCGCTGGGTGATGCGCGCGCTATTGCGGTTCGTCGTACTCGCCGCTCTCGTCCTCACCGGATGGCTGCTGGGCTCAGGTATCGGCCATGCCGATGAGGATCTAGGACAGCCGGGCACCGGCTTGGGGCAGCTGGCCAGCGATCCGGGTGACATCGCCGGACCGTCCGAGGGTGGGTCCAGTACTGCGTTCGGCGTGCCGCCCACGGTTGCGTCGTCTGTGCACAGCGTGCTGTCCCACGCTTCGGTACCACGGCTGTCCGTCCAGCCAGTCGATGTTCTGAGACCCGTCGTGCGCGCTGTCGGTGTGCCACGACCGCTGGCCCACGTCCTCGCCACGGTATCCCGACCGTTGTCCGCGCCCACGCAGCACGGCGCCGGTATCCGCTCGCAGGAACCGGCCCACGACTTCGCGGCGGTCCCGCCAATTGCACCCGTCGTTCGGGCAGCGGCCGCGCCGGCTCCAGCGGCCAGCACAGCGCCTGCAGTGGCGGGCCACGCCGTGGCCCATGCTCCAGCCTGCGCCGCCGCTGCACCCGCTGCACATGCCCGCGCCGAAGTGCCAGCCCTCGGTGGGGACCCGGCATCGCCGATCCCCATGAGTCCACCGGACAGCGCCACCGCACCATGCACGATCGGCAGCGCCACAGGCGGTGGCGGCACCAAGGGTTCCCCTGACCTCGCGGTAACCGGAAGCAGGACGAACGCAGGCGTGGCCTCGACGCCTCGCCTGGGGTATCTCAGCGGTAGCGACCTCCCACCGTCGCTTGCTGAGCAGCCCTCCACATCACCAGACTGATCTCGCGACACCCGGGTGGTCGCCGTTTCCGGCGACGGTCCCACGGGTCGGCTTCGCCGATCCCAGGTCGACCAACCCTGCCGCAATGAACCCCCGATCTGTCCGACCGCGCCCGGGCGGATCGGGTTTACGGCCCCGGCGTCGCGTTGCCCCCGTGACGCCGGGGCCCTCTAATCAGCGTAAGTAATTCCGGGCAATGTCTACCGCAACCTGTTCCACAACACGCCGCGACACACCCGATATTTCTCCACCTTGGTCCTATCCAGGTTTTGCGGCGCGCCAAGTAGCCAACCATGCGTCGGTTGCGATTGTCGGGAGCAGGAGTGTCCAAGCCTCATCGACGCGCTGCCGTAGGCTGTGGCGGTCTGCCGCGGCATCGCAGATCTGCCGGTGGCCGGCAATCAGTGCGACGATCTGCCGGGCGACCAGCGCGGGCTCGATCCCGTCCCGCAGCAGGCCGGCTTGTGCGGCCTGACCCAACAAAGCCGCAGCGTCGCGTTCGCCGCGGCCGTAATGCCCCCCAACGTCTCGGGCGCGCCGTGGCAGATCGTTGAGCAACCGCGTACCACCACGGGCGATCGGATCTTCGATCAAACCCCTGACAACCTCGTCGACCAGCGCCAACAGCGCCGCGAGTGGGTCCAGCCCGGGGCGGCTGATGTGCCCGCGAAGATCTCCCCATCCCTGCACCATTTCAGCGATAACCGCCCGCGCAAGCGCCTCCTTAGACGCGAAGTGAAAGTACAGCGCCCCCTTGGTTCCGCCGCTGTCGGCCAGCACGCTGTCCAGCGAGGTTGCGTGGTATCCATTGCGAGCGAAGTGCTCGGCAGCAGCGGTCAGGATCGCCAGCCGGGTTGCCCGGGCCCGCGGCTGCAACGCGGCCGGCTCTGCGCTGGCATCGCTGTCGCCGGCTCCGGGTCTTTTCGGACCGGTGCTGGACATGACGCTGTGAAAGCTACCCGCCTCAAGCGCTCTAGGCTGCATTTAGTTTTCAGGTGGCGACGCAAACACACCCACTGGTATGTTTCATGGGGTGATGCTGCCTCCGTAGTGAACGACACACGGTAGGAATCGGCTCGTGTGGGGGTCCCGCGGGGGGTGCGGTCGCCCTGGGCGGTAGGAATGACCACCCCGGGCGACCGTTAAACAACTCGTCGCCCAGCGAACCGCGAACGACTTGTGTCGGTGCCAGCCGTGGCGTGCCGCCGTGGTTGAATCGGCGACCGTGATGCCTCGGCCGGACCGTCGGGAGATGGCGGCGGTCTTCGCTGGCGGAGGCGTCGGCGCCCTGTGTCGCGGACTGCTCGGTGAGACATATCCCCAGGCTGCATCGAGTTGGCCGTGGGTAACCTTCGCGGTGAACCTTATTGGCGCCTTCCTGCTGGGCTACTTCGCCACTCGCCTGCAGGAGCGGTTGCCGCTGTCCAGCTACCGGCGGCCGCTGCTGGGTACGGGTCTGTGCGGTGGGCTCACCACGTTCTCAACGATGCAGGTGGAGTTACTCAGGATGATTGACGCTCACCATTTCGGGCTCGCCGTTGCATACGCGTCGGCGAGCGTTGTCGGTGGCTACGCCGCGATCCATCTCGCCACCGCCATGGTACGGCGGGTGCGGGTCCGGGCATGATCGTCGTGTTGTGGGTCGGGCTGGCGCTGATCGGCGGCGCGGGTTCGGTGCTGCGCTTCGTCGTCGATGGTGCGATCGCTTCCCGGACGGGCCGCGCCTTCCCGTACGGCACGTTGGTGGTCAACCTCTCCGGCTCGGTCCTGCTAGGCCTGATCACTGGTCTAGCGCTGAGCCATGACAGAGCTCTGCTGGCCGGCACCGCCGCAGTGGGCTCGTACACCACATTCTCCACCTGGATGTTCGAGACCCAGCGCCTCGGCGAGGATCGACAGATGCCTAATCTGGTAGCCAACGTGGTGGTGAGCCTGGTCGCCGGCGTCGTCGCTGCGGCGCTGGGTCGGCTGCTCGGGAGCCACCTGTGATCGAGGATTGCCTGAAGCTGACCACCTATTTTGGTGAGCGGCAACGCAGCGGCGGAGCCTTCCTCGCCGACACCCAGCTGGAGCTGTTCGGGCAGCGGGAGATCGCCACCAGCATTCTGCTCCGTGGCACGGAGGGATTCGGGCTCAAGCATCATCTGCGGACCGATCGGCTGCTCACCCTGTCCGAGGACTTACCGGTGGTCTCGGTGGCCGTGGACACCCGCCCCAGGATCGAGGCGCTGCTCGATGCCCTCCAAGCGACCGAGCACCCTGGGCTGGTGACGCTGGAACGGGCGCGGATGCTGCTCGGCGACATCGATCCGGTGCGACTGCCCGAGGAGCCGCACGAGGCCACCAAGCTCACCGTCTACGTCGGCAGGCAGGAACGCGTCTACCGGGTGCCCGCCTTCGTAGCGGTCTGCGACCTGCTGCATCGTCGCGGCATCGCCGGGGCAACCGTGCTGCTGGGCGTCGATGGGACGGCTCACGGTCGGCGGACCCGCGCCCGATTCTTCGGGCGCAACGCCGATGTGCCGATGATGATCATTGCGGTCGGCACGGGTGAGCGCATTGGCCGGGTGCTGCCCGAGCTCGGCGGCCTGCTACGCCGGCCGCTGATCACGCTCGAACGGGTCCGGGTGTGCAAGCGTGACGGAGAACTCATCGAGCGGCCGCCCGTACTGCCGGCCACCGATGAGCATGGGTTGGCGGTGTGGCAGAAGCTGATGGTCTACACCTCGGAACGGGCGTTGCACGACAGGCAACCGGTGCACCGAGCGCTGGTGCGGCGGCTGCGGGCGTCCGGCGCCCGGGGCGCCACCGCGCTGCACGGGATGTGGGGTTTCCATGGTGAGACTCCCCCGCACGGCGATCGACTGCTGCAGCTAGGCCGCCGGGTGCCGGTCGTCACGATCATCATCGACAAGCCGGATCGGATCGCAACGTCCTTCGACATCGTCGACGAGCTCACCACCGAGCACAGTGTGGTCACCAGCGAGATGGTGCCCGCCCTGACCGCAACCACCGACGAGAAAGACCGCAGCGATCTCCGCCTAGCCCGGCCCTTCTAGGGGGTGCTCCGTGGGTGCTCTCACCCTCCCGAGCTCGGGAAAAGGAGCCCTGGTCGCAGTTTCCACTTGCGTAGGTTTGCGATCACTGGTCACACTGAACCGACGGCGATGAGGCTCGCCGAAACCGCGGACCACCCGGGCCGCTAACGGTCTCTACCGCACCATCCAGCGCTGTGCGCTGGTCGCGCCTGCCGTGGACCGCCCCACTGTTCCTGCTCGCGGTCCTCGCGCTGTCGGCGATACCGCCGTTCGGGCTGTTTCGCAGCGAGTTCCTGATCGTCGCCGGCGGCCTGCGCTCGGCCCACTTCGCCCCCGCCGCAGCGATGGTCGCCCTGGTCACGCCTGGCGTTCCTCGGGCTCTCGATGGCAACTACCCGGATGCTGTTCCTGCCAGTATCGCCGCAGGACAGCCCCGGAGCCGCAACCGCGCCGCGGGGCGAGCCGAGCGCCTGGATGGTGGTGCCCATGGTCGTCGGGGTGATAGCGCTGCTCGTGTTGGGTCTGCACCCGCCGGACGCGCTCACCGCGCTGATCGCCCGGGGGCCGCGGAGCTGGGAGGTGCGTTGTGAGCCGGTCCGCAGTACGCGACCTCGCTGGAGATCCGGTTGATGCCCTACACCACGCGCTGCACCTGCGGCTGGTCCGCGGGCAGCGGTTCGCCGCGCTGCTGGGCCGAGGCGACCCTGCCAGCGGAACCGAGTTGACCGCTCTCGTCGCGCACGACGGCGGTATCACCCCGCTGAGCGCGACGCTACCGGGGGGCGTCACGCACTATCCAGCTCTGACACCGGAGCTGCCGGCGGCGTTCTGGTACGAGCGGGCGATCCACGACCTGGTCGGGCTGGTGCCCGAAGGGCACCCCCGGCTGGACCCATTGGTGCTGCCGCACCGCGAGGGCGCCGACCGGTTGCCGCATCCGGGCGCAGCTGGGCAACCGGAACGGATAGCGCCCGACGAGCGAGCGCTATCGGTGCACCTGCACGGCACCGGGGTGTTCACCATCCCGCACGGCCCGGTGCGCTCCGGGGTGTTCGAATCGGTCGAGTACCTGGTGGAGACTCCCGGCGAGGACATTTCCCATCTGCGGATCCGACCACACTACAAGCACCGCGGCGTGCAGAAGCGCTTCGAAGGCAGGACCGTCGAGGACGGGGTGCTACTGGCCGAACGGGTCGAAGGCATCGCCTCGGTGGCGCATGCGTTGGCCTTCGCGCACGCCGTGGAAACCCTCGCCGGCGCTCACGTCCCGGTCGCCGCCGCGATGATCCGGGTGCTGCACGCCGAGCTGGAGCGCATCGCCAACCACCTCGACGTCCTGGGCAAGCTCACCGACGCAGCCCGAATCTCGCGGTGGTCACCGCGAGATTCGGGCTGCACAAGGAGCACACCCTGCGGTTGGCCGGGGCGCTCTGCGGCAGCCGATCCGGCCGCGGCGTCGTCGTGCCCGGCGGCGTCACCGCGCTGCCCCGGCTGCCCGAGGACCAGGTCACCGTCGAACTCGACCGGCTGAAGCACGCCATCGACGGTGACGTCCGCGCGTTGCTGGACACCTCCTCGTTCCTGGATCGGGTCTGCACCGCCGGGCCGCTGGATCCTGGGCTGGCCCACGAGCACGGCGCGCTCGGCCCGATCGGCCGCGGCTCGGGCTACGCCGACGACGCCCGGGTGACCCGTCCCTACGACGGGTACCGTCAGCTCGCCCCGCCACCTGTCCCGATCCGCGATGCGGGCGACGCGCAGGCTCGGATGCAGGTCCGGATCGAGGAGATTGACACCGCGTTCGACCTGGCCCGCCACGCGATCGGGCGGTTGCCGGACTGTGACATTGACCGACTTCGGTTGCTTGTGCCACCGGTGACGGGGCAGGCGGTGGGATGGGCGGAGGCCACCTCAGGGTGAGGTGCTCTACTTGCTGAAGCTGGCCGATGACGGGCGGATCAGCTACTGCGCGCCGCGCTCGGCGTCGTTTCACAACCTCATGCTGTTCCCGTCGATCTTCGTCGGTGACATCCTGACCGACTTCCCCTTCAACGAGGCCAGCTTCGGGTTGTCCATCGCCGGCGTGGTGATGTAGATGCCGTGGGTACTGCGCGGTTTGCGCAACGGGGTGGTCACGACGCACTACCCCCGCCGGCCCGACCCGTAGGCCGACGCCTTCCCCGCCGCGGTACGACCGCTCGCGCCCGGTCCCTCCAACGGGACCCCGGTCGACACGCTGTGCCCCACCGGGGCGATCCGTACTGAGGGCGACGTGTTACGGGTCGACACCGGCCGGTGTCGACCCGTGTGGACGGTGTGTGAGGGAGCGGCCGGAGCTGTTCGGTTGGATCCCTGGTAGCCAGACCGCGCGGTTGCATCGGCAGGCCCTGGTCGTCCCGCAACTCCCGGAAACCGACGAAGCCGTCGATCTCCTCCGCCGCCAGCTTGCCGCCCGTACCGGCATGCTCCGCCGATCCGTCCACATCCGGCACGTCGACGTCGGCTCAGACGGGTCCGAGAGTGGGAGGTGCTCGCCCTGCTCAATCCCGTCTACGACGTGCACCGGCTCGGGATCTTCTTCACCGCCAGCCCCCGGCACGCCGACGTATTACTGATCACCGGAGCCGGGTCGCACGGCATGGCCGAGCCGCTGCGCCGCACCGTGGAAGCCTCCCCCCGGCCGCTGGTCGTGATCGCCGCCGGAACCGACGCGGTCAGCGGCGGGCTGATAGCGCCCAGCGATCGGGCTGGTACCCCTGCACGTGTGGATGCCTCGGGGCTACCGGGCCGCTCCCGGTCCGCTGCGCGCGGTGATGGCCGGGGTGGCCGTCAACGTCGGCTTCTACGGGATGTGGCGCACCCTGGATCTGCTGCGGGTGCCGC
>JBBPZY010000131.1:0-2549 GCA_038276315.1 Mycobacteriales bacterium
CTCGCAGCGCCAGCAGTACCACAGCACCCGGAAACCCTGGTAGATCAGGCCCTTGTCCCACAGCGTCTTAAACGCCCACAGGACACTCTCCATGTAGGTCAGGTCGAGGGTCTTGTAGTCGTTGTCGAAGTCCACCCAGCGGGCTTGGCGGGTCACGTACTCGCGCCATTCACGCGTGTACCGCAACACCGAGGTCCGGCAGGCGGCGTTGAAGTCCGCCACACCCATCTGCTCGATCTCGGACTTGCGCGTGATGCCCAGTTGCCGTTCTGCCTCTACCTCGGCCGGCAACCCGTGGCAGTCCCAGCCGAACCGGCGCTCCACCCGGCGGCCACGCATCGTCTGATAGCGCGGCACCACGTCCTTGACGTAGCCGGTGAGCAGGTGCCCGTAGTGCGGTAGGCCGTTGGCGAACGGCGGACCGTCGTAGAAGACGAACTCGTTCGCTCCGTCGTCTCCGGCCGAGCGAGCAGCTACCGACGCCGCGAAGGTCTGGTCATCCTGCCAATACTGCAGAACAGAGGTTTCAAGCTGGGAGAACGACGGCTGCGCGGCGACGGCGTCTGCGGAGACTTTGGGGTAGACCATGGCGGCGTGTACTTCCTGTGCGGTGTCACCTGTGCAGATCTGCACGGTGCAGATCTCCATGGGGACGACCCACAGCTGCGCCGCGGACCGCGGTACCACCCCGCTTGCCACCCGTAGTGCGGGCAGCCTCTCGTTGAGCCGGCGATGACGGGCCGGACCCGTCCGGTTCTACTGAAGGCTCGCCCGCGCGGACCTTTGCCCGCGTGGACCTATGGCCCCGTTCTTCCGGAGGCTCCCCGGTGATGGCCGGATCAGCGCCTGTTACGTACCCAGAGTACCTGGGTCAGCCTAGCGATTTCTGCCGGGCTCAACCGCTTCCGGTGCTCGCAGCGCGGGCGCCTCGGTGCTTGCGGGCGAGCGTGGTATCCGGCCGGCACCGATCACAGGGCGTGAATCCGAGTTCCCGGGCCTCGCGCACCGGCAGCCGCTCGGCGAGCGCCTGGTCGGGCCACCGGCAACGGGTGAGGTGGTAGCGCGGGTGTTCGTCAACCACCAGCACCTCGTCGCTCAGTTCGTAGACCACCAGCAGGTCTGCGGCGTCGGTCTCCTCTTCACCAGGCGCCGCGTCACCGACCGGGCTGTCACCAACCTCGCTATCACCAGGCTGGACGGTCGACTCGGCAACCGCCGAACCCGGGTCACCGTCCTGCGCTACGGCCACCGGCCTGGGCGCGAGATGTTGCCCGGCCAGCTCGGCCGGGTCCGACTCGTCTTCCACAAGGAGATCCGACTCCTCCTCGGGGGCATCCTGGCGTTTCAACCAGGACCGACGCCACCGCCTGAGGATCATCACCGCGGCGACGGCGCTGAGCGCGACAGATCCCCACGCCAGACTCACATGACCGGCGCCGAGCGCGGCAATGAGCAACCCCACTGCCGCCAACAGCAGCACCCCAGTGACATACACGCGGGGCGCGTCAGCTACCAGCTTCGGCACGTGCCCCGAACCCGGACGTCACAAAGCCCTGGGTGCGCGCCGCGTCCGCCGGCGCGGCCGATCCACGCCCATCGAGCTCTCGGAGCTGCGACTCCAGGTATGTCTTCAAGCGAGTGCGGTACTCGCGCTCGAAGGTGCGAAGTTCGTCGATCTTCTTCTCCAGGACAGTCTTCTCCTGGCTGATGGAACCGAGGATCTCGGTGTGCTTGCGGGCGGCGTCGCGCTCCAGCGACGCAGCCTTCTCCCGGGACTGCCGGTCCAAAGTCTCAGCTCTGGTACGAGCGTCATTGAGCATGGTCTCGGCCCGGGTCCTGGCCTCGTTGACCATACCGTCGGCCTTAGCCCTGGCGTCAGAGAGCAGCTGCTCGGACTTGGTCCGGGCTTCGCCCAACATCCCATCCGCTTCGGCCTTGGCCTCGCCGGTCAAGCGGTCCGCCATCTCCTGCGCGAGACCCAGCACCTTGGCGGCTTGCACATGGTGATCACCACCGGGCGAGGTCTGTTCCATCATTGGCGGCGGAACCGGGGCCATCACCGGCCGCGGCGGCTCGAGTGGGCGCAGATTACGCCCAGTGTCGACCGGCGCAGCGCGTAGCTGCTGATCGAGCTGCTCAACCTGGTTGCGAAGATCGTTATTGTCCTCGATCAGACGAGCCAGCTCGGCTTCAACCAGGTCGAGGAACGCGTCCACCTCGTCCTCGTTGTAGCCCCGCTTGCCGATCGGTGGCTTACTGAACGCGACGTTGTGAACGTCGGCGGGGGTCAACGGCATCGGATCACCTCACGCACTCCTCGACGACTATGAACATGCAGGGGACTTCGTGGGACATCGGCACCGAACCCGGTGACCGCTACAGTCTCGTCGGCTCCACCACGCGCATCAGTATGAGCACCACGAACAACAGAACCATAATGGACAGGTCCAGACCAACGCCGCCGATCCGGCTGGGTTTGATCACCCGGCGGAGCGCCCGGACCGGGGGATCGGTCACTGTATAGACCGACTCCAGTGCGATTGCCACCC
>JBBPZY010000132.1:0-2096 GCA_038276315.1 Mycobacteriales bacterium
CCGGCCACACCGATGTGTGGATCGCCGGGGCCGTCGAGCATGACCTGCGGTTGGGTGGCCACGAAGTCCACGAGGGCCCGCGCATCGGCCACCTCGTAATCGGGGGAGTTGATGGCAATCTGGCCTGTGGTCTTGCCGAACCCGCGAGCGCTGTAGGTGAGCACCACGAAGCCGTCCTGTGCGAGCGAACGGGCCTGGGCGGCAACAGAGTCCTTGCTACCGCCGAAGCCGTGCGCGAGCAAGACTGCAGGTGCAGGGGTACGCGCCGGGGTGAAGAGCGTGGCGTCAACGGCCACGGGCTGATCACGCGCAGGGCCGTCCTTGACCGGGATGGTCAGTGCACGCTCACCGACCGACGGCGGTGATGCGCGACGGGTGAGAGCCACCGTGGTGACAGCCCCGAGGAGCAGCAGCAGCACGCCGAGTAGGACGCGTGGTCGCTTCAGACGTCGACGAGGCATTCCACCAAGGTATGCGAGGTCCGCGGCGGCGCAGGGACATCGGCTCCGGCGGTAGGCAGCGGATACCCTGATGACCGTCCCTACCGTTGTCATCATCGCCCGGAGGTTTTGCCCACATGGCTGTCGTTGAGCAGGAGCGCGGCACGAAGCGGGTTGCCCCGGTTACGGTCGTCGGCCAGGTCGCGGTCGCGGTCGTGGCTGTCTTGGTCGCCTTCGTCATCTCCGACCACAGCCTGATCGACCTGGACGTTTATCGAGCCGCCTCCAAGGCCCTGCTCAGCGGCAGCGGGCTCTACGACTCGTTGCCCGGCGCTCCGTTCGACCTGAAGTACATCTACCCGCCGTTCGCCGCGGTGATTCTGGTGCCCGTCACCTTTTTGCCGGTCATTGCGCTGCACGTGGTGTGGACTGCGTTCACCGTTGTACTGGTGTTGTGGGTGCTGCACGTGGTGATGCAGCGACTGGGGATCAGCTCGACGGAGCTCACTCCACTCGCTTTGCTCGCACCCACACTGTTGTTCGAGCCGATCCGTGGCACCTTGGGTTTCGGGCAGGTGAACATGGTGATCGTGGTGCTGGTCTTGCTCGACTGCACCGGTGTTCTCCCGCGCCGGTTCCGCGGCGTCGGCATCGGGATTGCGGCGGCGATCAAGGTGACGCCGTTGGCCTTTGGGCTGTTGCTGCTGGTGCGCAAGGACTATGCATCCATCGCGCGGGCCGGAGTGGCCTTCCTGCTGGCGGCGGGGGTCGGTGCGCTGGTGGCGCCCGGCGACTCGAAGTTGTTCTGGACCGAGGTTGACTTCGATACCAATCGGGGAGGCGCGCCCTGGTACGGGCCCAACCAGGCGATTACCGGTCCGCTGACGAGACTCGGGCTCACCGGTGTGAGCGAGACCATGGTCTGGATCGTGGGTGTGCTGCTCATCGTCGCCGCGGCTGCCTACGCCGCCTGGCACTTCACCAGGGCGGGGGAGCACATCGCGGCCTTCTCGGTCGTTGCGCTGGCCTCACTGCTCGCGGCACCATTCGCGGCTTCGCACCACTGGTCCTACATCGTGGTGCTGCTCCCACTGCTCGTGGCGCCGCAGTATCGCTCCTGGCGCTACCCGCTCGCCCTCGCGGCGGTGGTGTTTCTGCTCGGCGCCCAGTGGGATCTGCCCGGCGGCGGCGATCGGGAGCTGCACAAGTGGAGCCCGGTGCAGCAGTTTGTCGGCAGTGGCGAGTGTCTGGCGGGCATCATGTTGCTGTTCGCGGCGGTCGTCGTCGCGCGCAGGAGGCACTTGTCCGGTCGCGCCATGGCGACGGAGATCACAGTGCCCGAGCGGCCGTCAGCGCCGGTGGCGGGCTGATCCCCGCTCCCGAAACGGTCGACGAACCGCTACGGTCTCCCGTAGACCGGGCGAGCACGCTCGGCATGGCACTCCGTCGGAGGTTCTCCTTGACCGCCTATCGCACCGTTCTCGTCGGGACCGACGGATCGGCCTCATCGTTGATTGCCGTAGATCGGGCGGCCGGGCTCGCGGCAGCCGCCGGGGCCACCCTGGTCATCGCCTGCGCGTACTTCCCGGCCACGCCGCGCGAGGTAAAGCGCGCCTCTGATGAGCTGCGTGAGGAGTCCTACCAGGTGCTGGGTTC
>JBBPZY010000133.1:0-31198 GCA_038276315.1 Mycobacteriales bacterium
AGCCATCCGGAACGGCCGGCGCCGAGTAGTCCGAAAGACCGCCACCTGGATCACCACCGACATCGCCTCGACGACGAACAGCCCACCGATCACGACGAGGAGTAGTTCGGTTCGCGTGACCATGGACAGGCCGGCCAGCAGGCCGCCGATGGCCAACGATCCGGTGTCGCCCATGAAGATCTTCGCCGGGGGGGCGTTCCACCACAGAAATCCGATGCATCCACCGACCGCGGCGGCGGCCACCACGGCCACGTCGAGCGGGTCGCGCACGGTGTAGCAGCCGGGCACCGCCAGCAGGGCGCAGTCCTGGGTGTACTGCCAGAACGAGACGATCACGTAGGTCACCAGCACCATCGCCGCCGCACCCGCTGCCAGACCGTCCAAACCATCGGCCAGGTTCACGGCGTTCGACCACGCGGACACCAGCAGATAGCTGAAGACCACGAATCCGACGACGCCGAAGGACACCACGGCGACATCCCGCACGAAGGACAGGTGAATAGAGGCCGGGGAGATACCATCGCTGTCGCGGAAACCCATCGCCAGGACGCCGAACAGCACCGCCGCGACCAGCTGCCCGACGAGCTTGGCGGTCTTGTTCAGGCCCAGGTTCCGCTGCCGGCGAACCTTGATCAGATCGTCCAGGAAGCCGACCACCCCCAGCACCGTGGTGAGCAGCAACACCAGCAGGGCCGACGCGGTGATGCCATGCCGGGTGACGGTGAGGTGCGCCACCAGGTAACCGGTCCACATCGCCAGCAGGATGGCCACTCCACCCATGGTGGGCGTGCCCCGTTTGCTCTGGTGAGAGTGCGGTCCCTCCTGCCGGATCTCCTGACCGAAGCCCTGCCGGGTGAACAGCCGGATGAGGTATGGCGTGAACAGGATGGAAGCGAGCAGCGCGATCCCGGAGGCGACCAGAATGGTGCTCACCGGTTGCTCCCCTCGGCGTCGAGCAGACCTTCGGCGATCCGTTCCAGCCCTACCCTCCGGGATGCCTTGATCAGCACCACGTCCCCGGGAGCGAGCTCGCCGTGCAAAAGCTCCAGCGCGGCGGCCACATCAGCCACCAGCTCCGGAGCCGACCGGCCAGTCGGTGAAGCCGACGCCGAAGAATATAGTGACCGAGCCTGCTCCCCCACCACGACGAGCCGGTTGACGCCGAGGCTCACCACGAGTGCGCCGATCGTTCGGTACGCCTGCGCCGTGGCCTCGCCGAGTTCGGCCAGCGGACCGAGCACCGCCCAGCTGCGTCGCTCGGTGCCGGCCATCGCGACCAGCGCCCGCAACGCCGCCGCGACCGACTCGGGGTTGGCGTTGTAGGCATCGTTGACCACGGTCACCCCGTCGCGGCGGTCGGTGACCTCCATCCGCCAGCGCGACGCCGGCCGGTAGCGCCCGAGTACCGCGGCGATACCCGCCGGGGTGGCACCCAGCTCGACAGCGACCGCAGCCGCGGCCAGTGCATTGGACACCTGGTGTTCGCCGGGCACGGTGAGCGCCACCCTGGCCTGTCCTGCCGGGGTAACCAGGCGGAAGGAGAAGCAACCGCGACCGTCGGGGGCGAGCTCGGTGGCGCGTACGTGGGCCGATGGGGACTGTCCGAAGCGCACCACTCGGGCCGCGGTACGCCGGTTCATCGCGGCCACCACCGGGTCGTCGGCGTTGAGCACCGCAAGCCCAGCCGCCGGCAGCGCCTCGACCAGCTCGCCCTTGGCGGTGGCTACCGCGTCCCGGGACCCGAACTCGCCAAGGTGCGCTGAGCCGACGTTGAGCACCACGCCGATCGACGGTGGGGCCACCTGGCACAGCGCGGCGATCTGGCCGAATCCCCGCGCGGAGAGCTCCAGCACCAGGTGTCGGGTGGCGGCGTCGGCGCGCAGTGCAGTCCACGGATGGCCGATCTCGTTGTTGAACGACCCGGGTGGCGCGACGGTGGAGCCCAGCGGGGCCAGCAGCGCGGCCACCATGTCCTTGGTGGACGTCTTGCCCGACGAGCCGGTCACGCCCACCACCTGAAGGCCGTTCCGGCGCAGCGTGTGCACCACGGTCCGCGCCAGGGCGGACAGCGCGGCCAGCACCGCCGCGCCCGCGCCGTCGGTGTCCGCGGCCAGGGCGTAGCACGCCGGAGGTGATCCGACCGCCAGCAGGGGGGCAAGTACCGAGGGGACACCCACGGGTCGCCCGGCGAGTACGCCGACGGCGCCCGCAGCCATTGCGGCGACGACGAAGTCGTGCCCGTCGACCCGCTCGCCGGGCACCGCGACGAACAATCCGCCCGGCTCGACCCGGCGGGAGTCGAACTCGACGGCACCGGTGACCGCCTCGGTACCCGTGGCGCCGTGCAGCACACCGCCTACCGCACTAGCCACGTCGGCCAGCGTCATCTCAATCATGGGTCATCTCGATCATGGGTCCACCCCGAGCACCCCGTCGAGCACGGCGGCGAGGACGTCGGCGTCGACGAAGGGGTGCTTGACGCCGTGCACCTCTTGCGCGCTCTCGTGGCCCTTGCCCGCGACGACCACGGCATCCCCTGGGCGGGCCCGCTTGACGGCGTAGGCGATCGCCTCCGCCCGGTCACCGATCTCCACCACCTCGGCGGGACCGACCGCGGCCCCGGTGAGCATCGACGCCCGGATCGCCGCCGGATCCTCGGTGCGCGGATTGTCGTCGGTGACCACGAGAAGGTCGGCCCGGCGAGCCGCTTGCGCACCCATCAGCGACCGCTTGGCCCTGTCGCGGTCCCCGCCGCAGCCCAGCACCACCAGCAGTCGCCCGGGCACCTGCGTTCGCACCGCGTCGAGCAGTGCGGCCACCGCGGCGGGCTTATGGGCATAGTCGACCAGGGCGAGGAAACCCTGGCCGCGGTCCACCCGCTGCATCCGACCGGGCACCTCGGCGGTGGCGATGCCGCGGCCCAGTAGCACCGGATCGGCGCCCGCGGTATGCCCGACGGCCAATGCGAGCAGCGCGTTGGTCACATTGAACTCACCAGGCAACCGCACCGCCAAGCGCTGGGCGAACCCATCTGGTCCTAGCGCCCGGAACTCCTGGGTTCCGCAATGGTGGGCAGTGATGTCGGTGGCGTGCCAGGTCGCGTCACCGCGCAGCGAGACCGTCGTGGTCTTTCCGGTGACCAGCCGCTGCCCCCAGACATCATCGATGCATACCACCTCGGCGCTGGCCCGCCCGTCGAACAGCATCGCCTTGGCGGCGAAGTAGTCCTCGAAATCGGCGTGGAAGTCGAGGTGATCCTGGGACAGGTTGGTGAACGCACCGACCGCGAACGTGGTGCCGCTCACGCGACCTAGCACCAGCGCGTGGCTGGATACCTCGATGGGCACGTGGGTGACGCCGCGCTCGACCATCAGCGCCAGCAGAGCCTGCAGCTGCGGAGCCTCCGGCGTGGTGAAGGTACTGGGCAACAGCGCCTCGCCGATCCGTGCGGCCACGGTGCCGAGCAGGCCGGTGTGCGCGCCCGCCGCACGCAACCCGGCCTCGAGAAGGTACGCCGTGGTGGTCTTGCCCGCGGTGCCGGTGATCCCGAGCACTGCCAGCCGGGTGGCGGGGTTGCCGTAGGTGCGGGCAGACAAGGCGCCCAGTACCGACCGCGGGTCAGGGTGCACCAGCACCGGGATCCCCGGTCGGCCCGCGATCGCGGCAGCCAACGCGGGACGGCGCGCACCTACCGGGTCGGTAAGCACCGCCATGGCACCACCACCGCACGCGATGCCGGCGAAGTCGGCCCCATGCGCACGGGCGGGTATCAGGCTGGGCAGCGCCACGAACAGGTCGCCGGGAAGGGCCTGCTGGGCGCGCACCGTGATGCCCGTCACCACCACCTGGTCGGAGATCTCCGCTGAGCAGCCCTGGACGGTAGCGCCGACGAGCGCGACGAGTGCGCGCACCGCGGTCGGCGCGGTGTGCGCGGGCCGCAGCGGCGTCTCGACCAACGAGGGAGTCACAGGAGCAGTCACGATCCTGAGTCGGGGGCGGGTCTGCTGATGCTCAGCGGGCCCGAAGGCTACCGGCGCTGCCCTGCGTGATCGGGAGCGGACCGGCATCAGGCCCCAGCATCGGGGCCTGGCGTCCGGGCCGGTTGTCAAGAAACAGTGAGCGTGGCGAGCGGACTCGGTCCCGGGGACAGCGGGATCTGGTAGCGCCCCGCCAGGTAGGAAGCGATCTGGTGGAACAGCGGCGCGGCGCTGCCGACGGCCGGATCATCGAGCATGATCCCTACCACGAAGCGCGGAGCGTCAGCGGGCAGGATGCCAGCAAAGGTGATCCAGTAGTTCGAGTTGCTGTAGCAGCCACAGCCAGGGTTGACCTTCTGCGCGGTGCCGGTCTTGGCGGAGATCTGGTAGCCGTCCAGGGCCGCCTCCACACCGGTACCGCGCTGTCCCCGTTCGTTCTGCACAACCGCGCGCAGCATGTCCCGGACCGTACGGGCGGTCTGGGGGCTGACCACCCGGACACCGGCAGGTCGTGGGATCGCGGTCCGGCTACCGTCCGGAGCGATCTCGGCGCTGACGATGCGGGGCGGGATGCGCAGGCCGTCGTTGGCGATCGCTTGGTACATGCCGGCCATCTGCAACACGGTCATCGACAGGCCTTGGCCGATGGGCAGGTTGGCGAACGTGCTGCCCGACCACTGGTCGTGGGGCGGCACGCGACCCGCGCTTTCCCCTGGCAACCCCACGTCGGTGCGCTGACCCAAGCCCATCCGGTTGAGCATGTCGACGAAGCGGTCCGCACCGACGCGCTGCGCGGTCAGCAACGTGCCGATGTTGGACGACAGCGCCAGCACCCCGGTGAAGGTGAGGTTCAGCGTGCCGTGTGACCACGCGTCCCGGACGGTCCGGTCAGCGACCCGCAGTTCGCCGGGGACTTGCAGCACAGTGTCCGGCGTGACGACGCCGCTCTCGATACCCGCGGCGGCGGTGACGACCTTGTTGACCGAACCCGGTTCGAACGGAGCCGAGACCGCCGGATTGCCCAACGACTCAGGGGTGGCCGCCGCGAGGTTGTTCGGATCGAAGGTGACTTCGTTGGCCATCGCGTAGACCTCGCCGGTATGCGCGTCGAGCACCACCGCGCTGGCCCCTTTGGCGCGATATTTCCGGGCGTAGTCGCGGAGCATCTGGGCCACGGTGAACTGCAGGTCGGAGTCCAGGGTGAGTTCCAGCCCGGTACCCGGTACCGGCGGCCGCTCAGCACGCTCGCTGCCCGGGATGACCGCGTCCGAGCCTTCGGCGGTGTCCACCACCCGGCGACCGTCCCGGCCGGCCAGCACAGTGTCGGCATAGTTCTCCAGGCCGACCAGTCCCCGCACTTTGCGCTCGTCAGCCCGCCAGTTGGCCACTCCCAGGACGTTGGATGCGAGCTCACCGCCGGGGTACTGCCGGATCTCCCGGTGCTCTGCGCTGACCTCGGGAAAATCCTGCTCGATCGCCCTCGCCTGGGCCGGCGTCGCCAACGGTGCCAGTAGCACTGTGGTGCGATCGCTGCGCAGCTCGCTGAGGATTTCCTGCTCGGACACTGCCGGGCCGAGTACTTGGGCGACCCGGTGGGCCATGGCCTGCTTGTGCAGATCCGGGTCGGCCCGCATGGCGCGCTGTTCGGTGATGATCCGCTGCGGCTGAGCGTACAAAGCCTTGGCCTCGACGCTGAACGCCAGCGGCGTCCCGTTGCGGTCAGTGATCGTTCCACGCTGCGCAGGCAGCGTCTGCACGGTGGTGCGCTGGTTAACCGCCTGTGCCGACAGTTCGGCCGCCTGTAGGCCCTGCACGGCGGCCAGCTTCAGTCCGGCAGCCACCAGCGCAAGGACGAGCACCACCCGACCCAACCCCAAGCGGCTGCGCAGACCGCCTGCTGACCGGTGAGGTCGCCGGCGGCGGCGAGACACCTTGGTGGACCGGACCCTGGTCACTGCGCTGGTACCGGCTGGGTCGGCGCTGGGGCGGGCACCGGTTGGACGGGCACCGGTTGGACGGGCACCGGTTGGACGGGCACCGGTTGGACGGGCACCGGTTGGACGGGCACCGGTTGGACGGGCACCGGTTGGGTAACCGCCACCGGGACAGGCGGCACGGGCGCTACCGCCGGTGCCGGTGGCGGTGGCGGTGCGACAGCCCGTCGAGGCTCGCCCATCAGCGTGACGGTGCCGTCTGGCCCGACGATCAGCCGGGCCGGATCCCCAGCCGGGACCATACCCAGCTCGCGGGCCCGGCGGGCCAGCTCAGGCGGGGTCTCCAGAGTGGCCACCGCTCGACTTAGCCCTTCCGAACGCTCGGTCAGGTTCCGGACAGTCTTTCGGGCGCTTTCCAGGTGGTATGAGTCCGCGGTGGCGGCCGTGGACAACCACAGCGTGGCTATCAACGCCATCGCCAGCAGCGCCATCACGAGCACCACGAAGGGGGTCCGGGCGTCCGCACTGTCCGGGCAACCGTGGCGGGGCGCGATGCGCTGCGCACGCCGAGCGTAGGCGCGCGCCACGGCCGGGGAGCGGCGCCGCTGCTCCCCGGTATCCCGGTGGCGGGCGGGCGCGGTAGCCCGGCCACCCACCGACTTCGCGGTGCGAGTGGGAGCCGTCATGGGGTCGGCTCCGCGATGCGCTGCACGGCGCGCAACCGCACTGACGCTGCCCGCGGGTTAGCCTCGATTTCGGTCACGTCGGCGCGCTCGGCCCCACGGGTCAAGGTGCGCAACTGGGGCCCGTGGTCGGGCAGCTCAACCGGCAGCCCGGCCGGCGTACGCGAGGTCGTCAGCTTGACCAGCGCCCGTTTGACGATCCGGTCCTCCAGCGAGTGGTAGGACAACGCCACCAGCCGACCGCCGACCGCGAGCGCGTGCAGCGCCGCGGGTAGCGCCGCGCGTAGGGCTACCAGCTCGCCATTGACCTCGATCCGCAAGGCTTGGAAGGTTCGCTTAGCGGGATGGCCACCGTGGCGGCGAGTGGCCGCCGGCACACTCTGGTAGACGATCTCCACCAACTGGGCAGTGGTGTCCAACGGCCGCTGCGCCACGACCGAAGCGGCGATCCGGCTGGCGAAGCGCTCCTCGCCGTATTCCCGAAGGACCCGGGTGAGGTCGGCGTGCGAGTAGCCGTTGAGAACGTCGGCGGCAGTAGGCCCGGCGCTGGAATCCATTCGCATGTCCAGCACGGTGTCGCGGGCATAGGAAAAACCGCGATCGACGGCGTCGAGCTGCAGTGAGGACACTCCCAGGTCGAACAGCACACCGTCGAGACGCGGAATGCCGAGGCGTGCCAGCACATCGGGGAGCTCGTCGTAGACGGCGTGTGCCAGCTGAACGCGCCCGGAGTACCCGTGCAGCCGTTCGGTGGCCACCCTGATCGCCTGCGGATCGCGGTCGAGACCGATCAAGGTGAGCGCGGGATGCGCCTCGAGTAGCGCGGCCGCGTGCCCACCGAGACCCACCGTTGCATCGAGTACCACGGCCGGCCGATCTGCCAGCGCGGGTCCGAGCAGCTCCATGCACCTCTGCAGCAGGACCGGGACATGCTGCGAGCGATCGGCCACCGCCAGCCTCCCTCCGCTCACAGCACTCTCCTTACGCCACGCGGCCGGGATTGCCGGCGCGGTATCCGGCTTGCTACTTCTCCAGCTGCGCCGCCCCCGGGGCGGCTCTCGGTGCCGCCAGGTCTCCGCCCGGTAGCCAGATCCTGGCGCCGGGGAAGGTGCGTCAGGGCTGGAGCTGGTCCGTGTTGTCGCGCATCGCCGTTGATCTGGTGAGCACGGTCGATGCGCCTCCGGGCGGAGGCCTGGTGGTACCGGGTCACATCACGCCAGGCAACACCACCTCCTGAGCCTGCGCGTAGGACTCCTCGTGTTCCTCCAGGTAGCGCTGCCAAGCCGCGCTATCCCAGATCTCCAAACGGTTGATCGCACCGATCACCGCGCAGTCCTTGCTCAGCCCGGCGTAGCGCCGCAGGTCGGCCGCGATCGAGATGCGGCCTTGCCCATCCGGGCGTTGTTCATCGGTGCCGGCGAACAGGTAGCGCTGGTAAGCCCGCACTGCCTCGTTGGTGAACGGCGCCTGGGACACCTTGCGGGCCATCTCCTCGAACTCAGCACGCGGGAAGACGAAGAGGCAGTGATCCTGACCCTTGGTGACCATCAACCCCCCTGCGAGCGCGTCGCGGAACTTCGCCGGCAACGTCAGCCGGCCTTTGTCGTCGAGCCGGGGTGTGTGCGTGCCAAGAAACACGGCCACCCACCTCCCAGCCCCACGGACCGGCCATGGAGCACCCCTGTGCTCCACCGTGAACCACTCTACCCCACTCCCATCCACTGTCAACGCGCAGCTACTGTCCGTGTTTCGCTGCGCTGCGTATCCGACCAGCTCAGAGCGCGTGGTGAGAGGTGGGGCGACGGTCCGCCGTTCTACCCCGGCTTCCCAGCATGGGGCGTCCGTGGACGGCATCGTGTGCGCTAACCGGCGGGTGAAGGCGATCGGCTAGCGCCGAGGGTGGGGAGAAGTGGGGAGGACACCGGGAGCGGTCATCGCGTCACCGTTTGACACACTCGACGCAGCGCTGCCGTGGACCGACCCTCGGTACACCAGCGACCAGCGACGATGGTCAGGATCAAGCCATGAGCAGCCGAGGTCTGAGTTCGCCGCCGGTCGCCGACGTGCACACCGTCGCGCAGCGGATCGTGGGCAACATCGAGCGGATCCTGGTCGGCAAGCCCGACGCGGTCCGGACCGCAATGATCACCCTGCTTGCCGAAGGCCACCTGCTGATCGAGGACGTGCCGGGGGTGGGCAAAACGTCGCTGGCCAAGGCGTTGGCCCGGTCGATCGACTGCACGGTCACCCGGATCCAGTTCACCCCGGACCTGCTGCCCAGCGACATCACCGGGGTCTCGGTCTTCAATCGCAGCACCGGAGATTTCGACTTCCGACCCGGCCCGGTCTTCGCCAACGTGGTGGTCGGCGATGAGATCAACCGGGCCTCCCCCAAGACCCAATCGGCGCTGCTGGAATGCATGGAAGAGCGTCAAGTCACCGTCGACGGGCACAGCTACCCGCTCACCGGACCGTTCATGGTGATTGCGACCCAGAACCCGGTGGAGATGGAAGGCACCTACCCGTTGCCCGAAGCCCAGCGTGACCGGTTCACCGCCCGGATCTCGCTGGGATATCCCGACCTCGCCGCAGAGCTTGCGATGGTCGACGAGCATGCAGCCACTGATCCGTTCGCCGCCCTGGAGCCGGTGTCCACCGCCGCCGAGGTGGGCGCCTTGTGCCAGGCGGTTCGCCTGATTCACGTGTCCGCCGACCTGCGCCGCTACGTGGTGGAGGTGGTGAGTGCAACCCGACGGCTGGCCGAGCTTCGGCTGGGCGCCTCGCCGCGCGCCACGCTCCAGCTGATGCGCGCTAGCCGGGCGGCCGCTGCACTGGCCGGCCGGGACTTCGTGGTACCCGACGACGTGCAGACCATGGCGCAGCCGGTGCTGTCCCACCGGCTGGTGCTCACCGCACAGGCGCAGGTGGACCAGATCTCGCAGGAGGACGTGGTGCGCGATGTGCTGGCAGGAGTGCCGGTACCGCAAGCGCCGACCGGGCCACCGCCGGTCAGCCTCGACGGCCGCGTCCCCGACCGCGTCGAGCAGCGTGCCGAGCGCAACGGCGCCGTGCTATGGCGCCGCTCACCCCGGGTGACCTAGGTGCCCCGGCAGCTCGCCGGTTTGACTACCCGCGGTCGGTGGCTGCTCGCCGCCGGGCTCGCGACGGCGCTGTGCGCCGTGCTGGTCGACGAACGTGACCTGGTGCGGGTGGCGGCGTTCACGATGATGCTTCCGCTGGCAGCCAGCGTGGTCGTGGGGTACACGCGGCACAGGCTGCGGGCAGACCGAGACCTGGTGCCATCTCGGATCACAGTCGGCAGCGATTGCCAAGTACACCTGACACTGCGCGGCACCGGGCGGCTGTGTGCCCGGCTGCTTGTCCAGGACGTGGTACCCGCTGCACTGGGCGGCAGCTACCACGCCGTAGTCGCGCGCCTGCCGCGGGTCGGTGCGGTAGGGCTGAGCTATCCGCTACGCCCAGTGCAGCGCGGGGTGCACTCGCTGGGTCCGCTGATCGCGCGGATCACTGATCCACTCGACCTAGCGGAGTACGGTCCCACGCTCGCCGGGCACAGCAGGCTGGTCGTGATCCCCGCTGTGGTGTCGCTGACCGGGTTGCCCGCGGGCGGTGAGCTGGGTGCCAGCGAGGTGGCCGGCGGCCGGATGGGCTTCGGTCCAGGCCAGGACGAAGTGGTGGTGCGCAGTTACCGGCACGGAGACGACTTACGCAAAGTGCACTGGCGAACGACGGCTCGGCGAGACGAGCTGATGGTCCGGGTTGAGGAGTGGCCGGAGCGCAGCCGTGCCACCGTGCTCCTGGACCACCGGGACGCGGCACACCGCGGCAGCGGACCAGCCTCAAGCCTGGAATATGCGGTGTCGCTGGTCGCCAGCGTATACGTGCATCTGCGGCGGCACCGTCAGCAGGCGCGCCTGGTCACTGCGGACGGGCTGGTATTGGCTGGTGCCGCAGACCAGACCGACCACAGCATCGACACTGCGCTCGACGCCCTCGCGGCGCTGCGCGCGACCGACCAGCGTGACCTCGCCAGCGGTCCGGCGATGGCCGGTCGGCAGGACGTGGTGGCGGTGCTCGGCGCCCTCGGACCGGTGGCCATCGAACAGCTGCTCGCGCATCGCCCACGCGGTAGGCGCAGCCACGCCGTGCTGCTGGACGTCGCAGCCTGGGATATCGGCGGCAACGGCTCATCTTGCCCGGTCGCAGCGGATCCGGCGCAGGCTGCGCGCCTGCTCGTCGCGGCGGGCTGGTCGGTGGCGGTGGCCCGCCCGGAGCAGCCGCCTGCTTCGGTATGGGACCAGCTGTGCAGCAGTTCCCGCAGCAAGCTGCAGGCGCCGCGGTGACCGGGTTGCGCACTCGAGTGCTGCCGGCCGCGATCGCCGGGCTAGCCGTCGCGCTCGCCGCGACATCGTTGACCGGAGTGCTCGCGGGCTCGCGCTGGTGGGGCTTTGTGGTCCTCACGATTGCCGTGGTGGTAGCTGCCGGCGTGGCGCTGCACTGGCTACGGATGCCACCGGTCGTTGTCGCGGGCGGCCAGCTCGCCGCGTTGGTGGGACTCGTCACCGCGGTGTTCACCTCCGGAGGCTGGCTCGCCGTGCTACCGGGACCATCCTCGGTTGAGCAGCTTCGGACATTGTTCGAAGCTGCTGCCCAACAAATCCGGGTCGGGGTGCCCCCGATGGCGCAGAGTGCCGGGCTGCTCTGCCTGGTGGTAGTCGCCATCGGGCTGGTGGCCGTTGCGGTGCACGCCTTGGTCGTCTCAGCCGGCGCTCCCGCCTGGTCGGGGCTCGTGCTGTTGTGCGTGGTCACTGTGCCTGCCGCGGTGTCGGACCGGATGCTGCCCTGGTGGAGCTTCGCGCTGAGTGCCGTGGGCTATGCGCTGCTGCTCGCCGTCGACAACCGGCGCCGGCAGCCGGCGTGGGGACAATCCGCCGGCTCTGCCGGCAACGTCGGTGCCGCACCCGCTGCCGCGGTGGGAGTGGTCGGCGCTGCCCTGGTGGTGGCCCTGGTCGCCGGAGCGACGGTGACGGCAGTGGGCAGCGGGCGGTCGACCCACACCGGTACTGCCACCGGCCGGCCGCTAGGCGGGATCGGGTTGAATCCGTTTACCTCGCTGCGCGGGCAGCTGTCCGCCGCAGATGCCGTGCCGCTGTTCCGGGTCCGGGGGTTGGCCCAACGCAGCTACCTGCGGGCGCTGACACTGAGCCGGTTCACTCCCGGCGTGGGCTGGCAGATCGGCCCGCTGGATGGCGCGATACCGGCGCACGACGAGAGAACCGAGCGATTGCCACTTCCCGCTGGCGTCGCGACCCCGGTATCCGGGGCCACCCTGCGAGTGCAGATCCAGCCGATCAACTACGTGGACAACTGGCTACCGTCCTTCGGTTACCCACTGGCGCTGGGGAGCGTCGCCCCGGACTGGAGGTACGACCCCGACGCGATCACCGTCTTCTCCGATCGCCGTCAGCGCGCGGCGACGTACACCGAGCTGGGGGTGCTCCCGGCGCCGGATATTCGGGTGCTCCGGGCACCGGCACCGGCTGCCGCTGCCGGTGCCGGTGCCCGGAGCACCCGAGTCGATCCGCGATACCTCGACACCGGTGGGGTCGACCAGCGGGTCACCCAGCTGGCGGCCCAGGTCACCGCGGGCAGCCGTACCGCGTTCGATGCCACGGTCGCCCTCAACCGGTGGTTCACTGCGTCTCGTACCGGGTTCCGTTACGACCTGGGAACCGCCCCAGGCAACAGCGGCGACGATCTAGTGGATTTCCTGTTCACCGGCCACCGGGGCTACTGCGAGCAGTTCGCGTCGGCGATGGCGATCATGTTGCGGACGCTGCACGTGCCGGCCCGGGTCGCGGTCGGCTTCACTCCCGGCAGCGTTACCGGTGACTCACGGTTGATCACAACCGAGGACGCGCACGCGTGGGTGGAGGCGTGGTTTCCCGGCGCTGGGTGGCTGCCGTTCGACCCGACTCCGTTGTCCGACGGGCGCACCGTGGTACCAGGTTATGTGGCTGCTGTCCCCGCACCATCCAGCGGAGCGCCGCCGGCGGCAGCACCCCCGGTGGCCGCCGCCCCGATGCCGGCACCGGACGTGCCGGCCCCTGCGGCGCCGCATCCCGGTGCCAGCGACCCCGAAGCCATCGTCGGCACGGGCCCCGGCACCAGGATCGGCCAAGGAGTCACCGGCCTGCTGTTAGTCGGCTTGCTAGCGGGAATCACCCCGTTGGGGGTGCGTGAGCACCGCCGTCGGCGGCGGCTGCGTCTGGTCGACACCGGTGGCCCGCTGGCGATCTCGGCCGCGTGGGACGAAGTGTTGGCCGAGTCCGCAGATCGTGGGGTCGATCCCGGCCTTGGCGAGAGCGTACGGGCAACCGCGCAGCGATTGGCCGACGAGCACGCCTTGGATGAACCGGGGCAAGCCGGGCTGCGGTGCTTAGTCGCCGCGGTGGAGAGATCCTGGTACGCCAGCGTCAGTCCTGGTCCATCGGATACCAGCCGATTCGGCACCGGATCGTCCGACACGGACCCTGAACTGCGGCCTGCGTTTGACGCGGTGCGCGCCAGTTTGGCGCGGTGCGCGCCACCCACGCGCAGGGCCCGGCTACTACCGCGCTCAGTACTGCACAGGCGCCCTTAGCACGTCCCTCTTGGGCTAATGCTCCTCGAAGCGGCGACGGAATCGCTGCTCCATCCGCTGCGCCAGGGTGCTGCGATTCTGCCCGGCTGACGACGGGTCCGCGCGCCGGCCATCACCGGCAGTACGACGAGAGAAGATCGCGACGACCGCCCCAGCAAACATCACCAAGAAGCCGAGGACGCTGATGACCGGGATTCCGATCGGGCGGAAGGGAAGCACGACACCGGCGATGAGCAGCAGCAGGCCCAGGACAAAAAGCGCGATTCCCTGGATCCGGCGGCGGTGAGACAGGTTGCGCATCCGGGCGCCCCGGACATTCGAAGCGAACTTGGGATCCTCTGCATAGAGCGCGCGCTCTATCTGGTCGAGCAGACGCTGCTCGTGCTCGGAGAGTGGCATCGCTCCTCCTCCGGCACTCCGGTGTCGATGTGGTGTCCGATCCCGACGGTAGTACCTGTGGCGACCGCTCGCCTACCGTGGGCTCCTACCGTTGAGGATACGAGCCCACGGCGATATGGACTAGCCGATCTGGTTACCCGATTTAGGGGACTGCGTTTCTCCGCAACCGGATCGCCCCGGTGCCTCCAGCAGAGTAGCCAGCCGCACGGCAGCACCGCCGAACCGGGACCGCGCAGCGTCCGCCGCACGTTCTACGTCCGGCCAGTGTGCGCCGTCGCCATCGAGGGTGAGCTGCTCGCCCACCACCCCGCAAACTAGTAGTTCCACCCGCACTCCCAGCAACCGTACTGCCGTCCCGCGGGGCAGGTTACCGTCCAGCAGCTCAGTGGCTACCGCGAACACCCGGTGCGCGGAGTCGGTCGGATCAGCCAGGGTCCGGGACCGGCTGACGGTAGTGAAATCGGGATATCGGATCTTCAGCGCGATTCTACGACCGCGCCGGTCGCGGCCGCGCAGCGCAGCCGTGCAGCGCTCGACCAGCCGCAGCAACTCGCGCCGCAGCACCGCTCGGTCCACCACATCGTGGGCGAAGGTCTCCTCCGCACCCACGGACTTCTCCGGCATATCGGGTACCACCCGCCGCTCATCGCGGCCGTTGGCGAGCTCGTGTAGGTGTTGGGCGCACACCACACCCAGGGCACGCCGCAAGGCAGGCAGTGGCGCGGTGGCCACGTCGGCCACCGTGGCACACCCCAATTTGCGCAGCACCTGCGCGGTGCGCTCGCCCACTCCCCACAACGCGGACAGCGGCAACGGATGCAGGAACTCAAGCACCCCGTCGGCGGGCACCACGAGCAACCCGTCGGGCTTGGACAGCCCGGAGGCGAGCTTGGCGATGAACTTGCTCGGCCCGACCCCCACCGAGCAGTTCACCCGGTGAGCGTCATAGACCTGGCCGCGGATCCACTCCCCGATCCCGGCCGGGCCCATCCCCAGTCTGCGTAACGAGCCTGCGACGTCGAGAAAGGCCTCGTCCAGGCTCAGCGGCTCGACCAGCGGAGTGATCTCACGAAACAGCGCCATCACCCCGCGAGAGACCTCCGCGTAGCGCGGAAAATGCGGTGGGACGAATTCTGCTTGCGGGCACAGCCGGCGTGCGTGCGCGACCGGCATCGCCGAGCGAACCCCGAACGCCCGAGCCTGGTAACTCGCCGAGAGCACGACGCCGCGGTCTCCGGCCGGGTTGCTGCCGCCAGCCACCACCACGGGGCGCCCGACCAGCTCAGGCCGTTCGCGTACCTCGACGGAAGCATAGAAAGCATCCATGTCGACGTGCAGGACGTGGCAATCGCGATCGACTGCGCAGCTAGCGCGGAGCACATCAGTGCGGCGGGGTAGATCAGCACTGCGGCCCATGACACCCCTGACAGCGACGACCAGCCGAACGTCCGTTCGAATCGATGCCCATGCTAGCCGGTTGTCACCGGGCATCGGGCCAACGCATGCAGCCGGCTGGCGATGTCGCGCAGGGGTATCCGGCTCGCTACCACCAGCTCCAGCTCAGCGAGTTGGTCGGCGGCTCCTGGTTGGCCCTCCAGCACGCCGCCCGGTATCAGGTCGGCGACCACCCCGTCGCCCTGCACCAGCTCGACGGCCAGGCCGCTGGCGGCGAGCAGCGCGAGGAGACCCTCGGTATCGAAGCGATGTAGTACGGGATCGGTCGCACCGAGCCTGCCGTCCGGATCGTCCAGCACGCGGCGGGCCTCAGCCAACCGGCCGGCCAGCGCGCGAACCAGCACTGCCGCATACCGGTTGGCCACCACGACCGATACCGCGCCGCCGGGCGCGGTGGCGGCGGCTAACGCCCGGACCGCTCCAGCGGGGTCCTCGACGACCTCCAGGACGCCGTGCCCGAGCACCAGGTCGGCGCTGGCTGCCGCAACCGCGTCCGCCAGCGAGTCGACATCGCCCTGCACCGGGCTCACCAACTGTTGGACGCCGGCCTCGGCGGCCCGGCGGTTGAGGGTGGCCAGCGCATTGGGGCTCGGTTCCACCACTGTCACCACGCAGCCGGACCGGGCCAGTGGCACAGCCCAGACACCACTGCCACCGCCCACGTCCAGCACCCGGGGAGCGATGCCCAGCCGCCGACGTGCCGCGGCGACCTCGGCCTCCAGCGCACGTTGCACCGCGCAGGCTCGCATGAACAGCACCTTAGAGGGCTCCCATAGGGTGCACCGATGCGAACCATTGCGGTGCTCGGCCTCAAGGGCGGGGTGGGCAAGACCACCGTCGTGCTCGGCCTGGGCGGGGCTGCTCTGCAGCGCAAGATCCGGACCTTGGTCGTGGACCTCGACCCGCAAGGCAATTGCACCGGCACCTTGGATCCCGGCGCTACGAAAGCCACGCTGGCCGACGTTCTGGCCGATCCCAATCGCTCGGTAGTCAGGGATGCGATCGCCCCCAGCGCCTGGGGTGAAGGCCTCGACGTACTGGTCGGCGGTGAAGAGACCGAGGCGCACAACTGGCCGGATCCGGACCACGCCGGGCTCCGGCGGCTCGACCACGCGCTGTCCACGCTGGACACTGCGCCCGACCATCCACCGTACCGGCTGGTACTCCTGGACTGCCCGCCCTCGCTGGGCCAGCTCACCCGTTCGGCGTTGGTCGCCGCCGACCGGGCGCTGCTGGTTACCGAACCGACCATCTACGCGGTCGCCGGCGTGCAACGCGCGTTCGAGGCCGTGCAGCACGAACGCGAGCACAACCCCGACCTGCAACCTTTGGGCGTGGTGGTCAACCGGGTCCGGGTGCGCTCCACTGAGCACAACTACCGGATCAACGAGCTACGAGAGATCTTCGGACCGCTCGTGCTACCCACTGTCCTCCCGGACCGCGCGGCGGTGCAACACGCCCAGGGTGCCGGACACTCGATCCAGCGCTGGGGCACCCCCGGAGCGCGCGAGCTCACGGTGGCCTTCGATGTGCTGCTGGCCAGGATGCTGCGCTCCAGCCAGCTGCGCCGTCGCACCCCTACTGATCTGGCGCGGACTTAGCCACAGCGCGGGCGGGGCTCAGCCCTGCCCGCGCTGTGGCTGGCTGTTCGGTGGCAGGGCCTGCTGTGGCGAGACGGGCTGCGACGCGGGCTCACCGGCGGTGACCTCACCCGCAATCGGCGCTCCACTGATCGAGGCGCGGATCTGCTCCAGCCGGGACCGGCCGGCCATGTCCAGCGAGGATTGCTCCACTTCCAGCATCCGGCCCTGCACGGAGTTCTGAGCCAACTCAGCGGATCCGAGGGCATTGGCGTAGCGGCGCTCGATCTTGTCCCGGACCTCGTCCAGCGAGGGGGTATTGCCCGGCGAGGCCAGCTCGCTCATCGAGCGCAGCGAAGCGGAGACCTGCTCCTGCATCTTCGCCTGCTCCAGCTGGGAGAGCAGCTTCGATCGCTCCGCGAGCTTCTGCTGCAGCACCCTCGCGTTGCGCTCGACTGCTTGCTTGGCCTGGCCAGCAGCCTGCAGAGCCTGGTCGTGCATTGTCTTGAGGTCCTCCACGGACTGCTCCGCAGCCACCAGCTGGGTGGCGAAGGACTCCGCGTCCTGCTCGAACTGTTGGGCCTTGGTCTGATCGCCCTGGCCGCGCGACTGATCGGCGAGCACCAAGGCTTGCCGGGCCGAGGATTGCAGCTTCTCGACCGCACCAAGCTGGCGGCTGAGCTTCATCTCCAGCTGGCGCTGGTTGCCGATGACTGCGGCCGCCTGCTGGGACAGTCCCTGGTGCTTGCGCTGCTCGTCTTCGATGGCCTGCTGGATCTGTATCTTGGGATCGGCATGCTCGTCGATCTTGGACGAGAACGAGGCCATGAGGTACTTCCAGGACTTCACAAACGGGTTGGCCATCTCTTCCGCTGCCTCTCCTCGTCACCAATCGGCAGCCGTTGAGCAGAGCTGCGCGCTAGGTCCATGGTGTCAGGTGAAAGGCAGCGCTTCCACCGATCCCGGGGACAACCGGGTTTAGCCCTGAGCCGCAACCGCACTGGCTCAGGCCGCGACCAGCTCAGCCGCAAGAGTGTCGGGTACTTCAGGCAGGTACACCGGACCGAGATCGTCGGCCACCCGCCGCAGCAGCTCGTCCAACGGCAGGTCGAGTGCGACGCAGATCGATCCGAGGAGTTCACTGGACGGCTCCTTGCGACCGCGCTCGACCTCGGAGAGATACCCCAGGCTCACCCGGGCAACCCGGGACACCTCACGCAGCGTGCGGCGTTGCGAGGTCCGCGTCCGGCGCAATCGCTCGCCGATGGCCTCCCGCAGCAGCGTCATCGCGTTTCCTCCCGGGTGTCGGCCGGCCTTGTCCAACCGGCTTGCTTGCCCCCTACCGTACTCATCGGCTGGCCGCCCGGGCGTCCGCCGTGGGTGAACGTGTCGTCTTCATGGCGGGACCACCGCCCGGCGACCGGAGGCGCGCAGCCGGAGCGCCCGCACGATGTAGTCGACGCCGGTGATAGCGGTGAGCAGCACCGCGATTCCCATCGCCGCCCAGCGCACCGGATGGACCACCGCGGGGAGCGGCAGCACGTAGAACTCGATCGCGACGGCCTGCGCGAAGGCCTTCACCTTGCCGCCACGGCTAGCCGGGATCACTCCATACCGCAAAACCCAGAAGCGCAGCGCAGTGATACCCAGCTCCCGCACGACGATCAGTACGGTGATCCACCACACCAGCTCACCCAGGACGCTCAGGGCCACCAGCGCTGCCCCGATGAGTGCCTTGTCCGCGATCGGATCGGCAATGGTGCCGAACTTGGTGATCAGGCCGCGACGCCGAGCCAGGTCGCCGTCGAGCCGGTCGGTCAGTGAGGCGACGCCAAAAATCACCGCCGCGGTGACCCGCCACGCCGGATCGCCGCCGCCTTGGGCGAACAATGCGAGCACGAACACCGGCACCAGCACCATGCGTGACATCGTCAGGAGGTTTGCCAGGTTCCATAGCGGGACTTTCGTTGCCGGCGGCGGCCTCACGGCACGCCGCCGGCCGGGGCGATCAGCTCCATCGGTTCGACGATCAGGTCGACGCCCTCAGCGGCGATCGCCCGGCAGCGCACCAGGTCACCAATCGCGAATGACTGCGCTCCCGATCCGGTGAGCCGACATTCGCCATCCACCTCGGGGGCCTGGTGCTCGGCGCGCCCGATGGTTTCGGCTCCCTCAGGGCCGGAGTCCGGCGTTGCAACACTCTCCACCAGCACGTCGACGGTTGCTTCGACGCGCTCCTCGGCTCGCTGAGCGGTGAGCTGCTCGGCCAGCCCGCTGATCCGGCTGACGCGCTCAGCGATGGTGTCCTCGCCGTGCTGGTCGGCCAGGCCGGCAGCCTCTGTGCCGTCCTCGTCGGAGTAACCGAATACGCCGATCGCGTCCAGTCGAGCCTCGGTGAGAAACCGCTCCAGCTCCGCGACGTCGGCGCCGGTCTCTCCCGGGAACCCGACGATCACATTGCTGCGTACTCCCGCCGCAGGCGACTGCTGCCTAATCTGGTCCAACAGGGCGAGGAAGGATTCGCGCGAGCCGAACCGGCGCATCCGACGCAGCACCGGCTCGCTGGCGTGCTGGAAAGACAGATCGAAATAGCTGGCCACCCCGACGGTATCGGCGATCGTGGTCACCAACGCCGGGCGAGTCTCCGCGGGCTGCAGGTAGGAAACCCGGATCCGCAGGATGCCGGGAACGACCGAGAGCCGGCGCAGCAGCTCTTCCAGAGCGCCCGGGCGGCCCAGGTCTTTGCCGTAGGACGTGGAGTTCTCACTGACCAGCACCAGCTCCCGGACCCCTGACCCGGCCAGCCACGCCGCCTCGGCCAGCACCTCGTCAACTGGGCGCGAGACGAAGGCGCCGCGGAAGGTGGGGATGGCGCAGAACGCGCAGCGCCGATCGCAGCCTGAGGCGATCTTCAGTGGAGCGACCGGGGAGTCATCCAACCGGCGGCGCGGCACCCGGGGCCCCCAGCCGTGCCCGGGCAGCGCGGGGCCGGCGGCGAGTGCCGCGGGCCGCGACGCCGGGCTGATCGGCAGCAGGGTGCGGCGGTCCACCGGCTGATGGGTCGGCACTGGCCGGCCGGCGAGTACCTCACGCAGCCTGCCACCCAGCTCCGGATAGGCGTCGAACCCCAAGACGGCGTCGGCCTCTGGCAGACTGCGCGCCAGGTCGGTGCCGTAGCGCTCGGCGAGGCAACCCACCGCGACAACCTTGGCGCCCGTGTCGGCGGCAGCCAGCAGGGTATCGATGGAGTCCTTCTTGGCAGCGGCGACGAAACCGCAGGTGTTGACGACGACCACGTCGGCGCTGCCGTCGGGATCGACCAGCTCCCAACCGTCCTCGGTCAGCCGGCCCGCCAGTTCCTCCGAATCGACCTCATTGCGGGCGCAGCCCAACGTGACTAGCGCGGCGCGGGGCATATGCGGAGTGGCGGGCACCGGCTCAGCGTATCTGGCTGCCCTTTATGGTCCGGCGCACCAGCCGCGACCTACTCAACGGGGTCGGGGCGGTGCAGTAGGCACGCTGCCACCGGGGTCCAGCCGGTCTGGTGTGACGCGCCCAGCCCGACCCCGGTGTCTCCGTGGAAGCACTCGTGAAACCACAGCTGGTCATGCCAGTGCGGGTCGGTCTGAAACAGCTCGTAGTCCCCGAACGCCGGCCGGCGCCCGACGGAGTCGTTGCGGAACGCGCTGATCAACCGGTCGTTCAGGTCGGCGGCTACCGCGGCCAGCGTCCGTTTCACACCCGTCCGACTCAACGCGGATCTCAGGCACGGCGTCCTGCCCGGGTAGTCCCCACGCGCAGGTGTTGCGGAACCACAGCGTGGTCAGCACGTGCAGTGTCGCCGCTTCCGGGCCGCGGTTGTCCACGGTGACCCGCAGGCACAGGTCGGTCGGGTCGACCTTGGCGTAGTCGACCGTCACCGCCCAGTACCGATCCTGCGCGAACACGCCGGTGTCGACCAACTCGTACTCCGGTGGGTCCCTGCCCCGGCGGCGGTTCTGCTCGACCAGGTCGGAGTACGGGAACGGCCGCTGGGGGTAGTGGTATCGCCAGGTCGTCCAGGAGTGGGTGGGCGTGGAGTCCAGGTACCACCAGTAGTCCCTGACGTCCTCGCCGTGGTTGCCCTCCGGGCCGCTGAGTCCGAACATCCGCTCTTTGAGGATGGGGTCGACGCCGTTCCATAACGCCAGCGCCAGGCAGAACGTCTGGCGCTCGTCGCAGATCCCCGCCATGCCGTCCTCGTTCCAGCGGTACACCCTTGAGCGGGCGTGATCGTGTAGGAAGTAGTCCCAGGCATCGCCGTAGGCGCTGTAGTCCTCCCGGACCGTGCCCCACGCCCGCTCGGACACATCCGGCCCCCAGGCCCGCTAGGCCGCCGTGCCCGCCTCTGCCTGCTGGAGCCGGGCGTGCTCGGCTCCCGTCGCCTGCACCATGCTGACCAGTACAGCAGCTCCGTGACCACCACCGCGTTCTGGATGCAGAAGGACGTAATTCCAACCCGAATTACCGAGTTCTGGAGACAGAACGCGGTAACGCTCAACGAGTGCTGCCGCACCGGGCCCGGTCAACGCTGGACTCGCGCCGCAGTGACCTCGATCTCGACGGCCTCGTTCCAGTGTTGCGCCGGCGATAGGTTCAGGGCTGTGACTACTCCGAGCACCGTGCGTCGGGCGAAAGTCGGGGACGTCCGCAGAATCAAGGATCTGGTGGACTGCTACGCCGGCGCGGTGCTGCTGACCAAACAGCTCATCACGCTCTATGAGGATGTCCAGGAGTTCTGGGTGGCCGAGCGGGATAGCGCGATACTAGGCTGCGCCGCGCTGCACGTGCTGTGGGAGGACCTGGCCGAGATCCGCACCTTGGCCGTACACCCTGACGCCGTAGGCCAGGGGATCGGGCACGCGCTCGTTGCGCAGCTGATGCAGCAGGGACGAGCGTTGGGGTTGCGCCGGCTGTTCGTGTTGACCTTCGAGGAGTACTTCTTCTCCCGGCATGGGTTCTGGACTATCGAGGGGACGCCGGTGACCGCGGAGGTCTACGACGAGATGCGCCGCTCGCACGACGAAGGCGTCGCGGAGTTCCTCGACCTGCCCTACGTCAAGCCCAATACCCTGGGTAACACCCGGATGCTCCTCGAACTGTGAGCGACAGTCCGTCACAGGATCGAAACCGACGCGTTATGAACTGAGGGAATCGTCCTCATGACGGAACTCAGAAAGTGGTGTCGGCGCTTGGGCCAGGTCGGGCTGCGCCGACGCTGTGGACGCCGAGAGCCGAAACCGGCCAGTGGCGCAGGAGGTCTCCGATGCCTGACAATCAGATCGCGGTCTCGCAGGAAGTCGACCAGTACGCCTCGCAACGGATGGCCGCCGCCGCCGCCGCGAAGGCCAAGCGGTTGTGGCCGGGAGTAATCGGCGAGGTGCTCGCGGGCGAGATCATGGCACTGCTGGACCTGCCGTCGTGGATGCGATCGCAGACCCGCACGCACCAGCTCATCGACGCGATTCGGGACATCGCGGAGGAGCCATCGGCACCCCGCGATGAGCGACCAGCTGCTTAGCGTCAGCCGCCAACGCTTAGTCCGCCTCGTCGCCGTTGCCGGGGTCGCCGCCGCGAAGCAAGTACAGCAGGCCGTCGAGTTCATCAGGCTTGGCGAGGACCTCGCGTGCCTTGGACCCCTCCGAGGGGCCCACCACGCCCCGGCTCTCCAACAGGTCCATCAGCCGGCCCGCCTTGGCGAAGCCGACTCGCAACTTGCGTTGCAGCATCGACGTCGAACCGAACTGCGACGTCACGATGAGTTCGGCGGCCTGCAGCAGCACGTCGAGGTCGTCACCGATGTCCGAGTCGACCTCCTTGCGCTCCCCCGGTTTGGACGCGGTGACCCCGTCGGTGTACTCGGGAGTCGCTTGGTCCTTGGCGTAAGCCACGACCTTGGCGATCTCGGCGTCACCGATGAAGGCGCCCTGGATGCGTACCGGCTTCGACGCGCCCATCGGCAGGTAGAGCGCGTCGCCCATGCCGATCAGCTTCTCCGCGCCGGGTTGGTCCAGGATCACCCGACTGTCGACGAGCGAGGAGGTGGCGAAGGCCAGCCGGGACGGCACGTTGGTCTTGATCAGTCCGGTGACCACGTCGACGCTGGGCCGCTGAGTGGCCAGCACGAGGTGGATTCCGGCCGCCCGGGCCTTCTGCGTGATGCGGACAATGGCGTCCTCGACGTCGCGGGGGGCGGTCATCATCAGGTCAGCCAGCTCGTCGACGATCGCCATGATGTAGGGATAGGGGCGGTACTCGCGCTGCGAACCGGGTGGCGCCGCGACCTCGCCGCTGCGCACCTTGGCGTTGAAATCGTCGATGTGCCGCACCTTGGCGGCCTGCATGTCCTGGTAGCGCTGCTCCATCTCCTCCACCAGCCAGGCCAGCGCCGCGGCCGCCTTCTTCGGCTGGGTGATGATGGGGGTGATCAGGTGTGGAATGCCCTCGTAGGGGGTGAGCTCCACCATCTTCGGGTCGATCAGGATCATCCTGACCTCGTCGGGGGTGGCGCGGGTCAGCAGCGAAACAAGCATCGAGTTCACGAAGCTCGACTTGCCCGAACCTGTGGCACCGGCCACCAACAGGTGCGGCATCTTGGTCAGGTTCGCGGTCACGAAGTGACCCTCGATGTCCTTCCCGAGCCCGATCACCATGGGATGGTGGTCACGAGTGGACGTCGGCGCGCGCAGCACGTCACCCAGCCGTACCATCTCGCGGTCGCTGTTGGGGACCTCAATGCCCACCGCGGACTTGCCCGGAATCGGGGCCAGCAGTCGCACGTTGTCGGTGGCCACCGCGTAGGCGATATTGCGGGTCAGTTGGGTGATCTTTTCCACCTTGACCCCGGGCCCCACCTCAACCTCGTATCGGGTGACGGTCGGGCCGCGGGCGAAACCCGTCACTTGGGCATCCACCGAGAACTGGTCGAGCACCCCGTTGATTGCCTCGATCATCACGTCGTTGGCTTTGCTGCGAGCTTTTGGCGGATCTCCCTTGAGTAGCAGATCGGGCGGGGGAAGCCGGTAGTCACCCTCGACCACCCGATGGGTGGATGTCGCTGACCCGGGCTTGCTTTCGGCTCGCTCCGCAACCAGCTCCCGAACCGGCCCCGCAACCAGCGCAGCAGACGCCGCCGCAGGGGGGGCAGCTGCCGCAGCAGTAGCATCCGACGGGTCCGGCTCGGCCTGGGTGGCCTGCCTACGCCGTGCCGGGCGACGCAACCGCGCGGTGACCGGATCAGTGCTCGCCACGCTGGTATCGGCGTCAGCCGTATCGGTGCTGGCCGCATCGGTATCGGTGTCCTGATCCGGCAGCGCTCCGCACAGCCGGCGGACCCGTTCGGCTACCGCTCGAACCGGTGTCCCGGTCAACACCAGTAACCCGTAACCGGCCAGCAGCGTCAGCAGAGGCGCCGCTACCCAGATGGTGAACCCGTCGACCAACGGATCAGCAGCCAGGGAACCTACCGTTCCGGCCGCCCGGGACCTTCCCACCCCGTCCGCAGGCGCGCCGGCCCCGAGATGCCACAGGCCCAGGGTCCCCAACGTCAGCAGCAGCGTGCCAACGGTGCGGCGGGGTCGGGCCGTCGGATTGGGTTCGGTGCGCATCAGCGTCACGCCGACCGCGGCGAGCACGACCGGCAATCCCGCCGACGCGGCACCGAACAGGGCATTCAATGCGTGCTGGAGACCGGCACCGATCGGTCCGCCCGCGGTCCACCACACTGCAGCGGCGACGATCACGGCGAGCCCGACCAGGCCCAGGGCGAGGCCGTCTCGGCGGTGCTCAGGTTCAAGCTCGCGGGTCCGCCCCAGTGCTCGGACAAGTCCACCGCTACCGCGGGCCAGCACGGACCACGCACCGCTCAGATCGCGGCGGCCCCGCCCGGTTCGGGGCGCTGGTCGGCGCTGGGGGCTCGGCCGCTGCCTCGGCTTGACCCCCGCGCCGCGGGACCGCGCGGCGGTGGTCTTCGTGGAGCTCCGCCCCCTCATGTGCGACACGCTAGCCCGTTTGCCCGTGTCGACATCAGCACGCCACGCCACAGCAGCCTTAACAAGCACGGCGGTCACGGTGCGACCAACGGCTCAGCCGACGGGTAGCACCGTGGGCACGATCATCGGCCGGCGCCGGTAGGTGTCGGCGACCCATTTGCCCACTACGCGCCGCACCGCCTGGGCGATCCGGTGCGGGTCGGTGATCCCCTCCGCTTCGGTGCGAGCCAGTTCCATCTCCACCAGCGGCACAACGCCGTCGAGGGCCTTGGGGTCGTCGGAGAAACCCCGCCCCGAGATCGTCGGTGGCGCCACCGCGCGCCCGGTCGCAGCCACGACCATCACGGTGATCGCGATGAAGCCTCCTTCGCCGAGGATCAGCCGATCGGACAGCGTGGAGTCCCCCACGTCACCGACCGACAACCCGTCGACGTAGACCTGCCCCACCTCGACCCGGCCGGTGATCTCCGCCCGGCCGTCCACCAGGTCCACGACGACGCCGTCCTCGGCGATCACCACCCGCTGCTCGGGCACTCCAGTGCGGACCGCGAGAGCGGCATTGGCGCGCAGGTGCCGCCATTCACCGTGCACCGGCATGACGTTGGACGGTCGGATCGCGTTGTAGAGGAATAGCAGCTCTCCGGCCGGCGCGTGCCCGGACACATGGACTTTTGCGGTGCCCTGGTGTACCACCACGGCGCCTAGCCGGGTGAGCCCGTTGACCACCCGGAACACCGACGTCTCGTTGCCCGGGATCAGCGAGCTGGCCAGCACGACGGTATCCCCGGTGTGAATCCGAATCTGCCGGTGCTCGCCGCGGGCCATCCGCGACAGCGCTGACAGTGGTTCGCCCTGCGAGCCGGTGGAGACGAACAGCACCCGCCGCTCGGGCATCGCCATCGCCTCCTCAAGGTCCACCAGCAGACCCGGCGGCACCCGCAGCAGCCCGAGATCGGCGGCGACGCCCATGTTGCGCACCATTGACCTGCCGACCAACGCCACTTTGCGTCCGTGCATCACGGCGACATCCAGCACCTGCTGTACCCGGTGCACGTGGCTGGCGAAGCAGGCCACGATGACCCGCTGGGTGGCCTTGCCGATCACCAAGTCCAGCACCGGGCCGATGTCGCGCTCCGGGGTGACGAAACCGGGCACCTCGGCGTTGGTGGAATCGATCAGGAGCAGGTCCACGCCCTCGTCGCCCAACCTGGAGAACCCGGCGAGATCGGTCAGCCGCCCATCCAGTGGTAGTTGGTCGAGCTTGACGTCACCGGTGTGCAGCACCAGTCCGGCCGGGGTGCGGATGGCCACCGCTAGGGCGTCGGGAATGGAGTGATTCACCGCGAAGAATTCGCATTCAAATGACCCACAGCGATGCCGATCACCCTCCGCGACCTGCATCAGCTGCGGCTTCTGGCGATGCTCGCGGCACTTCTCCCGGACCAGCGCGAGGGTGAACTCAGAACCCACTACGGGGAGGTCGGGGCGTAACTTCAGCAGGAACGGCACAGCGCCGATGTGGTCCTCGTGCCCGTGGGTGAGCACCAGTGCCTCGATGTCATCCAGCCGGTGCTCGATCGCCCGGAAGTCGGGCAGGATCAGGTCGACCCCGGGCGCGTCGTCCTCAGGAAACAACACCCCGCAGTCCACTACGAGCAACCGGTCGGCGTGCTCGAAGACAGTCATGTTGCGGCCGATCTCGCCGATGCCGCCGAGTGCGACCACCCGCAGGCCGCCGTCGGGTAACGGCGGCGGTGCCGCGGTGGGCACACCCGGCACGGGCAGCGGGGTTCCGGTAGGGACAGCAGCGCTCACGTGAGAACTCCGGCCTCAGCCAGCGCTGAAGCGATCGCGGTGATGTGGTCAGAATCTGCGGGGATCTGCGGCAATCGGGGCTCCCCGACATCAAGCCCGGTCAGCCGCAGGGCGGCCTTCCCGAAGGCCACCCCGCCGGCCATGATGAAGCTCCGGATCAAGCTGAGGGTGGAGGCGTGGACCTCCCGTGCCCTGGTCACCTCACCGGCCTCGAATGCGGTGATCATAGCCCGCAGCCGATCTGGCACGACATTGCCGATGACGCTAGCGAACCCTACCGCACCCACCGACAACCACGGCAGGTTGAGCCCGTCGTCTCCGCAGTAATACGCCAGGTCGGTGTTGGCGATGATCTCCGCGCCAAGGGCGAGATCTCCCCTGGCGTCCTTGACCGCGACGATCCGCGGGTGTTGCGCTAACCGGTAGAGGCTGTCCCTCGCGATCGGCACCACCGACCGCGGCGGGATGTCGTAGAGCATCACCGGCAGGTCGGTAGCGTCGGCCACCGCGGTGAAGTGCGCGACGAGCCCGGCCTGCGGCGGGCGGGAGTAGTACGGGGTCACCACCAGCAGGCCGTGCGCGCCGGCCTGCGCCGACTGCCGGGCCAGCTCGACGCTGTGCGCGGTGTCGTAAGTTCCGGCGCCGGTCACCACGGCGGCCCGATCCCCGACTGCCTGCACCACCGCCCGCACCAGATCCGCCTTCTCCGCGTCGGTAGTGGTTGGCGACTCCCCGGTGGTGCCGTTGACCACCAGCCCATCGCAACCCCGCTCCACCAACTGGTGGGCGAGCTTGCCTGCGGTGTCCAGATCAAGCTCACCGTCGGCGGCGAACGGGGTGACCATGGCGGTGAGCACCCGACCGAAGGGTCGACCGGACGCGGACGTCGGCGCAGTGCTCATATGTCGACGCTACCGTTGCCCGTCGGCACACCGCTGAAGACCTGTTGACTAGAACCCTCGCTGGCTGTCTTGGAGCTGCTGGACGTCCATCGGGTCACCGTCAACTTCGACCATCGCCTCAGCACGACCGTAGGCGTGCAACGTCAGCTCCTCGGGCGGACCGACGACGGTAACGCTTCGGCGACCACGCCGTGCGACGCGCTCCGCGCCGTCCGGGCGGCGCAGCACGACACCGACCGGCGAGCGCCGGTAGCACAGCCGGGCAAGCTGGGACAGTACCGTCCACAGCGCCTCGGCACGGTCTGAGTCCGCCGGCCGCGGTTCCCATCCCCGCCTGATCCGTCGCACGTCCTCGTGATGAACGAAGAACTCAATTCCGTTGATCTTCTCCCCCAGCGGCCCCAGGCGCATCAACGACCACCATGGCGGTCCGTTGCGGACCAGGGCAACGAGCTCTGGCCAGGGTCGTTCGGCGGTGCTGCGCTGTACCCGAGCCGTCAGCGGCGCCAGCGGCGGCAGCAGAATGCCGGCGGCGGCCGCCGGTCGACCTTCTCTGACCACCAGATGCGCCGCCAGGTCGCGGGTCGTCCACCCCTCGCAGAGCGTGGGGGCGTCCGGGCCCAGCTTATCCATCAGATTGCACAACTCATGCCGCTCGCCGGCGGCAAGCGTCCGGTCCCCCACGCCCTCACATCACCCTTCTCGGTCGGGCCCTGCCGAGGTGAGCTCCACCTGCAAGAGCACTCGCTGGTCGCGCTCCATCGCCGCCCGGTAGTCGTCCCAGTCCGGGTGTTCACCGGACACCCTCCGGTAGTAGTCCACCAGTCCTTCCATCGCCTCAGGGAGCTCGACTATCCGAGCCGAGCCACTGACTTGAATCCAGCGACCGTAGAACCCGTCAGGCAGCACACACAGCCACGCTCGTGGGTCCCGCCGTAGATTACGCACCTTGAAAGCGGTCTGGCGGGTGCTCACCACCACCCGACCCGCTCCGTCGACCGTTGCCGCGACCGGGGACATCTGCGGCGTGCCGTCGCGGCGCAGGGTGGTGAGCACCGCATGGTGCTGCTCGGCGATGACGGCCCGTGCCTCGTCCAGGTCCATGACTGCACGCTACTCAGCCCTCTGACACGAACGGGCTGGAGGCGATCTCGGTGCCGTCGGGGAGGGCACAGATCTCGAAGTCGGCGAACGCGTTGGGTGCTGCCTTGTGTAGCTGGCGCAGGCATTCCACGGCCAGTGCGCGAATCTCCACATCGGCGTGCTCGGTGGCCCGCATGGCGACGAAGTGCCGCCAGGCCCGGTAATTGCCGGTGACGACGATGCGGGTCTCAGTGGCATTGGGAAGCACCGAGCGAGCCGCCTGACGCGCCTGCTTGCGGCGCAGCGTGGCGTTCGGCTCGTCGGCGAAGCGTTCTTCAAGACCGGCGAGGAGGTAGTTGTAGGCGTGCTGGCTGGCCTGGGCTGCGGCGTGGAACCGCTCGTGCAGCTCAGGATCATTGGCGATGACATCCGGCTCGACCATCGATGCGGCCCGCTCGGGCACATAACGCTGAGACAACTGGGAGTAGGAGAAGTGCCGGTGCCGGATCAGCTCGTGGGTCAACGACCGCGACACGCCAGTGATGTAAAAGCTCACCGTGCCATGTTCGAGCACTGACAGATGACCGACCTCGAGGATATGTCTGAGGTAGCCGGCGTTCGTCGCGGTCACCGGGTTGGGCTTGCGCCACGACTGGTAGCAGGCCCGACCGGCGAACTCGGCGAGCGCCTGCCCGCCGTCAGCATCGGTGGACCACGGTACATCGACGGGCGGGAAGAACTCGGTTCTGCCGACGAGCTGGACCCGCAACGGCACGGTTTTCACCGACGGCAGGGTGCTCATCTGTGTGCCATCCATTTCGGTGCCATGCGCCTCGGTGGCGCTTGCGGCGGCGTCAACGTCGTCAGCCTGACTCACTGTGCATTCCTTTCTGACGGCCCCGGTTCCGGGCGTCCGCAGCGTACTGGCATACCATTGACGCCTTGACTGACGTCAGTTATGACGCCATGCTGACGTCATGGATCTCACTCCGTACATCGACCAGCTGCGCGAAGACCTCACCGCCGCGGCGTCGGCGGGCGATGAGCAGACTCGGCACACCGCAGCCATGCTGGGCGCTGCACTGGTCCCCGCGGCCCGCTTGGCCATCATGAATGCGCTGTCCGATCTCGCCGCGGAGGTCACCGCGACGCTGGACGATCGGGTGGTGGAGCTGCGACTGGACGGCCGTGACGTGCGAGTCGCAGTGAGCGCTCCATCCGATGGTTCACCGCCGGCACCCGAGCCGGGCGCAGCCCCCTTCAGCGATGCCGGCGGTGACATCCGGCGGATGACTCTGCGGTTGTTCGACCAGCTCAAAGGCCAGGCTGAGCGCGCCGCCGCCGAGCAGGGTGTCTCGCTGAACACCTGGGTCTCGCAAGCCGTGGCGGGCGCATTGCGCGGCGAGCCATGGAACGAGCCGCCCGATCGTCGCAGCCGCAATCGCGTCCAGGGCTGGGTCCAGGGCTGAGCAGCTATCAAGATCGAACAATCTCGACAATCTCGTTGAGGAGAGATCGTGGAGCACGACACCAGCGCGGCGATAGCTCGGGAGCAACGCTTCGACTGCGAAGGACCGGCTGATATCCGCGTCGAGCTCGATGGTGGCCGGCTGGATATCACCCTGGAGCACGGCTCTGATGGCGTAGTGGTGCACATCCGTCCCGATCCCACTAGCCAGCCGCAATGGAATGTAGGGATCGGCGGCCTGCTGAGCTGGCTGGGCGAGCAGACCGGAGCGACCCCCACGGGCGCACTGGCGGCCGAGGCGGTGCGCCGAACGGTGATCGACCTCACCGACCGGCGACTCACCGTACGCGCTCCGCGGGACTTCCCACTGCGTGCCGTGCCACTGATGATCCAGGTGAACGCGCCAACGGGCTCCTCGATCACAGCTCGCAGCGGCTCTGCAGACGTCGCCGTTTCCGGGGTGGCAGCCGGGCTCGACGCGGCGACCGGCTCCGGGCAGGTCCGAGCCCAGCGCTGCACCGGCACGGCTGAGGTCCGCACCGGCTCGGGCGACGTGCGGCTGGGGTCGATCCTGGGCCGGCTGCAGGTGCGGACCGGGTCGGGTGAGGTCGACGTGAACAGCGTCGAGGGCGCTGCGGGCAGCGGCACCGTGCAGACCGGGTCGGGCGATGTCCGGCTCGGTGCCGTCAAGCGCAACGTCAGCGCCCGCACCGGCAGCGGCGACCTCACTGTTGCCGACGCGTGCGCCGGCGGCCTGGACCTGACTACCGGTTCGGGGCAGCTGCGGGTGGGGATCCACCCCGGCGTGCTCGCCGAGCTGGACGTCAGCTCCGGTTCCGGGCGCGCTCGCAGTGACCTGCCCGTCAGTGGCACACCTGCCGAGGGTGACGTCGCGCTGCGGGTACGGGCCCGCAGCGGATCAGGTGACGCGCTGGTCACCGCAGCACCGTCCTGACCGTCCGGAACGCGGCGGCCAGGGCCGCGACCAGATCACCTTGCTGCCCCGGGGCCACGCCGTCTAATTCCAACCAGTGGGCCATCTCTCGCAGCGCCCCGGCGAGCTCGGCGACCACCCGCGAGATATCGATTCCAGGCTCGGCGAAGGCAGCTGGCACCCGCAGCAGGCCCGCAGCGCGGTCAGCTTTGAGGTCCACCCTGGCTACCAGCGCTCCATCGAGGAGAAAGGGAAACACGTAGTAGCCGTGAAC
>JBBPZY010000134.1:0-17146 GCA_038276315.1 Mycobacteriales bacterium
AGCGGCTGAAGCACGCGCTGAGTAGGTACGCCGAGCACCGGGCGACGGGCCTGATGACCGAGCGGTTCGCGGCCACGACCTGGGGTCGGCACATGAGCGGGGCCTGTTGCGTTGCGCGAAGCTGGGGCAGGCGAGTTCGTTGATTTCCGAGTTGGGTTAGATCGCCAGGGCCAGCTCGTCGAAGGCAGTCGTTACCCGCAAGTTCACCGGTTTCTCGGTGCCGAGTTCGTAGTGTCCGCGTCGGATGTTCTGTACGAAGCCATGCCCACCGGTGACGATCCTGGCTGCGCGGTCGGTCTTGAGCCCGCGCATCGGGCGCAAGCGCCGTTTGAGCTGGCTGTGGTCGGCCTCGATGCGGTTGTTGGCGTAGGGCTCGGTGTGATGCCAGGCGCCCGGGGCCAGTTCCTCAACAACACCCGGGTAGACCGCCGCCTTGTCGGTGATGACCTCGACCGGGGTCAGTGTGGTGGTGTTCAGCGCCCGGGTGAAGAACCGGCGAGCGGCCGCCAGGTCCCGCTTCTCGGAGACCATGACGTCGATGAACTGCCCGAACTGGTCGACCGCCCGGTAAACGTAGCGCCAGGCCCCGGCGACCTTGACGTAGGTCTCATCGACGAACCAACGATCTCCCGGGGCGTGCCGGCAGGGCCTCGCCGCGTCGATCAACAGTGGCGTGAACCGCTGCACCCAACGGTAGATCGTGACGTGATCAACCTCGATGCCCCGCTCAGCCAGCAGCTCCTCCACGTCACGGTAGGACAGCCCGTAGCGCAGATACCAGCGCACCGCCAGCATGATGACCTCATCAGGGAAGCGAAACCCAGCGAAGCCCGAACTCGGCGGAGGTACTCGACGATGGCGACGACCCATCAGCTCAGCCTGCCCGAGCACGTCATCGGCTAACGCAACAGACCCGGCCAGGATGTGCTCCACGTGGGCAGTCACCGTCCGTGGCGCGATGACCAACACGGCGGCGATACGCGCGTTGGACCAGCCCTCGATGAGCAGCCCGAGGACCTCCACCTCCCGGCCAGTCAGCCCGCAGCTCGCAGTGCCGCCAGGATTGGAGAGGGTTCAAATCAAAGGAAACAGCACAACTGTGTCCTTTTGTGTGAAACGCATCATCGCCACGTGCATTACACCGGCTGGGACATCCTCAGCCACCACGGCCAAGTCGAATTCGTCCCTCCCGCGATCATAGATCCCACCCGCACGCCACTGCGTAACCCACTCCGCTGTTAGATCGAAGTTGCGTGATCTTTGAGTGAGGAGCAGCGCAGGCCTTGGTGCCGGCCAGCAGGTCGCCACGCGTCAGCGTTCGTGCACCTGGCCGTCGGCGACCCACCCGCGCTGATCTCGGCCGCGGCCGAGGGACTCTTTCGAGGACAACCTGGGCGCATTCGACGTATCAGGTCAGGTCGGACGCCGCGCCCGAACACGCCATCAGTTCTGGGTGGGGTCGGCGGGGTAGGTGGCCAGCAGGGCCAGCGGCATGCCCTGGCGGCGCAGAATCCGACTCCACAGATCGGTATCGGGCGGCGCCAGCACATCGTCGACCAACGCGGGCACGACCACCCAGTCCCCGCGGGTGATCTCACCGGCCAGCTGACCTTCCCCCCAACCCGCGTACCCGGCGAAGACCCGCAGCCCCCGCAGTTGCGGCGCCATCAGCTCCGGATCCGCCGCCAGGTCGATCAGGGCCAGCGAGCCGCGGACTTTGATCATACCCTCGGTGCGCTCGGCGTCCACGCCGACGGGCAGCGCGGCCACGCACAGCGCAGCGCGTCGTTGCACCGGGCCACCGACGTAAAGCGCCCGCGGCAGTGTGGCGTGCGCACCCCACAACGGCAGCACGTCGCGCACCGGCACCTCGCTGGGCCGGTTGAGCACGACACCGAGGGTGCCCGACGCTCCGTGATCGATGATGAGTACGACGGTGCGGCGAAAGTTGGGATCTTGCAGACCCGGGGCGGCAACCAGCGCCGATCCCCGTTCCAGGGAGCTCACCGCGTCCACGTCGCTAATCTCGCTATCGTTGCGCACATCGCAAAGTCACCACAAGGCACCCGACACCGCTAGCCTGCATGGTCGTGACGTCGTCGCAAACCATGGTCTGCTCCAGTGCGACTGACCGGCTCGGGATGCGGCGACTGTTGGGCACCCGCGGGTTCGGCCGGTTGCTGGCCTCCCGCTTCGCCGCGCAGTGGGGCGACGGGATGTTCCAGGCCGGGCTGGGCGGCGCTGTGCTGTTCAACCCGGAGCGTCAAGCCAACCCGATGGCGGTGGCGGCCGGGCTCGCCGTGCTACTGCTCCCGTACTCCCTGGTAGGGCCATTCGCCGGGGCATTGTTGGACCGCTGGGACCGTCGCCGGATCCTGATCTTCGCGAACCTGCTGCGGGGCATCCCGATCGTGGCGGTGGCGCTGGCGGTCGGGTTCGGGGCAGCAGGCGCACCGTTGTACCTCGGGGCCTTGCTGGTGACCGGATTGAGCCGGTTCGTGCTGGCCGGGCTGTCCGCCGGGTTGCCGCACGTGGTGCCGCCACGGCATCTGGTGCAGGCCAACGCGCTGGCCGCCACCGTCGGCTCGGCGGTCGCCGTCCTGGGCGGAGTGTGCGCGATCGGGTTGCGCGGCCTGATCGGGCCGGACAACATCGGCTCGGCTTGGGTGACCGCGGGTGCCGTGTTGGGCTCGCTGGTCGCCGCGGTGGTCGCCACCGGGTTTCATCGCGGGCAACTCGGCCCGGATTCCGTCGACGAGCCCGCGGAGGCGACCCGCGCGGTGGCCAACGGGTTGCGCGACGGCCTGGCCGCCGCTGCCCGAGTACCGAGCGTCGCCGCAGGCCTGGTGGCGCTCGTGGCACACCGGCTCTCGTTCGGCATCGCGACCCTGGTGGCGCTGCTGCTCTACCGCAACTCCTTCACCTCGCACGGAGTGTTCCGTTCTGGCCTGACCGGAGTCTGTGAACTGCTCGCCGCCGGTGCCGCGGGATTGCTGCTCGCGGCGGTGCTCAGTCCACTACTGGTGGCCCGCTTCGGTCGGCGGCGCACCGTCCGCGGAGCGCTGCTTGCCGCCGGAACTGTGATCATCACGCTCGGCCTGCCGATGCTCATGTCCACGATGCTGGCTGCCGCATTCGCGCTGTCCACGGCCGGTCAGGTTGTGAAGCTGAGTTTGGACGCCACGGTGCAGGCCGACGTCCCCGACGACGTGCGCGGCCGGGTCTTTGCCCTCTACGACACGGTCTTCAACGTCGGTTACGTCCTCGCAGTCGCCCTAGCGGCAACTCTGGTGCCGTCGAATGGCCACGCCCCCGCGCTGTTACTCCTGGCTGCCGCCGCATACTTCGTCGCCGCCCCCCTGCACGCCCTCATCGACCACTCCCCGGTTCCCCCACCCTCAGCAGCGGGGTGATCGAAGCACTCTTAATCCGCCGAATGCGGTTCGGGTCAGGTGAGCAGGGACCAGGGACGGCGATGGAGGGCGGCTAGTTGCGGGATCTGGCGGGCGGACCAGGGGCTGATCGCCCAGGGGGCGGCCTCGACCAGGGCCACTACGTCGGGCCAGGGTGCCCAGTAGTGCTCCAGGACCTCGGTGGGGTCGGGCTGTAGTTGACCGTCGACGCTGCCCACTAGCACTGGACAGAACTCGTTCTCCACCACGCCGTCGGGTGCCACCGCCCGGTAGCTGAAGTCGGGCAGCGCCAGCACCGAGTTGCTCAGCCGCAAGCCCAGCTCCTCATGCAGCCGCCGGGCGGCCGCCTGCTCGGTTCGTTCACCAGGCAGCGGGTGCCCGCAGCAGCTGTTGGTCCACACCCCCGGCCAGGTCTGCTTGCTGGTGGCGCGGCGGGTCATCAGCACCCGACCGGCGCCGTCGAACACGTAGCAGGAGAAACCCAGATGCAGCGGCGTCTGCGCATGGTGAACCCGCGACTTCGGCAGCTGCCCGATCGGACGACGCTGGTCGTCCAGGAGAACGACGGGGGCATCTCGAGGGTGCACGGCTACCTACGCTAGCGCGGATCCACCGAAGTCGGTGACGGCTCAGCTCCCGGTGCAGTCGTCGATCCACCAGCTGATGTCGATCATCCGTCGCGAGCGCTCGAAGTGCGGAACCACGATGCCGGGTAGATGAGTAGAACTGTCGGTGTTCACCGGCAGCATGCGACCATGGTGGTGCCCCTGAGACATCTGGAGGTGAGCGGCGGATGGCCTCGCCTGCCCAGCCCGAACTGCTCGACCATGTCGGGCCCTGGACCGAGCAGGAGTACCTCGCCCTGCCCGACGACCGTCGCCGCATTGAACTGCTCGACGGGGGACTCCTCGTGAGCCCCGCGGCGGGAGGCCGGCACCAGCGGCTGTCGTTCCAGCTCTGTCATGCCTTAGGCCGGGCGGCGCCGAACTGGCTGGAAGTGCTGGAAGCCATCAACGTCCGGGTGGCACCGGGCCGGATCCTGATCCCCGACCTGGTCGTGATCACCAATCCCGGGCTCGACCTCACAGTCTGGGAACCGTCCGAGGTGGCGATGGTCATTGAGATCGTGAGCCCCGGCAGTGTGGCGGCTGATCGGGCGATCAAGCCGCAGCTGTACTCGGCCGCGGGCATCGAACACTATCTGCGGATCGAGCTCGGGAGCCCAGGACCCAGTTCGGTGGCGTACCAGTGCCAACAAGGACGCTACGCCCAGGTCGGTTCATCGAGACCCGGCCAGCTCATGCGGCTGACTGAGCCGTTCCCCGTCGAGCTCGACCTCGCTGAACTCGCCGCGGCGACCCGACCACCACACTGACCCACCGGAACGGCCACATGGCTCGGGTCAGTGCGCCACGAGGCTCCAGGCTGCGGCCAGGTTAGCGGAGCGGGTGGGTTCGTTCACCTCGCCGAGGTACCGCTCACGAGTCTTGCCATGCTCGTACCAGCGGAGGTAAGCGTAGATACGGCGGCTGGATGACGGTGCGCGTAACGCGACCGAAGCGACCGCCTGGCGTCCACCCTCTAGCTGTATCTGGCGGGCGGCACGACCGCCGGCCGCGATGTCTTGTTCCGCGGCTCGCGCGGCGGGTGGCAGCCCGGCGGTTGGCTGCCAGGCCGTCAGATCGGGTCGGGACGGTCGCCAAGATTTCGGACTAGGTACGGTGGCCGCCTGGCTCGCGTCGAGAACTCGTTGGGCGGCGTCATTCGGGTCGGCGAGTATGTCGGACTCCCACAATCGGATCACGGTCCAACCTTGCTCGCGCAGCGTGGTGGTGACCTCGCGATCGCGTCGCATGTTCGCTTCGATTTTCGCGACCCACCACTCGGTTCGAGTGGGAAACAGCTCAGCAAGACTGGCGAGGCCACGCCGGTGGTGCTCGTTACCGTGCCACATGTCGCCGTCGACGAATATGGCTAGTCGACGGGAGCGGTTGACGATGTCTGGCCGACCAAGAACCTTCTTGCCGTGCAGGCGATAGCGAAAGCCGCGAGCGTGTAAGGCTCGCCGAAGCGCCAACTCGGCTTTGCTATCCTTCGACCGAACCCTGGACATCATTCTGCTGGTGACGGCCGGATCACGCGGAGTCCGTATTCGAGTTTCGTTAGTCACATCCACGCCAAAAGCCTTAGATCGCGGTCGTCAGGACTGGGCTAAGGGCTTGCGCAACCGCTCGTGATATGACCACACCTAGCTTGACAGGAACCGCATTACCGAGCTGGCGCATCTGTTCCCCACGCGGACCGGCCAACCGCCAGGTATCGGGAAACGTCATGGCACGCGCCACTTCCCGGACGGTCATGTACCGGATGCCACCATCATCACGACGCAGCACGGACTCCCCGCCGGGAACGCCATGTACCCCCGCCTTAACAGTCTTGGCCGGCCGATCTAGTTCGTTAGGGGTATGCCCGGGGTACTGGCGGGCGCCAGGCCACCCATAGTGATGCAGCCAGTGGGGATGCTCGACGCGATCCCCAAGTGGTTCGGGAAGGTCCCGCACGGCGTCGCGCAGTGTGCGCCATCTAGCCAAACCATTGCCTTCAAGGGCGCGTGAGGTCAGATCGGTACCACGGTGGGGAAGCTTGTGTTCAGCCCAGTATGAGCCATCAATCTTCGCTTCCCGCAGAGCATCGCCGCTGTGGGTGGGAGTGGGGAACCTCCAATCATCCAGGCCGAGATCATGGCGAAACGCCACGACAAACACTCGCCACCGTGCCTGGGGAACCCCGTAATCAGCCGCGTTGACCAGCACGTACTTCACATCGTAACGCTCGGTGGGCTCGCCCGTGACACGCAGCGCCCTGATGAGACGGGCGTCGTGGTTATCCCAATCCTCTCCGTCCACGCGCTTTTCGAACGGCGCCGCCAACTCACGCAGGATGTAGTCGTAATACGGCTTGAACGACGGGCGCATTAGCCCCTTGACATTTTCCGCGATCACCGCTCGGGGTCGGATCTCCCGCACACACCGAAACAGCTCGGGCCAGAGGTTGCGTGGATCGTCGTATCCCTTGTGCGCGCCGCCGAGACTCCATGGCTGGCAAGGCACACCGCCAGCCACAACATCCACGCGGCCCTCCCAGGAACGGAAGTCGACCTCACGGACATCACCCTCGATCACCGGCCATGGATCAGTGAGATTGGCAGGCTCCGGCAGGTCCGCGTCGTACGCAATCGCGCCGTTGACTCGCAGCGTCTCAGCTGAGCGTGGCTCGACCTCATTGACCAGCAAGTGGCGGAACCCGACCTCGTGCATCGCCCGGGCCAGCCCACCACCACCCGTGAAGAGTTCGATACTGGTGCCCACCTCCCCAATCCGCGTGCCCGAGGCCAGCGATGGAGCCAAGGCTGATGGCTGGTCCTTCCCAGCGGCGACGGTCATGGCGAAACCGTACCGCGGGGGTCAGACAGTGTTGCGTCACGACGCGCCGATCTTGTGCGCTGCGTGCGCGAGACGTCGTAACGGCTATACCGTGGCGTCTGTGGTTTCGTCACAGCCGTTCGGCGCCGCCGCCGACTTCAAGCTCAGTATCACCCAGGCCCTCGCCGACCAACTCGCCGAGCGGCTTCGACCACTACGTCCCGCACCTTTGAACGAGGACTCGCTTGAGCATGTGGAGAGCCGACCAGGCGTCTACGAACTACTCCTCGCAAGCCAGCGAGTGTACGTCGGCAAAGCCAGCAGGTCGCTACCGGCGCGGTTGCGCAACCACGCGCGCAAACTCTCCGGTCGCATCGGCCTGTCACTGGCCAACGTGAGCTTCATCTGCCTGTATGTCGATGAAGATCTAGAAGCGGCCGCACCAGAAACCCTATTGATCAAAAAGTATCGGAACGTGGGTGGGTCACCGTGGAACACCAACGGCTTTGGCATCAAAGACCCCGGTCGGCGCCGCGACACCACTGAGATCGCCGCCGACCACTTCGACGCCGTCTACCCGATCAACTTGAGCGCCACCGTGGAAATCGCGCCCGGCGCTTGGCGGGTCGGAGAACTCCTCGCCGAGGTCAAGAGCGAGTTGCCGTACAACCTCCGCTACGAACGCAACAGTGTAGCTGCTCGCCACAACCATCAGGCCTCGCTCCATGTCGAATCGCCAGCACCTACCGCACGGCAAATCGCGGAACTCGTCATCAACGCCCTCCCCGTCGGATGGCAGTTCACCGCGCTGCCCGGCTACGCCATCCTCTATAAGGAAACCATCGACTACGAAACCGCACTGGCGTGGTGGCGAAGTACTCCCACAGGCGTGGTGGAGACGACCGGACCAGCGCACACCGCGCCACCCACTGGTGACCCACCACTGCCTAGCGAACGCGAAGAGGCAGAAGATGACGATGATCCTGAGGTCCTCTAGCGGCCGCTGTGCGCCCACGCGAGCCGCTCAATTCATTCATAACCGAAGGTTGTCCCGCGCCCACCGAAGCAGCTCGGCTTCGGCTTCTTCGCGGGACAGTGGACCACGGTCGAGGCGCACCTCTTTGAGGTGTCGCCACGCCTGTCCGACCAGCGGACCCGCCGGCAAGCCGAGCAGTTCCATGATCGCGTTACCGTCGAGGTCCGGGCGCACCGCGGCGAGGTCCTCCCGCGCGCGGATCCGCTCGATGCGCGACTCCAGGTCGTCGTACGTGCGCTGCAACGCGAGCGCTTTGCGCCGGTTGCGGGTGGTGCAGTCGGCCCGGACGAGCTTGTTCAGCCGGGGCAGCAGATCACCGGCGTCGGTGACGTAGCGGCGCACCGCCGAGTCGGTCCACTCGCCGCCGCCGTAGCCGTGGAACCGCAGATGCAGGAACACCAGGGTGGCGACCTCGTCGATGACCCGGGTGGGATAGCGCAGGGCGCGCAACCGCTTGCGGGTCATCTTGGCCCCGACGACCTCGTGATGGTGGAAGCTCACCCCGCCGGCGGCCTCGTGGCGGCGGGTCGCCGGCTTGCCGATGTCGTGCAGCAACGCCGCCAACCGCAACACCAGGTCCGGCTCACCGTCCTCCAGTGCGATCGCTTGCTCGAGGACGATCAATGAATGCGTGTAGACGTCTTTGTGCTGGTGATGCTCATCGATCTCCAGGCGCATCGCGGGCACCTCGGGCAGCACGTATTGCGCCAGCCCGGTGTCCACCATCAGTTCCACACCCGCCCGCGGATCGGCCCCGAGCAGGAGTTTGGACAGCTCCGCGGAAACCCGCTCGACGGTGATCCGGCTGATCTCGCCGGCCATCGCGCCCATCGCAGCCCGGACCCGGGGGGCGAGGGTGAAGCCGAGCTGGGAGACGAACCGGGCCGCACGCAGCATCCGCAGCGGATCGTCGGCGAAGGACTCCTCCGGCGTCGCGGGGGTGTCCAGCTCACGGCGCGCCAGCGCGGCCATCCCGTCATGCGGGTCGACGAACCCGCCAGCGATGCCACGGTCTTGATGGCTCGACCCTGCAAGCAGGTCTCGCAACGGTAGTGGGACGGCCATCGCGTTGACGGTGAAGTCGCGGCGGGCCAGGTCACCCTGCACGGTGTCGCCGAAAATGACGTCGGGATTGCGGGACACCCGGTCGTAGCGGTCCGCCCGGTAGGTGGTGATCTCACACTGGATGCCGGCCCTGGTCGCGCCGATGGTGCCGAAGGCGATGCCGGTGTCCCACACGGCGTCCGCCCAGCCCGCCAGGATCGCTTGGATGGCGTCCGGGCGGGCGTCGGTGGTGAAATCCAGGTCGCTCCCCAGCCTGCCCAGCAATGCGTCGCGCACGCTGCCGCCCACCAGGTACAACGAATGACCGGCCGCGGTGAACCGGGCGGCCAACTCGTCGGCGATCGGGGCGACCCGGAGCAGCTCCACGATGGCATTGTGCTGCGCGCGGGCAGTCCGCGGAGCCCGGCCGGCATCCAGGACCCGATTTCCGACCGCGGGGGGGGAGAGGGGCACGGCGAGGGAGCGTAACTCCTCCGCCGCTGGCGCGCGCGCCGGTGTGCTCTCGGGCGCTGAGAACGACACCGGGAGCGCTGCGACGACTGGTTCACGGGACGACTGGCCCACGGGATGACTGGCCCACTGGCAAAACAGTGTCGCCGATACCATCGACGCCATGCCTGCGCGCTCCAGTAAGTCCAGCCGAGCCACCGACTCGCGCAAGACACCTGGCCAGGCGAGCGGCAAGAGCCGGTCCGCTCAGATGCGCACCGTGGCGGAGACCTCAGCGGGTGGACTGGTGGTGGACACCCAGACCGGGCGAGCAGCCGTGATCGGCCGGCTGGACCGGCGCGGCCGGCTGCTGTGGTCGCTACCGAAGGGTCACGTCGAGGACGGCGAGACCGTGGAGCAGGCAGCCGTGCGTGAGGTCGCCGAGGAGACCGGCATCGACAGCGCGGTAGTGGCCGCCTTGGGCAGCATCGACTACTGGTTCGTCGCCGAAGATCGCCGGGTGCACAAGACGGTGCACCACTTCCTGCTGCGCGCGGTGGGCGGGGAGTTGTCCGACGCTGACGTCGAGGTCACCGAGGTGGCCTGGGTGCCGCTGGCGGATCTGCCCGCGCGGTTGGCCTACGCCGACGAGCGCCGCCTCGTCCAGCGCGCCACCACGATGCTCGCGGACTCCGCGTGAGGCCGGCGCAGATGAGTACTTTCGGATGAGATACCGGCTCCACCGTGGCGCCGCAGCCGTCCTGGTGACGGTGCTGGGATTGATGGTGCTGATCTCGCTGGGCCTTTTATTGGGCCCGGGCCTCGCAGCGGCGCAAACGATGAGCCAACCGGACCGTCCCAACGTGCTGGCTCGACTCGAGCTGTCGAGTGTGTCGCCTCGAATGGTGACGGTCACCAGCGCGCCGGTGCTCCGGGTGGCCGGCACAGTGGTCAACATCGGGGATCGACCGATCACCAAACTCGCGATCCGCTTGCAACGCGACGAGCCGGTGACCTCCGACGACGCGGCCGCGCGGGCCGTGGGAGGACTCGCCGAAGCGCCGCACGTCACCCGATTCCAGCCGCTGCCGGTCGACCTCGCTCCCGGCCAGAGCAGCCCGTTTACGCTGGAGGTGCCGCTGCGCGGCGGGACGGACCTGGATTCGCTGCAGATCACTGAACCAGGCGTGTACCCGATGCTGGTCAACCTCAACGGAAAGCCGGACTTAGGCAGCATCGCGCGGCTGGCGTCGGTCCCGCTGCTGTTACCGGTGCTCGGGATTCCCCCCGCGAATCCAGGTGAACCGCCCGGTCCGGTACTTGCGCCACCCGCGCAGCCGGCTCCACTGACCGTGTTGTGGCCGCTGGCCGCCGCACCCGATCGGCTACCGAGCGAACCCGGCGACCCGATCCGACTGCACAGTGACCGCGCCGGAACGGATCCGCTGGCCGCCGACATCGCTCCCGGTGGGCGCCTGGACGGTCTACTCGGCGCGCTGGAACAGGCGGTGCCACCAGGGTCACCGCTGGGCGCCGCGGTGTGCGTGGCGGTGGACCCGCTGCTGTTGGAGACGCTCGACGGGATGAGCCACGGCTACCAGGTGGTCCACCCGGGCGGCGTCAGCGACGGCACCGGTGCGCGGGATGCGCGGGCCTGGCTTGATCGGCTGCGCGGCGCCGTCGGAGGTCGTTGCGTGCTACCCCTGCCCTATGCCGACGCCGACCTGGTATCGCTGTCCCGGGCCGGGCTGACCGACCTGGAAGCGCTGGCCACCAGCACCGGCGCGCGGCTGGTGGGTGACCTGCTCGGGATCCAGCCACTGACCGGGGTGAGCTGGCCGGCCGACCAGATGCTCGACGAGCGAACACTGGCCGACCTCACCGCGCTCCAGACCCACGCCGTGCTGCTGGACCCTCGCCGCATCATCCCCGCACCGGCGGCCACACCGGCTCCGGCCGACGTGGTCAGCCTGGTTGGGGGCGCTCCGAGCACCACCTATCCCGGCGTCGCCCCGCCGGGCAGTCACGCTGCCACCCCCGTCGGCCTGCTCGTCGACCCGCTGTTGACCAGCGCACTGACCGCCACCGCGAGCCCACTGTCCAGCCAGGACGGCATCGGCGCACTGGCATATCGTGCTGCCAGCGGCCGGCCCATCGTGCTGGTCCCGCCCCGCCGCTGGCAGGTCGGCGGTACGGAGGCCGTCGCGCTGTTGACCGCCGCCCGGCAGCTGCTGGCGGCCGGTTTCGTCACCCCTCGCGAGCTGTCCACACTGGCCAGCACTCCTGCTACCGGTGCCACCGTCGCGGTGACCTACCCGCCACAGGCAATCGCCGAGGAGATCTCCCCGTCGATCACCGCGGAAATCCAGCGGGATCGCAACGTCCTGCGCGATCTCCAGGTGGCCACCGTGTTAGACCCCGCCGCGAATCTTCGGCCGGCCACCCTGCTCGACCCCCTGCGGCTCGGGCTGCTCCGTGGCGTGTCCACGGCCTGGCGCGGGGTACCCAGCCGGGCCGCGCTGGCCACCGGCGAGGAGAGCAGCCGGCTCGACGAGCTGCGCCGGTCGGTGCGGATCGTGCAGCCACCCGGGACCTACAGCCTGGCGGCCTCGGATTCGCCACTGCTGATCACCGTAAGCAATGAGCTGCCGGTCGGAATGCAGGTGCAGCTGAGCCTGTCGGAGACCGCCGGGCTGCGATCGGGAGAAGTCGGGCTGCAGCTGGTGCCGGCCCGTAGTACCCGCCAGCTGGTCATCCCAGCGAAGGTCAGCCGGGCGGGTCAATTCAGCGTCGATGCGCGGCTGAGCACCCCGGGCGGCACCCCGCTGGGCGAGCCGAGCACCCTGCGGCTGCGCTCCGCCGCGTTGAGCAAGGTTACAGTCGCGCTCACCGCGGGCGCCGGTGCCGCGCTGGTCCTGCTGGTGGCCCGCAGGTTCGTGCGCCGGGTACGCAGAAGACGGGAAGTCGGGTGACGTTGGATACCGCGAACCGCTCGCGACAGTCGTCCGAGAGCCTGCCCAGAAAAAGTCGTAGCTCGCTGGCCGCAGCCACTCGCACGATGGCGGTGGCGACCCTGGTCAGCCGGATCACCGGGTTCCTCCGCCAGCTCGGGCTCGCCGCCGTACTAGGTCTGGGCGTCGTCAGCGACTCCTACACGGTCTCCAACACGCTGCCGGCGATGCTCTACGAGATTCTGCTCGGCGGGGTGCTGACCAGCGTAGTGGTGCCGTTGCTGGTGCGCGCCGCGAGAGAGGACGGCGACCAGGGCGAGGCCTACGTGCAGCGGCTGGTCACCCTCGCCTGCGTGGCGCTCGGCGCGGCCAGCGTGCTCGCCATCGCCGCGGCACCGCTGCTGGCCGTGTTGTTCCTGGGTGACGGCGAGGACGCCAACCGGCAGCTAACCACCATGTTCGGCTACTTGCTGCTACCGCAGATCATCTTCTACGCCCTGTCCGGACTGTTCGGGGCGATTCTCAACGCCCGCAGTAGTTTCGGTCCGCCCGCCTGGGCACCGGTGCTCAACAACGTCATCGTGCTGGTGTCGCTGGGGATCTACGTCCTGGTACCGGGGGAGATCAGCGTCAACCCGGCGCGGCTCAGCGACCCGAAGTTACTGGTGTTGGGTCTGGGCACGACCGCGGGCATTATCGCTCAGGCGCTGGTGCAGATACCCGGGTTGCGCCGGGCCGGCTTTACCTTCGGCTGGCGATGGGGATGGGACTCCCGGCTCACCCAGGCCTGCGGGATGGCGGCCTGGTTCGTGCTCTATGTGCTCGTCGGCCAGCTTGGCTTCGTGGTCACCACCCGCTCGGCAGCGCAAGGCGATCCGGGCGGGGTAGTGATCTACAGCCTGGTATGGCTCCTGCTGCAACTACCCTATGGCGTACTCGGCTACTCCTTGCTCACGGCGATCATGCCGCGAATGAGCCGAGCGGCGGCCGACGCCGACTGGCGGGGACTGGTCGAGCACCTGTCGGCAGCCAGTCGCTACCTCATCGTGTTGCTGGTACCGATCACCGTGGTGTTCACCCTCGCCGGCACGCAGATCGGGGTCGCGCTGTTCTCGCTGGGTAGGGCGGGCAGCAACGCCGAGCGGCTCGGTACCGCGCTCGCGGTCTCCGCCTTCGGCCTACTGCCGTACGCGGTGACGATGCTGCAGCTGCGGGTGTTCTATTCGATGGCCGACGCACGTACCCCGACGATGATCAACGCGGTGATGGTGGCCGTGAAGCTGCCGCTGCTGCTGGCCTGCCCGGTATTCCTCGACGACGCCGATGTGGTGCTCGGGCTCACCGCGGCCAACTCGCTGTCGTGCGTGGTGGGCGCCATGGTCGGGCAGATCTGGCTGCGCCGGCGACTCGGCCGCGTGGAGACCAAACGCAGTTTGCTCACCCTGCGTAATTGCTTGGTGAGCGCAGTGCCCGCAGTGGGTGCAGTGCTCGCGCTGCGCGCACTGACCGACTTCAACGGCGTGGCCGGTGCCTGGCTTGACCTGGTGCTCACGACGGTGATCGTCGGCGTCGTGATGGGCCTCGCGTTGATCGTCCTGCGGACGCCAGAGCTCACCGGTGCGCTGCGCTCCCCAGTCTTCGCGGGGTTGCGTCCGATTGCCGGCTTGGCCGGCGATACCCAATCGACTAGCCCTCGGGAGCCCCAGGCGTGACAATTATCCCGAAGAGTCGAAGCGTCCGGAAGAACCGAGATGTCCCGAGGGACCGGTGTCTTGCTTAATCCCGGTGTCTCGAACGACCCAGAAAGGGTGACATCACCGTGAGCGAGTCGGCGGAGACAGGGCCACACCGGTCCCATCCCCCTTCGCCGACTCCCGGATGTGTTCTCGGCCAAGGTCGTTACCGGTTGCTGTCTGAATTCGGTCGCGACGACCGCTGCGCCGCCCTGCTGTGGCAGGGGCGCGACCTGATGCTGGAGCGCGACGTCGCGCTGACCTTGTTCATCGCCGCACCACAGCACCCCGCGGAGCTCACGCTGATCCGTACCGCCGTCGCGCGGGCGTTGCGTTCGGCTCGTCTGGACACAGCGGGCGCAGCGCGGATGCTCGATGTGCTGGAACCGGTGCGCGGAGACGACCAGAGCAGCCCGACCGTCGCGGTGATCGTCGCCGAATGGACGCCGGGTTGTGCCCTGGTCGAGCTTCTGGATGGCGGCCCGCTGCCGCCGTCGGTGGCGGCCGACGTGCTGGTGCCGTTGGCTGCTGCCGTCGACGCGGCCCACAGCGCCGGTCTGGTCCTGGGCTGCGACCATCCGGACCGGATCCGGGTGACCCCCGACCGGCAGGCACGACTCGCCTTCCCTGGTCCGCCCGCATCGAGCGGGTCCCGGGACGATATCCGCGGTTTGGGCGCGATGCTCTACCTGCTGCTCACCGGGTGTTGGCCGCTGCCAGACGGACCACCCAGCCTGCCGCCGGCGCCGCTGGGTACGGACCGGTTGCCGATCAGTCCCACGACCCTGCGGCCCGAGGTGCCGGTGGAGCTGTCCACCCTGGCGCTGCGCTGCATTGCCGGCCCAGGTACCGGCGGCGGGGTGCACACCGGATCCGCCGTGCGTCAGGTGCTCGAGCTCAACGCCGTGACCGCTGACGAGGACAGCTTTTCGATAGGCGGTCGGGGCGGCCGGGTCCGGCGCACGATCGATCTGCGACGGGCGCAGCGCCTACGCCAGATCAAGCTGAGCGCGTCGATGACGGTGCTGGGCGTCGCCACCCTGTCGATTCTCGGCTACGCCGGCATGCAGGTCGTCTCGGTGTTCACCGACACCGGCGGCGCGCCGTTGGTCATCGCCGGCAGCCCGCCCACCGCGCCGACCGGCGCTGCCACCAAGCCGGCGGTGCTGCCCGCGTCGGCCACGCCAGTCAAAGTCAAGAGCTTGTCCGTCTATGACCCCTCTGGACTCGGCAGTCCCGACCACCAGAAGGACGTCGGCAAGCTGCTCGATGGCAACCCGCGCACCGGGTGGTCGACTGACTCGTACTTCCAGCAGTTCCCCGCCTACAAGAAGGGGCTCGGCGTGATGCTGAGCTTCCAGGTGCCCATCGCGGTGGCCGCAGTGACGGTGGTGTCGCCGAGCCCGGGCACGGTGCTCGAGATTCGCACCGCGACATCCCCCACTGCGCGACTGGAACAGACCACCCTGGTCGGCACCGCCACTCTCGGGGCCGGCAGCACCCGGATCCCGCTGCGGGGCGGGCCACCCACGCGATACCTGCTGGTGTGGATCACCACCCTGAGCGGAATGAAAGATCACCACCAATCGCAACTCATCGAACTCGACATCCAGCAGCGCACCACCTGACCGTGGATACCCGAGATCTGCTGGCCGATTGCAGCTGCGGTCAGCCGGACCGCGCCCATGAGGTGCGCAGGACATCTCGCGTGATCTCCAGCTGACCCCGGTGCTGGGCGAGTTCCTCGTAGATGTGCAGCAGGACCCCGCCCTGGGTGCGGGCCAGCGGCAGCGTGGCGTCCTTGGCGTGCGGAGGAGTGCGCGGTGGACCGAACGGATCGAGCGCGACGATGTCGGCGCGCAGTTGCTGGCGGGCTCGCTCGGTGCGATCGGTGAGTTCGGCGACGCCGCCGGTGGCCCGGAATTCGGCAGGTCGGTCGCGCACAATGCTGCGACCAGCGACGACCTCGCCACCCCAGTATTCCATCACGCCCAGACAGTGGGTGAGGATCGCGAACGGTGAGTTCGCGCCCGGCACGTCGGGTCGGCGATTGGCCAGGTCGTCACCAAGCTCGCTGACGATCCGCACGATGCCGTCGAGGGCATCATCTACGTAGTACAGGAAGTCGTCGATCGAGATCATGCGGCCAGCCTCGCAGACCCGCTCGAAACGGAGGGGCCGCCCGGATCCCCTAGCGTGCGGGGTTGTCAATCCCCTAATGCGGGTCCTTGACAACCCGGTGCGATCCCCGATGACCGACCCCGGCCCGGGGCCATAGCTTTGGTCTCACACCACCGGGCAGCCCGCCCGGTACCTCCACCCCAAGGAGCTCACCGTGAACGTCACCCAGAGCCTGCTGGATTTCATCCTCAACCTGATGCGCGACGACAGCGCCAAGGCCGCGTTCGTCGCCAACCCCGATCGGGCACTGGCCGACGCCGGGCTGAGCAACGTCTGCAGCGAAGACGTCTCCGACGCGATGTCCTACGTCTCGGAGTACCACCCGGTGTCTTTCGTCGGCGAACGGGAAGACAACCTGGGCAACGGCGCCCACCACGACAGCGACTACTACCGGCCCGAAAGCCGCCAGAGCGACGACTACCGGCCCGAGGGTCACCACGAGGACTCGCACGTCGATGCGGTGCGCCAGCTGGAGTACATCACCAACAACTACTCCTACACCGCCGACTCCCACGACACGGCGATCGACAAGTCGGTCAACCAGAACATCTGGAACAAGGGCGATCTGTCGCAGAGCTTCGACGACCACTCCGTCACTGCCACCGACCACTCCGTCGCCGCCGGGCGCGACATCAGCGGTGACGTCGCCAACGGCAACGACAACGTCGTCGGCGACAACAACCGGGTCGGCAACACCGAAACCCACGACGATCACTCGATCAGCCACGCGTTTAACAGCACCAACACCGCAGACAACGGTGGTGTCGCCGGCAACGGCGCCGACGGCAACGTCACCCAGCCCACCAACAGCAACACCGCCACCAACGGCAGCGAGATCGACCAGTCCACCCACCGCAGCGACACCGCGATCGACTCCGGCAACACCACCGACGTCAACTACCACCCGGACAACTCC
>JBBPZY010000135.1:0-2327 GCA_038276315.1 Mycobacteriales bacterium
CCTGGTGGGTCAGCCAACGTCGCCGCCCTTGGGTAGCGACTCGAAGATCTCCTTGCACTCCGGGCATACCGGCGAACCTGGCTTGGCGGCACGGGTCACCGGGAACACCTCGCCACATAGAGCCACCACCTGCGTGCCCATCACGGCACTCTCGGCGATCTTGTTCTTGCGCACGTAGTGGAACATCTTGGGCGTATCGTGACCGGTGCCGTCGGTGCCCTCAGGGCGTGTATCGACATCTGGCAACGTCTGGGTCGGCGTGCTCACCGTGTCATGATGCCACTCTGAGTGGGAAACAGTTGTTATGGCACCCAATGCCGCTCACGAGGAGGGCCTTCAGCCCTCCACTACGGGGTGATCGCCGCTCTCCAGCTCACGGCCACGGAGATCGCCCTGCTCCAGACCCTGGCCCAACCTATTGACCTGCTCGGCCTTGCGCGGCGCGCGGTCATTGGCGACAAGCACCGCCATCCAGGGAAGGGGCACCGAGAGCACAACGAAGGCCAGCGCGAGCCACCAGATCTGGTAAAAGACACCGGCGAGGATCAAGCACGGGATGCGGGCCCCCATCAGGATCGCGTACTTGCGCCGTCTGGCGGCGAACTGCTCGGCGTAGGATGGTTCCGCCGCCGTGATGAGAACTGCGGCATCACCTCGTCGGCGGCCGTGCTCCGGTTGATCCCGCGCGTCCTCACGTCCCGATTTGATATCCAGGACCTCCTACTTCTTCGCTCTTGCGGCTGCCTTAACCTGTTGCTTGTGCTCTCGAACCTTCGCCAGCGAGTCAGCGTCGGTCACGTCGGCGACCGACCGATAGACACCCTCGTCCCCGAAGGCGCCGGCCACCTCTCGCCAGCCGTTGGGCCGCACGTTGCGCTGCTTGCCGAGTAGGGCCACGAAGATCTGTGCCTTATAGGTGCCGTAGCCGGGTAGTGCGACCAACCGGTCGAACAGCTCCGACGCCTCTGCGACATCCCGCCACAGCGCGGTCACCTCACCGCCGTAGTGCTCGATCAAGAACCGGCAGAGGTCCTGGACCCGTCCAGCCATCGCCTTCGGGTACCGGTGCAGGGCAGGCGGCCTCGCGAACAGGTCCGCTAGCGCGTCAGCGTCGTAGTCGGCCAGCTCGTGGACGTTGAGGTCGTGGCCCAGTCGCTGTTGAAGTTCGTAGGGTGCCGCAAAGGCCCGCTCCATGGGCACTTGTTGATCGAGGAGCATCGCTAGCAGCAACGCCAGCGGATCCCGCTCCAGCAATGAATCTGCCGGTGCGTCCTGGGTCAACATCAAGCTCACCAAGACCTCCTCGGCACCGATGAGTACGCCTGCGAGCCTACTCCTCGCAGGCGCTGCGCTGCTCGGCGAGCACCGATCAGATGTCGATGCCGACCAGGCCCATCACCTCGGTGCGCCAGTCCTGGTAGGCGGTGGCCGCGCCGGACCGTTCCTGAGGATCGCGCTGCGTCTGCGTATCGTCGTCGCCGCCCAGCGCGTAGTGCACGATCTCCTGGTCGCTGCGCCGGCTGCTGACCACCTTCACCGCTACATGTTTGGTGGCGAGCTCGGCGCGGGTGGCGTGCGCCAGTAGATGCAGCAACGCCAGCCGGGATTGCTGGTCGTCCGGCAACGACAGCTCATCGGGGGTATTGCCGGACACCAGCACCACGGTCGCACCGGGCGCCAGCACCGGAAGCACCCGGTCGACCGCGCTGAACCGGGCCAGCAGACCCGCGGACAGAAACGAACCGACGCGCGCGACGGCGGTATCCCCCTCGGGATGGATGGTGATCGGCAGCTGGATGTAGAAGTCGAGGCCGTCGCTGCCCGGCTCACCCGGTAGCGCCGCGGGATCGGTGATGATCACAGGGTCGGCGCCCGCGTCCTTGAGAAGTTGAGAAAGCCGTTGCGCCCGGTCGGCAGATCCGCTCAACAACCCGATAGACGACATCGACCCTCCTGCAGGTGCGCGCGCACCGATCGGTGGACCACTCGGTTGGCTGATCACCGTTGTCAGGTCATCGTAGGAGCTGCTGGCAGCACCTGGCGAGGGCACCGGAGGTATCGGACAGTGGGTCCCCCGAATGGCTGGGCTCATACACACCGTCCCTGGAGTGCCCTCGTCGGGACTCCAGGGACGGGTGGGTTCGCTACCGGGGGTCCGCCCCGGCGCGATGGTATGGATGGGTGTTAGAGCCTGTTGGCGAACGTCTCAAGCGGCCTGTTGATCTAGCTTCGGGGGTGGGGCGGGACGGTCACCGCCCCAGCGGGGCTGGGGCCGGTTGCCGGTGGTGTGCCGCGCCAGCTGCCGAGTCATGATCATGACTGTGGCC
>JBBPZY010000136.1:0-4837 GCA_038276315.1 Mycobacteriales bacterium
AAAATCCCCGACCAGGACATGACAGCACTCCAGACCAACGGCATCCTCGCCCGCCACACCTTCCACGGCGACTGGAACTACACGCTGTGCGCCAACCCCGACACACCCATCCCTGACCCAACTTAATTCATCGCAGCCCCTAAGTGTGCCATTGGCGGCGTTCCCGGTGACCAACTGCACGATCAGCCCGAGCCCGGTGACCTGTAGCTGCAGATAGGGCAGCAGGAACACGACGCCGAAAATCGCCGAGATCGTGCCCAGCAGTTTGCTGCGGTAGACATCCTCGATGAAGTCGGCCTGGGTCAGGTAATCCCTGCGTTTGCTCAACCACCACAGTCGCGGTCCCAGGAAGTACAGCCCCAGAAACGCGATCGGGACATACGGCAGCGCGTAAAACGCGGCAGCGCCGTGGCCGAAGGCCAGCCCCGCCATGCCCAGGAAGGTGAACGTCGTGAAGACCTCGCCCGCCAGCGAGATCGCCCATGTGGTGTTCATTCGTCACTCGGCTCATCCCGCTCGCGGACGATCTCGAACACGCCGAGGACCGCGCTCACCAGTAATACGCCGAAGATCACCATCCACCACAACAGCGAGGGCAACCCCAACCACAGGTGCATCCCATTGACGACCGGAAGGGCGAACAAGCCAAGGCAGGCCACCGGTGGGGCAAGGGCAAGCATCCACCTCCACCACATGGTCTGCCCCTTCCTTCTTCAGCATAGGGGGCAATCAGTCGCCGGGTCTTTGGTGCAACCCGGGCCGCGGACCGGCCACGTAGTTCCTTTTTGCCCCACAAAGTGGCGACGGGACCGGTGCCCATCGCGGTCAGGTCGTCCCCTGCGGGGCCGTGTCGGCGACGGCGATCGCGCGCAGTCCGATGTTGGTGCTGTAGCCGCAGCCAGGATTCACGACGTTCCCCCAACGTCTTGGGCTTTTCGGTCGTCGGTTGCAGCTCCGATGGTGCTACAGGCCGCCGAGGTGGCGTATCCGATCAGCTGAATAAATCGCCTTGTGATCGATAACATGTCGGGTATGAGCCGAGGTGGAGGGGTCGGGAACACGCCACGGTTAGCAGGCCGGGATGTCCGGCGGGAGCCAAGTACGCATCAGTTGCGGCTGTTCCTCGTGCTGGCGGAGGAGCTGCATTTCGGCCGGGCCGCGGCCCGGCCTGTGCATGACCAACCCGCCTTCAGCCAGCAGATCCGCGCGCTGGAGAGCCGGCTCGGCATTGCGCTGGTCGAACGCACCAGCCGCACGGTGGCGCTCACCGCGGCCGGGGCGGCTCTCCTGCCCGAAGCCCGGGCCACCATTGAGGCAATGGACCGCCTGCGCCAGCTCGCCGACGTCCACACCCGCGAGGTTCGCGGCCACCTGACGCTCGGTTCGATCGGCGCCGAGGCTGCGATGCCTTACACCCAGGCCATCCTCACCGGACGAGCGGTCGACGCGGCCTTCCTGCGACCCCCAGTTCCCCCGGTAATCCAAACCCTGCACCTGGCCACCGAAGCTCGCGTGGTGTGCCTGCCCGCCGACGATCCACTGACCGCCCAGCAGCCGCTCACCCTTGCCCAACTCGCCGGGCGCCCCATCGCCGACGTCCCACCCGGGGCCCCACGCCTCTGGTGGGATTTCTGGACCGTCAATCCCCGCCCAGACGGCACACCCATTTGTTTCGGACCAATGGTCACCGACATCGAGGCGAGGTTGCTGACGGTAGCTCGTGGCCAGGCCATCACCTTCCTGCCCGCCGCGGCCCGCGACCTCTACCCACGCCCAGGTGTGGCCTATGCAGACGTCACCGACCTACCTCCCTGCACCGCAGCGCTCGCCTGGCTTCCAGAGAACCGCGACCGCCCCGCCATCGCCGCTCTACGAAACGCGGCCCACCGCGTCACCCGACGGCAGGTCTCACCCGTCGCCGACGCCTTGGCAGCGGGCGACGCGGGTGCGGCGGCGGTGTAGGACGACCTCGCGGAACTGGTGCAGCGCCGCAGCGGTCGGAGCATGCAACCACTCCCCGAGCAACGGCAGCCGGATCACCGGGCGCTCAGACTCCGAGCTCGCCACGAACACCGGCTCGACATCGAGGTCGGTGAATGGGACAGCGAGCACTTCATCGGTTCGGGCCGGCTCGAGCGCCTGGTTCAAGTGGAGGCGATCACCGTGCTCGCCGGCCCACAGCACCACCGGCGTGATCACGAGTCTGGCGTGGACGGGGTAGTCGTCGAGCAGGCCGAGCACCGACTCCGGTGGCAAGCGCATCCCGAGGCCCTCGGCGAGCTGACTGCGGGCTGCGCCGGAAGCCGACTCCCACCGATCAGTCCGTCCACCGGGCAGGGCCAACTGCCCTGAGCGTGGGTGCGCCGAGTCGGCGCGCCGGGTGAGCAGTACCGCCGGGCCGACGGCACCGGTGACAATGGTGACTGCCACCGCGGCCCGGCTGGAGCCCCACCGCCTGATGCGGCGTCGGCGCAAGCACCGCAACGCATACCCGATCTCCTCAGGAGGGCTCATCCGGAACCTCCCATACCGGTGAGCGAATCGAGGCCGGCGAACAGATCGTCCTCCCAGCTGTACGGTCCCGAGCCCGGCCCCCGCTCACCGCGGACCAACAGGTAGCTCTCCATCGCGAACTCGGGGACTTCGGTGAGAATGGCGAATATCCCGTTCTCCAGATCCACCTGGCTGCGGTGCGCCCGCAGCGCGGCGACCTTGCTTTCCAGATACGCCCGCCCGTCCAGCACCGCGGTGATCTCCTCGTCGGGCAGCGAGTTGGGTACTACTTCCATTGACGACAGCACCCCAGCGTCCACCGCGCTCTGAATCATCGTGCGCGACAACGTCATCCAGTAGACCTTCGCCACCCGCCACGGCGCGCCGAGCTCCGGTGCGAAGCGAGGGTCAGCAGCGGGATCCAACCCGGCCATGGTCACCCGGTTGGCCTGGATGTGGTCCGGATGCCCGTACCCGCCGTCGGCGTCGTAGGTCACCACCACCTGCGGACGCTCGGAGCGCAGGATCCCGACCATCGCCCGGACCGCCTCGTCGAGGTCGGCGAAGGCGAACGCCGCCGGGTCCTCGGTGGCGGGCATTCCACTGTCGCACCAGCGACCGCGACCGCCCAGCCAGTGCTGCCGCGCGGTGCCCAACACGGCCAGCGCCTCGGCCAGCTCCGTTTCCCGGTACAGACCCAGCCCGTCGGGATCGACTTCGCGCAACCCGGCAAGATCGGGCGCGACGATCTCGCCCAGCTCGCCACGGGTACACGTCACCAGAACAACAGTGGCGCCCTGCCGCGCGTAACCGGCCATGGTTGCGGCGGTCATGGACGACTCGTCGTCAGGGTGAGCGTGCACCAACAGCAGCCGACGGTCATCCATCCGACCACGCATCCTTTCCCGGCCACGGCCGCCGCTGGTCCGGCGAGCCCCCGGTCGGGGGTGATTGTGCACCCAGACGGGGGATGCATGATGGCGCCACTCCCCCGAGCGGCGTCATCGTCCACATTTGTCACGTATGTCCGACCGCAGAGTGTGTGGATGCGTTGCGGACCTGCCACCCGTGACAACTTTGGACAAAAAATTGCCGCCTGCGGCACTTCTGTGCGTTTGCGAATACCCTACCCTGGGGCTGCGCAGAAGGGTGACGGTATGTCAATCCCTGTGCCGGCGAAGCCAATCCCGCTCCGGCGGCGAGATCGGCGGCCAGAAGTGATAACGGCTGGGTAATGCGCTGAGGTAACCTGAAGGTCACCGCAGATGGGTGCACGTCGTCGCGATGCGTGTATCAACCCAATCGAGACGACGGGAGGTGCTTGTGACCGCTACCTACCTGCCTACAGAGTCGAATTCAGGCCAGCGTGGACGTCGTGCGGCAGCCGGCCTGTACGACCCCGCCTATGAGCATGACGCCTGCGGCGTGGCCTTCGTGGCGGATCTCGCCGGCCGCCGCGATCACGGCATCGTGCAGAAGGCTCTCACTGCGTTGCGTAACCTCGAACACCGGGGCGCCCGGGGCGGGGAACCCGACACCGGTGACGGCGCCGGCATCCTGATCCAGCTGCCCGACAGCTTCTTCCGGCAGGTCGTCGACTTCGAACTGCCACAACCGGGTCGGTACGCGGTCGGCACTGCCTTCCTCCCCAGCGACGACGCTGCGGAGGCCGCCGTGATGGCCGCCGTCGAGGACATCGCGGCGCAGGAGGGGATGCGGGTACTGGGTTGGCGGCAGCTGCCGGTGCAACCCGAGGGAGTCGGACCGGCAGCCCGCTCGGCGATGCCCCGCTTCCAGCAACTGTTCCTGGCCAGTAACGAAGGCGGACTGGAGCTGGAGCGGCGGGTGTACTGCGTGCGTAAGCGCGCCGAGCATGACCACGACGTCTACTTCCCGAGCCTGTCCGGGCGCACGATCGTCTACAAGGGGATGCTCACCGAGGAACAGCTGGTGAGCTTCTACCCCGATCTGTCCGACGAGCGGGTCACCAGCTCACTGGGGCTGGTGCACTCCCGGTTCTCCACCAACACCTTCCCGTCCTGGCCGTTGGCGCACCCGTACCGCTACGTCGCGCACAACGGTGAGATCAACACGCTGCGCGGCAACCGCAACTGGATGCACGCCCGGGAGAGCCGGCTTGCCACCGATCTCATCCCCGGTGATCTGGATCGGCTGTACCCGATCGCCACCCCGGATGCCAGCGACTCCGCGTCCTTCGACGAGGTGCTCGAACTGCTGCATCTGGGCGGCCGCTCAATGCCGCACGCGGTGCTGATGATGATCCCGGAGGCCTGGGAGAACCACACCGAGATGGACCCGGCGCGCCGGGCGTTCTATGAGTTCC
>JBBPZY010000137.1:0-4280 GCA_038276315.1 Mycobacteriales bacterium
GATCGGGTAGTTCTCGAACACCACGATGCTGTCGAACAGGCCCACCTCGGCGGGTAGCTCACTCCAGGCATGCAGTTGGGTAAGCGGGAAGACGTCAAACCGTCGGGCCTCGGCCTGCTCGACCTGCAGCTCCCGAAGCCAGGACAGGGCGTCTTTCCCCTGGTCGATGTGCACCCGGGAGGGAACGGTGTTGATGAACATACCGACCATCGACTCCACGCCGGCCAACTCGGTTGGCCGCCCCGATACCGTCGTACCGAACACCACATCGCGCTGGCGGCTGTAGCGCGACAACAACAGCGCCCACGCGCCCTGCACCACCGTGTTCACCGTCAACCCGTGGTGCCGGGCAGCTCCGCGGATCTCGCTGGACTGCTCGCTCGACAGTGCGATCCGGACTGTCGCGCTGGACTCGGCGTGGTGGGCCTGCGCCGGTGGACGGTCATACGGCAGCGCGGTGGGCTCGGACAGTCCCGCCAGCACCCGGCGCCAGTACGTCTCGGGCTCCCGCCGGTCGGCTGAGCGCAGCCACTGAAGGTAGTCGCGGAACGGGCGCCGGATGGCCACCATCGGGAGAGCGACCGGGGGGTGAGCGACCGCGACGGTCTCTGGGCCACGACGCTGGAGCTCGGCATGGCAGGCGAACACGTCGGAGAGCACCTGGAAAACGCTCCACCCGTCCAGCAGCACGTGGTGGAAGGTCCAGACCACCTGGACCTCGATGTCGGAGATTTGCGCCACCATCAACCGCAGCAGCGGGACCACGGTCAGGTCCAGGCCCACCGTGCGGTCGCGGTCGAGCCACGTCTGCAGTTCTTCCCGTTGCCCGGCCTGTGACAGCGGCCTCCAGTCCAGGTAGCTGACCGGCAGGATCAGCTCACGGTGCACCCCCTGCACCGGCTCGGCGACCCCGCCCCAGACGACACCGCTGCGCAACACCGGTGTCTGGTCCACGACGTGCTGCCAGGCCGCACCGAGCTGCCGAGGGTCGGCGACGCCCTCCACCACGAAGGCCGCCTGCTGGAAATAGACGCCCTGATCGCCCTGGGACAAGCCGTGGAAGACCATGCCGGCCTGGGTGGGCGTCAGCGCGTAGATGTCCTCGACGCCACGGCCATCACCGGCCAGGCGGTCCACTCCTGCCTGATCTAGGCGGGCCAGCGGGAAGTCTGAGGGGCTGCGTCCCCCGGCGCCGGGGGACGCGCAGTGCGCGATGATCTCACGAAGGGCGCTGAGCAGTTCGTCGGCCAGGGCGCTGACGGTCGCGCGCCGGTGCAGGTCTTCGGAGTAGAACCAGGTGAATACCAGGCGGTTTCGCTCGACCTTGCCGACCACCTCGAGCGCGTGGGCGCGCCGCGCCTCCGGGCTCTCGTCCAGCCGCAGTTCCCCGTGGATCGTGTGATAGAGATCGTCGCTGCCCGCAGGCAGGTCGAAGTGCCCCAGGTAGTTGAAGCTGATCTGGGAGGTGGGTGAGGTCAGGCCGGAGGCCTTGGTGAGGTAGCGCAGGGCGCCGTAGCCCAGGCCCCGACCGGGGATGGCCCGAAGGTGTTCCTTGACCGCGATCAGTCGCGTCCTCCAGCCCGAGTTCGACTCGGCGGGCAGCGCCACCGGGAACAGGGTGGTGAACCAGCCCACCGTCCGGGACAGGTCCACCTCCTCGAACAGCTCCTCCCGGCCGTGGCCCTCCAGGTCCACCAGCACTCGCTCGCGCCCCGTCCAGGCACCTAGAACGCGCCCCAGCGCGGCCAGCAACACGTCGTTGACTTGGGTGCGATAGACCTCGGGCACTCGCTGCAACAGCGCGCGGGTCTCCTCCTCGTCCAGTCCCACGCTCACCGAGCGCACCGAGGCCACCGTGTTGGGCCCATCACCGTCGGTGGGCAGCACCGGATCAGCGCCCTGGGCCAGCTCGCCCCAGTAGTCCAGCTCGTCGTCGAAGCCTCCTGCGGCGGCGTGCTCTTCCAGCCGCAACGCCCACCTCCGGAACGCGGTCGTCTTGGTCCCCAACCGGGCCGCCGGATCACCACACGCCACCCGGTAGGCGATGGCCAGGTCCTCCAGCAGGATCCGCCAGGACACCCCGTCGACGACCAGGTGGTGCACCGTCAGGACCAACACCGGCCGCTGCCCGCCACCCAACTCGAACACCACCGCCGCGAGTAGCGGACCGCTACCCAGGTCGAGGCCGGCCTGGATACCGCCCAGGACTTGGGCCATCACGGTCCGCCGGTCGCCGTCGGCTGGGTCGCCGTCCACTGGTGACAGATCGACCCGGCGCAGCACGTCGACCGGCTTCACCGGCGCATTGCACTGATACCACCGGCCGTCGAGCTGCTCGAACCAGATCCGCAACGCGTCATGGTGCTCGAGCAGCGTCACCAGTGCGGTGCGCAGCGCGGCCTCGTCGATGCCCTCGGCGAGCTCCAGACTCAGCGACTGGTGGAAACGCCCTGGCGCCACCGTCCGGGTATCGAAGAACCAGCTTTGGATCGGGGTTAGCGGCATCGCCCCGGTCACCGGTCCCTGCTCGACCGGTTCGAGCTCCGCCGCGGTGACGTTCGGGGCCAGGGATCCGACCGTCTGATGCAGGAAGATGTCCCGGGACCGCATGCGCAGGCCGGCCCGGGCGGCGTGGGCCACCACCTGGATGCTCAGGATCGAGTCGCCACCGAGAGCGAAGAAGTTGTCCTCGACGCCGATCTTCTCCACCCCGAGCACCTCGGACCAGATCTCAGTGATGACCTGCTCGACCGGGTTGCGGGGGGCCAGGTAGTCCGCGCCTGCAGCCGCACCCCAGTCCGGCGCCGGCAGGGCCCGCCGATCCAGCTTCCCGTTGGGGTTGCGCGGAAACTCCGCCAGCGACACGAATGCCGCGGGGAGCATGTGGTCGGGCAGCACCCGGCTCACGAAGCGACGTAGCGCGGCAGAGTCCAGGGCCGCTCCCGGCACCAGCACCAGGTAGGCCACCAGGCGTCTGTGCCCGGACTTTTCGGCTCGAACGACGACCACCGCCTGGGCCACGTCGTCGTGACTCGCCACGGCGGCCTCCACCTCGCCCAGCTCGATCCGGAACCCGCGGATCTTCACCTGGTAGTCAGCGCGGCCGAGATATTCCAGCTCACCCGTCGAGGTCCACCGCACGACATCCCCGGTGCGGTACATGCGTGTCCCGGCGCCGGCGAAGGGGTCGGCCACGAACCGCTGCGCGGTCAGCCCCGAACGGCTCAGATAGCCTCTCGCGAGCCCGCGCCCACCGAGGTAGAGCTCACCCGGCACGCCCGGCAGCACCGGTTGCAGCACGGGGTCAAGCACATAGGCTCGGGTGTTGGCGATCGGTCGGCCGATGGGCGGGGCCTGGTCCAGGATCCCGTCGTCCGGGCCGCAGTACCACGCGGTGGCATAGACGGTGGCCTCGGTGGGACCGTAGATGTTGGCGATCCGACTGTTCGGCAGCGCTGCCCGGATGTCCCGCACCGCCCGCGCCGAGAGTGCCTCACCGGCCAGCACCACGTGCTCCGGCGCGACCGTCACCGTGCGTGAGATGAGGAGCTGCGAGAACGCCGAGGGCACTGCGCTGACCAGACTGGCCGTCCCATGCTCACTCGGACGCTCGGCGAGCGCGAGCACATCACGCACTACCTCAATGCTGCCGCCGACGGTCAGCGGGCAGAAGATCTCGAAGACCGAGACGTCGAAGTTCAAGGAGGTCGATGCCACCACCCGGGACAGTCCCGACGCGCCGAAGTCCGCGGCTGCCCACACCGCGAGGTCCACCACGCTCTGGTGGGCGACCACCACCCCCTTCGGCCGACCCGTCGAACCCGACGTGTAGATCACGTAGGCGGGATGGGCGCCGCGCAGGGGCGCCGATCGATCGGCGTCGGAGACGTTGGCGCCGGGCTGGCCGGTCAGTGCCTCGGCGATTTCGGCCTGATCCAGTAGCAACTGATCCACTCCTGGCACCGTGGGCAGGCGGTCCGCGATCTCGCTCGTGGTCAGTACCAGCGGCGGTTGCGCGTCGGCGAACATGAGTGCGATGCGCTCGGCGGGGTAGCTCGGGTCGATGGGCAGGTAAGCCGAACCCGCCTTCAGCACCGCTAGTAGCGCCACGATCAGCTCCGCCGAACGGGGTAACGCCACAGCCACGAACCGCTCCGGGCCGGCTCCCCGCGCGATCAGCAGCCGGGCCAGCTGGTTCGCTCGCTCGTTGCACTGGGTGTAGGACATGCACTGGGTGTAGGACATGCACTGGGTGTAGGACATGCACTGGGTGTAGGACA
>JBBPZY010000138.1:0-2473 GCA_038276315.1 Mycobacteriales bacterium
GCCCCGGTTCTTCGCTCACTGGGCCTGGATTACCCACGCCCCCAAAGTCTGGTGACCAGAACGACAAGAGCCGTATGACGGGAGACTGTCACGTACGGATCTGTGAGGGCCGGGGGGTGAGATTCCCCCCGGCTACTCGGCCACCTGAGCCCGAGCAGCTCGCCCCGGCGAAGGCCAAGCGTCGCAGCGAGTACGTACACCGGATAGAAACGGGTTCCCTTGAGCGTCCTTGGACAGCACCTGGAAGGTGCCGGTCGGTGTGGGATACGCCGAGTCTCCCCCGGTGGCCGTCACCGGACCGTAGATGATCCGCCCCTTCGCATCGGTCAGCCACGCCTGGTGGCGCGAGAGCACCACACAAGCTTTGGCGCGGACCCCGCACAGCGTGGCAGACACTACCTGAGGCCCTGGTGGGGCGGACGCTGGCCGTGGTGCGGACGGTGGTTTCGTGGTCGTTGCCGATGCCGCTTCGGCCCTCCCCGCACCGCCAGCAATCACGAGCGCGGCAGTCAGCGCTGCGGTGGCGGCACCCTTCACCGCGTTGGTGACGTTCTCACAGGTGCCCACATTCGCCCCCAGTGGCGTGATCGCGACATTACTCCCACCGGATCTCATCGCCTCCCCAGCCGTTTTGTTACCGACCGTGACCGGCAACCCCCGCGAGCGCCTGCCGCAACTCTCTGTGCCAGCGTTTGAACCACGCGGAACATGCCTAGTCGGCTGACACCACCCGGTCATTCCGGGGAAGTTGCTCCTGGCCGGTCAGCTCCCCGGCAGACCGATACGCCACCTGCTCAACAACGCAGACGGCCTCCCCGGTGCACGGGCGCGATCCTTGCAGCGACCGGCGGCAGGATGGGCATCGCGGCCTTATCAGCGGCGATCCGGTCGACCGGCGCGCATCTCAATGCCCGCCAGGCTCGGGTGTTCACCACGGCCAGCCAATCAGCGAGTTGGGGTTGAAACCCACCGGTGAGCAGAAACGTCTGGCCGGGCAGCTAGTCATGTGCCCGCTCCAGTAGCCCTGGCCGCCTGGAGTGGGGGGCGAGCGGCGGATGGTTGTTGACGACTACCCCTGGTCACGAGTGCCGGCACCGACGTCAAGGTTTGGGTTCTGGCACAGCTGGCTCTCGCGCTGCACTGGCAGCGCGGACTGATTGGAATGCTCGCCACGCGGGTACTCGGTCCCTGGGAGTCGAGGATAGAGAGAGGCTGGATGGACATGAGTATCGCTGATAAGGCCAAGGGCAAGTTGAAAGAGGCGGTCGGAAGCGTCACCGGCAGCGATGACCTCCGCAGGGAGGGTAAGGCGCAGTGGCACAAGGGGCATCACCAGGCGCAGGCGGACGAGGCACGCGTGATCGCCGAGAAGCACGAGCTAGAGGCTGAGCTCTTCGAGCACGAGGAGCGGAGACACCAGCGCATCCGAGACGACGTGCCCGGTGACGTGCCGGGGGAGTCCCGGCGAGACCTAGACCGCTGATTTTACGCCCTGATTGAGTCGTATAGATGAAGATCGACGTGCTGCTTGTCGGTGCATGCTTGTTGCTGCCAGGTCGATCTCAAGTGCGGGGTCGATGCGGTGCAGGCGGGGCAGGATCCGCGCTGAGCGCGGGCCAGCCTCGTTGGCCGGCGACGTACACGACATGAGCGGCGAGCGCATCGAAGACGGCCGCCGAGAGCAGCAGCAGGTCGATCTGATAGGCGGTGGCCGCATCGATTTCGCCGAGCACCACGGAGGGGTGGGTGAGTAGGTCGGCCAGCAGAGGTGAAGCATCAGGTCGTACGGCCCGGACCTCCTCTAGCGCGAGCCTTGGTAGATAGAGCGCGATCCCGACCAGGCGAGCGGTGTCAAACCACGCCAGCGCTGCCGGCCGCCGACGTGCGAGTGCGGCGAGGGCGGAGGCGTCGAGGGACCTTCCCACCGATCACGCGGCGGGATCAGCAGCGACGGGGTGACGCCGCCGGATCTCCTCATCCCAGGCCACGGGGCGCCACACCCGGCGTAGGCACGGCGGTAGTCCTCCAAGCTCGGCGCGCCGATGCGGGCGACCAGCCGAGCCATAATCGCCTCGCCGCGCTGGGCATCGGTGGCGTCGGGACTCGGCAGCGGGTGGCAGCTCGTCATCGATCTGGGACTGACGCGCGCAACGCGTAGCCGGTTGTGTAGAGGCCGGAAACCCCGCCTGACGCAGGTGGTTGCCGCGTCCTGTGATGTCATAAGAGGGATCGTGCCGGACGGGACTGACAAAACCACCCGCCCGCCCACCTCGATCAAACTCGCGGGCAGCGGCATTGATCATTGGTGGGTCTCAGTTTGGGTCTCAGTTCAGCCTCGGGTATTCACGCCGACGTTTAAGATCATGGTCTGCGGGGGTGTCGGAACAGTGAGAAGTGCCCCTGACCTGGGAGGATACGGGTTGTTGAGGACCGTATCGGCTCCGAGGAAGGGGCACCCTCGAGGTGAATGCTA
>JBBPZY010000139.1:0-5869 GCA_038276315.1 Mycobacteriales bacterium
AACCCGCATGCACTGCGACGGCGAGCTCGGTGCCGGTGCACACGTCCAGGTTCAGGCCCGGCTCGACAACCAGGCCGGGGGTGGGCAAGCCGGCCGCCTGGCACCGGGCGTCCACGATGGCCCGCAGATGGGTCGCCAGCATGGCCGGTCGCGGCGGATCGTCGTCTGCGGTGTAGGCGATCCCGAGGCCACCGCCAAGATCCAAGATGGACAGATCGGAAAGGCAATCCGGCCCGTGCTCGTCTCGGATCGCCGCGAGCAGACCGACCATCCGGTGCGCCGCGAGCTCGAAGCCGTCGGCGTCGAATATCTGCGAGCCGATGTGACTGTGTAGCCCTATCAGGCGCAAACCTTCGGACTTCAACACCCGGCGGACCGCTTCGGCGGCGTCTCCGGCGGCCAGCGAGAACCCGAACTTCTGGTCTTCGTGCGCGGTGGCGATGAACTCGTGGGTGTGCGCCTCGACGCCGACGGTCACCCGGATCAGCACCGGCTGTATGACGCCGTGACGGCGGGCGATGTCGTCCAGCCGGGCGATCTCCAGGAACGAGTCGAGCACCACGGCGCCGATTCCGGCGGCGACGGCGGCGGCCAGCTCGTCAGACGACTTGTTGTTGCCGTGCATCGCGATCCGCTGCGCGGGAAAACCCGCATGCAATGCGACGGCGAGCTCGGTGCCGGTGCACACGTCCAGGTTCAGGCCCTGCTCGGCGACCCAGCGAGCGACCTCGGAGCACAGGAAGGCCTTGGCCGCATAGTGCACCCGATCGGGGGCGCCGAAGGCGGCGGCATGCTCGGCACAACGGGCCCGGAAGTCCGCCTCGTCCACCACGAACAACGGGGTGCCGTAGGTCTCAGCGAGCTCGCCGACCTCCACACCGGCCAGCCGCACCGCGCCATCGTCACCGCGGTGCGCTCCGCGCGGCCACACTGCTGGGTGCAGCGCATTGAGCTCGGCGGAGCCGGTCGGGCACGGGCCCGCGGTAGAGGACCGGGCCAGCACGTCGGCATGGCGCGGGCCGGCCGGATGCGCCCTCACATCCGCTCCGGCGCACAGGCCCCGAGCAGGCCGAGGCCGTTGGCCAACACCTGCCGGGTCGCCACGCACAGCGCCAGTCGCGCGGCGTGGCGCGGCTCTGGTTGCTCATCGCCCATCGGCAGTACCCGGCAGCTACCGTCGAACCGGTGATAGACCCTGACCAGCTGCTCCAGGTAACGGACCACACGGCGCGGCTCGCAGACGTCCGTAGCTGTCGCTGCCACGATGCGCGGAAACTCGCCCAGCGTTCGGATCAGCTCCCCCTCCCGCTCATGCCCGAGCAAGTCAAGCTGAGCGCCCAGGTGGGTGATCCCGAGATCGGAAGCGTGACGGGCCAGCGCGGCCAGCCGAGCGTGCACGTACTGCGCGTCGCGCACTGTTGGTAGTTCTTCAAGGTCGGCCACCTGCCCGGTTGGTCGGCCTTGGGGAGCACCGAAGCGCTGCCCTGCCGCGATCACCTGCGCGACGATGTCGCCCTGAGTGCCGGGCGCCAGCCGCAGGTTGAGGAAACCGGGGCCGGCGACCTCCACAGAACGCACTCCGTGGCGCTGCGCCAGCGCGTGCGCCAGCCAGCCTGCGAGCTCCCGCGGTGGCACTCCCGCCTTCGTCCCGGTCTGCAACGCGACATTGGTCGCATAGTCGCCGTGTTCGGGGACGCGCGGGCGTTCGACTGTCACCGTCGCTGGAAGCACGACGGGATCGAAGCCACGGCCGGTCAGCACGTCGTGGGCGACGGATCGGACCAGGTCGGCGAGCGCAGCGGGGGTCACGCCTGCGAGTCTAGGTGAGGTATCGCGCCCAGCCGGCGAACCAGTGTGGGCACCCGGGCTCACGTGCCCTTGACGGGCAATCCCTAGACTGACGCCGCAGTCGGGCAGCAGACCCCAGGTGAGTGAACACAGGTGAATCAAAACCGAGGACCAATGCCCAGTGGCAAGAGCAACAAAACGGTGCGCAACGCCCGTTCGGTGGTAACGGCGACCAGACCGAGGCCGTGGGGCACGGTAGTGGCGGTGCTGACCGTGCTCGTGTTCGCGGTAGGCATCTTCGGCTACCTGTACAGCCAGTATGAGGACCGCCGCGCCTTCACTCCCACCGCCAGCGACAAGGATCCCTCGACTCACATCAAGGGAATCGTGATCCAGAACTATGGGGCGGCCAACCGCGGGCACATCGGCCCGGATAAGCGGGTCGCCTACGACCGCAGCCCGCCCTTCGGCGGTCCGCACGACGCGACCTGGGCCGCCTGCAACGGCGTGGTCTATTCGGCAGCCGTGCGCAACGAGAACATGGTCCACGCCCTCGAACACGGCGCGGTGTGGATCACCTACAACCCGACCAAGATCAACGGCGCAGCGCTGCAATCACTGCAAGATCGGGTGCAGGGCTCGAACTATCTCATGCTGTCGCCCTACCCGGGCCTGGACTCGCCGATCGCCCTGCAGTCCTGGGGACACCAGCTCAAGCTGAGCAATCCTGCCGACAAGCGGATCGACCAGTTCATCCAGTCCCTGCGGCTCAACCAGTACACCTACCCAGAGGTCGGCGCCAGCTGCGACGAACTCCCGGGCCTGTTCGATCCGGCGAAACCGCCCCCGTTCGTCGCCACGCCACCCGGTCCGGGCGCGATTCCGATGAACTACGGCGGCGGCCGCGGCGTAGCGCCCAGTGCCGGGGAGGCACCGACCACTCCGGACGGGACGCAGTCGACACCCGGCCTCCCCGCCGGTGGGTGAACCACGCGATGGAGCAGACGTTCACCGAGACCGATCCTGACGGGACGGACCAGACCAGCGCTGAGACCACTGCCGTTGCCACGCCGCCGCAAGCGCCCTGGATGCGCTGGCTTGTGCGCGCCGGTGCGTTGCTCGCGGTACTGCTGCTCGGGGCGGCGCTCGGCGTGTTCGTCACGGGTCGGACCGCACAGCTCAAGGGCGGTACGGTGGACGTCGGCTTCGCCCAAGATATGTCGGTGCACCACCGTCAGGCGGTGCTGATGGCCGGCCTGGCCCGGGATCGCAGCACCGACCCGGCGATCCGGTTGATCGCCTTTGACATCGAGACCAATCAGCTTCAGCAGATCGGTCAGATGCAGGGCTGGCTGAGTCTGTGGGACGCCGCTCCACTGCCCACCGGCCGGTACATGACCTGGATGGCTGATGCCCCGTCGATGCCAGGGATGGCGCACGGCACCGCACCGGGCACCGCCGGGGTGACGACGATGCCGGGAATGGCGTCGGCTGCGGATCTGCAACGGCTTCAGGCGTCGAGCGGTGGCCCGTTCGACGTGCTGTTCCTGCAGCTGATGCTCCGTCACCATCAGGGTGGCACGCCGATGGCTAGCTACGCCGCAGCGCACGCCGAAAGCACCCAGGTGCGCAACTTGGCTGAGAAGATCGTCGTCTCGCAGGGCGCCGAAAGCGTCTACCTGGCCCAGCTGGTCGCCCAGCGCGGGGCCCACCCCCTACCGCCGCCGAGCTGAGCACCGCCTGGCTTGGGCGTGCGTAGTCAGTACCGGTAAGCTCGCCTGCGGCATGCCCCCGTAGCTCAGGGGATAGAGCACCGCCCTCCGGAGGCGGTGGCGCAGGTTCGAATCCTGCCGGGGGCGCCACGTCTGACCAGCTAGCATCACTGTGAGTAGGCTAGTTTTCACTCGGATGCGCAAGGGCGGTGCTCATGCTCTACTCAGCCACACTGCGGCGACAGTTTCGGAACGTCAGCCGAGTCGTCTCTGCCGAGACGCGGCCTAGCGCGGTAGCCGTTGATGACCTACGGCACTGAGCCGCCCAACGTCCCGTTCTGGATTGGGCAATCGAGACATTCCGGTCGCCGAGGTGCCGGATGGGTGGGGTAACTGGTTTCGTCAACTGTGTCTGGGTGGCCCTTTGGCTGACCCGGCCAAGTCACTGATCATCCGCTCAATTGTGCCGGGTGTCGACAACGTGGCGCGCGGGAAGGATTGCTGGATGGCCGCGCTTGACTACGTGCCACAACATGGGGCTCAGCCGAACCATTGAACGAGCATGACGTGGACTTCCTGCCGCTCGTCTAGGACGAGGTAGATGGCCTGCCCTGCATGGCCGAGGCCGAAGTCCCAGCGACGAACGGCACCGTCTGGGTTGTCCTCGTGCAGCGGCAGCCCGTTCCACGGTGTCAGTTCCGGCGCGCCGAGCACATCGGCATAGGCGTGGAGCGCGTCAGCGGGAAGTGCAGCGATCTGGTCGGCAGCTTCGGGGTAGACAACGATTCGGTACACCTACACGTGCTCGCCTAACCGCTGGCGAATCAGAGCCTTCATGTCCTCACCCGGCACACTGCCGGGCGGGGCCGTGCCGGTCGCCAGCGTGTGTGCCGCAGTGGCTAGCAGACGGTAGTAACTCCCGCGCTCTTTCAACTCAGCGTAGGCGAGGTGCCGCCACTTGTTCAGCAAGTCGTGCACTCCGGCAAGGTCCTTGGTTTGCTTGGCGCGCTCCAGCACGATCTCCCACTCGCGGTCGAACTCGGCAGCCACGTCCGGTGTCAGGCACGCACGAATCGCGACTGGCTCTGTAGCCGGTGGAACCGGGGCACCGTTCGGCAGCGGGGCAGCGGGAGAGGCCATGGCCAAACCCTAGTCGCTCGGGCTGACATCCGGCCTGGTTGCTCAGGCGGTCAATAGAGCAGCTCCGTCTCACGGCGGGATCGACGTGCCCGGCTGGCCAACGGCGGCCGTCAGTCGAACGTGCGCTCATCAGAAGCGGACGCTGCTCTGGAGCTACACCTCCGGATAGCGACACCTCCGGATACCGGCTCACAAAGCCGAGTTGATCTCCACCTCACAGACGTCAAGCGCAGAAGGCAATCAACGAGACTTGGGGTAGGCCCGAGGCGAGTCAACGACGCGTGGATCGTCCTGTGCCGGCTCGCCCGGAAGCTGCCGCTCGCGACCTTCAACAAGAAGGATCTCCTCGACTTCGCCGGGTATGACGGGCTCGTGCTGATGTCCTAGATCGGGACCCGTTACGGACCCGACGGGGACGGGCGGCACGCGCAGTACATCGTGTACTCGGCTCGCTCCCCCACCATCATCGCCAACGCCGTTCGGATCGGCGACCGCATTGCCTAGCCTGGCGCGGCCGAGCGGGACCACGGACGCCGGATTCCACACCGCGGACTTGACGGCGGTGCTCGTCGCTCGTGCAAGGGTTCGTGCAATGAACTACAGGACGCCGCAGCAACTCATGATGCGCTGAGCACGGAAAACAGGACGGGACGACACCAGAGACAAACATGATCGGGGTTCTACCGGCGTCCGGAGGCGGTGGCGCAGGTTCGAATCCTGCCGGGGGCGCCACGTCTGATCAGCCAATATCACTTATAGTCTGATGTGCCGGGGCGGTACTCATGCTCTACTCAGCCGTAGTGCAGCGACCAGTGCGCTGACCGAATCGCCGGATCCCGATTTGGCAGTATCGATAAGGTGGGTCAGTCGCCGTATCTATTCATGTCTCGTCGATCCAGTTCTCGACGGTGAGTTCAGGAACGCGCTGGAAGTGCCGCACATTGCGGGACACGAGGATCAGCCCCCGCGACAGCGCGATCGAGGCGATACGCAGATCGGGTTCGGCCAGCGGAGTGCCACGGCTTTCCAGCGTTGCCTTCAGAGCACCGAAGGTACGGGCAGCGGTCGTATCAAAGGCCAGCACGGTCTGGGCACGGTGAACGACCTGCTCAACCCGCCTGGAAAGATCCTCACGTCCGACGCGTCGGGCACCGTAGATCAGCTCACCGACCGTGATCGAGGTGGTGAACTGCTCCTGCGGCGGCACTGTGGCCAGCCTGCGGATGAGG
>JBBPZY010000140.1:0-5456 GCA_038276315.1 Mycobacteriales bacterium
CCGTAGGCGAGCCGGAACTGGCGGCTGAGGTGGCCGGCTGACATGTGCGCGCCGCGCACGAGCGCCTCGACGTCCAGCGGCTGCGAGTACTCCCGGTCGCGGACCCGGCGCAGCCGCGCGAGGTCGCGCAGGTGCTGCGCCGCGGCGGGTGTGCTGGTCACCTGCGAGATCGTGCCACGTCGCGCCGGGGTTGCTGGCGTACCGCCCCACTCCGCGTCCGCTCTGGCCCGGTCTGCTCCGCTTACGTCCCCGACCTGCTCAGGCCCTGAGGTATCCGCCACTCCCGCACTCCGCCAGCTGGCTCAACCGCAATCGAGGCCCAGTTCACCGCGCTGCGCGGCCGCTGAGGGCATCGACGATCACGTCGGGCGGCCGCTCCAGGAGAGCTGCGGGGTGCTGTTTCGGTAACGCTAACCGCCGAGGATCAGGGTGCTGGCGGCGTAATCGATGGTCACGGTGCCGAACCGGTAGAGGACGTCGGAACCCACCAGGCCGTCCAGGCCGGGAATCGGCAGCGCGATGCTGTCGACATCCTGGGCGGGCAGCGTGACCGCACCGATCCGCCAGGAGGCGACGTGAACGGCCTGCGACGGAGCCGAACAGGACACCCCGGCCGCGTTGCGGGGTCGCCCCACCGGCGGCAGCGACAGCTGTTGGGTCACCCTGCGGTCCACCACCGAGCTCGACGCGCCGGTGTCGAGGACGAACCTCTTGGGCCCGACGCCCTCGATGGTCACCGGGACCACCGCCACGGTGGAAGCCCGGGAGCGGATGACCATCATCGGCACACGCTGGCTGCCCGGCGCCGATGGCGCGGCGTCGGTAGCCGACGTCGGGGCGGTGGCCTGCTCGGGGCCGGGCAGCAGAACCTGGCCAGCCCGGTAGTCGAGCTGGAACTGGCCGAAGCGGCTCCACACATCCGAGCCCAGCAAGCCGACGATGTCGGGCCCATCGGGAGCATGCGCGACTGGCAGTGACGCCAGCGTCTGCGCCCGCAGCGGCACCTCACCCACCGACCAGTTCGGCATCTGGACATGACCGGCCGCCTTGGTACATCCCACTCCGGTGGCCGGTGTGGTCGTCCCGGTCGAGGCCAGCTGCAGCTGATCGGCCAGGGTCCGGTCCACCACCGACTGGGTTGCGCCGGTGTCGAGAACGAACGGGTACGGGCCGTGCCCGGACAGGCACACCGGTACCAGGACCAGCGTGGCGGTGGCCGTGTGCACAACGCGCGCCGGGATCGTCCGGGGAGCCGCGGCGCCCGACAGGCCGGAGCCCGAGCCGGTGCAGGACACCGGGAGAGCCGCCGGTGACAGCACCAGGCCGCCACAGCTCACCGGCCCGATCAGGCCGACCAGTAGCAGCACAAGGGTGCGCAATTTCGTCGTCGCCGGTTTCGCCGTCGTCGAAACGGTGAACACCCCTTTCGGATCTCCTCACAGTCGACGGTCAGGATCGGCCATCGTGATCACCATAGCCGTGCCGGCCGCATTGGCCGCCGGATTGACGTCGGGGCTCATCGCGGCCGCCCACTGCTCATGGTGCTGAGTGTCGGGCTCGCGGTGCTCGCCTCGGCAGCTAACGCTGCCGCGTCGGTGTTGCAGCGCAAGGCCGACCGCGAACAACCGCAGGGCCGCTCCGGGCCGGCGCTGATCTGGGATCTGGCGCACCAGCCCGCGTGGATCGCGGGTATCGCAGCGATCATCGTGGGATTCTGCCTGCAGGCTGGAGCGCTGGCCACCGGACCGATCGCCCTCGTGCAGCCGATCCTGGTGCTGGAGTTGGGGTTCACGCTGCTGCTGGCCGGTGCGGTGTTCCACAGCCGACTGCACCGGCGGGAGTGGGCGGCTGTGACCGGGATGAGCATCGGCTTGGCGGTGCTGCTGTTCTCCCTGCAACCATCCGGCGGCCGGCCAGGCGCGGCGTCGCTGGCGGCGTGGGCGCTGGCGACCGCGGCCACACTCGTCATCATCGGGGTGCTGGTCGGGTTGGCGCACCGCCGCCGGGACGCCGCTCGCGCCGCACTGCTCGGGGTAGCCACCGGCATGGGCTTCGGGTACACCGCCGCCCTGGTCTCCGCCATCACCGGCGCCTACGCCGCGCACCAGCTGCGTGGGGTGTTCACCGCGTGGCAGACCTATCTGCTGATCGTGCTCGGTCCGCTGTTCTTCTTCCTGCTGCAACGCGCCCTGCAGGCCGGCCGGCTGGTCGCGTCACAACCCGCGCTGACGTTGGCCAACCCCATCCTGGCCTTCGGGTTCGGCATCGTTGTGTTCGGCGAGCACGTCCGCGGCGGCGGGTGGCTCGCGTTGGCCTTACTCGGCGCCGCCCTGATCGCCACCGCCACCGTGGTACTGGCCCGGTCTCCGATGCTGCAGGGATCCCAGGGACGATCCGAGGGGCCAGCAGCAAGCCGATCTGGTATCGGGGCCGTCGCCGGCAGAACCGGGGGATGACCGGTGAACCGCTTCGCCGTACTACGCGCCGGTTACGGAGCCCTGCTGCTGGCGGCCCCGGATCCGGTGATCCGGCTCTACACCGGACACCGCGCCGACCAGCTGACCCGGGCGGTGACCCGGGTGCTGGGCGGCCGCCAGCTCGTCCAAGGGATCCTCACCGCCGGCACCCCTGGCGCACTCGTGCTGGCCCTAGGAGCGGAAGTCGATCTGGCGCACGTCGCCTCGATGCTCGGTCTGGCCGTGCTCGACCAGCAGCGGCGCCGCGCGGGCCTGGTCGACGCCGCCGCCGCCGGCGCCTTCGCCATCGCCGGCGCGATCCTGGCTTGCCGGGCCCCCATGCAGCCGGAACCCACTGCCGACGCCTGCACCAGGCGCCTCGCCGTCCGGCAGACCGCCGCCACCTGGATAGCCCGACGGACGCTGCCGGCTCCGATCCGCCAGTGGCTGCAGGATCGGCGCGTAACCTGAGCTGACCACGCCGCACGTGGAGGGTGTTCCCGCCGATCAAAGCCGCAGGACGGGGTCCGATCATGCGATACTGCCGCAGGCGGGTTGAGCGGATGAGCCAGCCGTACCGAGCTCAGGGGTGAGTGTGCGGTAGAGCGCAAGGCGGTGGCGATGTCCGGCGATGCGGCGCTGCTGGAGAACCACACGCCGTCGCGGGTGCTCACCGCGCTGGACCGGGTCGCCGCGTTGATCCCCGCGGCGCGCTGCACCACCGTGTTCTGCGCCATCCTCGACCGCGGCACCGGCGCGGTGTGCTATAGCTGCGCCGGCCACCTCCCGGCTATCGTGGGCCGCGCCGATGGTGGCACTGAGCTGCTCGACGATGCCCGCGGCCTCCCGTTGGCCACCGCCGATCTGGCCCGGCCCGAAGCCGGCACTACGCTTGCCCCGGGTGACATCGTGTTGCTCTACACCGACGGGTTGGTCGAACGCCGCCGTTGCTCACTCGACGACGGCATCGGCAGTGCCCGAGAGATCGTCGATGAAAGTCGCCACCTTGCCCCCGCCGCGATCGTCGAGCGGCTCGCCGAGCAACTGCTCAGCGATGGCCACGATGACGACGTCGCCTACTTGATCTACCAGCACTCCGATGGGCGAGGGCCGCGATGAACGCAACGAGCGGGCACGGTGGCGGCCGAGTCCGGCCGTCGAGCAGTGACACTGGCGAGGCCGCCGGACAGGGCATCGCGGCGGCGGCGGTGGACACCGGTTCCGGGTGTGCAGTACGCCGGCATCAGTGAGGTGAGGGGCCGTCGCGACATCGACACGCCGGCTTGGACGGCTGAGTTGGTGCGCAACAGCGACGCGGCGCAGTACGAGACGGCTCAGGGTCCGTGTCTGGACGCGATCTATGTGCAGCAGACTGTCCGAGTTTCCGATATGGCCAGCGAGAATCGCTGGCCGGACTTCGCCAAGCGGGCCGTAGAGCTGGGCGTGGGCAGCATGCTGTCCTTCCAGCTCTACGTAGTCGGTGACAACCTGGGAGCGCTCAACCTTTACAGCCGGGAGCGGGACGCTTTCGACGACGAGTCCGAGCATGTGGGGCTGTTGTTCGCCTCGCACGCCGCGGTGGCGATGGCGGGGGCACAGCGCAACGAGCAGCTCAACCGGGCGATGGGGACCCGCGATCTCGTCGGCCAAGCCAAGGGCATCCTGATGGAACGGCACAAGCTCACCGCTGACGAGGCGGGCACCGCCTAAGCCACCGCCGCCCGTTGGTGGATATCCTGCTGCGCCAACGCATTCCGTAGCCCCTCGGGCGACCCTGCTGACCGGAGGTCGTCATGGGGATCTTCGGGGTAGACATCCACCCGCAGTTCCAGGCCGGGATCAACATCGAGGAGATCCGCCGCGAGGGCTTCGACTTCATGGCCGTCAAGGTGTCCGAGGGCGTCGACGGGACGTATCTGGCGGCCGGCTCCGCGGACTTTCTGCAGCGCGGCGGCGCGGCCGGCCTGCTGCGTCTGGGGTATCACTATCTGGACGCGGGCAACGAGGACGCCCAGGCAACGGTCTTCGCCGAGGCGCTGAGCACCGCCGGGGTCCCCGGCATGCTCGACGCCGAGGCGCTCGCCGCTGACGGGCAGACCCCCATCCTGACGATCACGGCAATCCGCGGCTTCCTCGCGTCCTGCCGACGCCTCGGTGCCCGGGTGCCGCTGCTCTACCTGCCGCGCTGGTACTGGGACCGGCTCGGGCGCCCCTCACTCGCCGGCCTGCCGCCACTGTGGGCGTCGGCGTATGTCAGCGTCCCGCCTGCACCGGCGTCGGCGATGTACCAGTCGCACGATCCGGCCGGCTGGGACTCCTACGGCGCGCTGGGCGTCGAGGTACTGCAGTTCACCGACCGCGCCCCGGTGGCCGGGCAGCTCATCGACGCCGACCACTACCTCGGCACCCGCGAGGAGTTCGCCGCACTCATCGGTCGACCACTTCAGCGAAAGGAGCGCCACGATATGGATCAACTACCGTCCACGATGATGCCCGCGGACCCCGACAGCGATCCTCGAAGCTGGTCGCAGCGCAATTACGACGTCGGCTTCGACGCCGCCGGCGGGTGGGAAGGCAGCTTCGCGTTCGGCTTCGGGGCGCAGGATTGGGCTGGCCGCACGGTGGATCCCGCCAGGGGATACCTGAATCTGGCGTCGTGGATCATGGCGGATCGTAGCCTGAGCCCGGTGGACGCGGTCTTCACCCTTGAGGAGGGTGGCCAGGTGATCTTCGCTCACAACCCGACGCGCAGCTACGCGGCGCCCGACGGTGCGGTGGGCTTGACGCTCAATTACGCGGCGCCAGGCGGTGCTTACGTCACCGAAGGCCGCTCCGGCTGATTCACCGACCGCGTGCCGGTCGCCGGCACTGTCTGACGGATTGTGCCGTGATCTTCGCTGTCCCGGTAGTCTCCGGTACCGATGGGTGCGCGAGGTACCGTTGACACCGACACCGACACCGACACCGACACCGACACCGACACCGACACCGACACCGACA
>JBBPZY010000141.1:0-6626 GCA_038276315.1 Mycobacteriales bacterium
ACTCGTGTTGCTGATCGGCGGTGGTTCGGTGTACTACCTTCGACACCGGCAAGCCACCCAGCAGCGTGATCTTGATGACTCAAAGGCCGAGGCGCGCCGCTGGGTCGAGCGGCTCGGCGGCCAGGTCCTCAACCTGATCGGCACCGACGAACCCTCCAAGCAAGCGCTGGCCGATGCTGCGGAGCGCTACACGGCGGCCAGCTCACAGGTGGATTCTGCCCGTACTGCGGCGCAAACCCGCCTGGTGACCCAAACAGCTCTTGAAGGGCTGTACTACGTGCGGGCGGCCCGTCTCGCGATGGGAATGGACCCAGGTCCGGACCTGCCACCCGTGGCAGGCCAAGGTGGCGCCGGTTCAGTCACCGAGGATCGGGACGTCAACGTCGAGGGGCGCGGATACGCAGCATCGCCGAATCCCAGCGATCGCACCCCGCACTATTACCCGGGCGGTCGGATAGCTGGGCGCCCAGTACCCCAGGGCTGGTACAGCGAGCCGTGGTGGAAACCGGCGCTGATCGGTGGCGCATGGGGCTTGGGCTCAGCGCTGCTGTTCAGTTCGATGTTCTCAGGAATGGGCGGGATCGCGTCGGCGGGGGCGTGGGAGCAGGGCTATGACGCCGGCCAGGACAACGCCTTCGGCGGTGGCGACTACGGCGGTGGCGGCGGGGACTACGGCGGCGGAGATTACGGCGGTGGCGGCGACTGGAGCGGTGGAGGTGGCGACTACGGCGGTGGCAGCGACTTCGGCGGTGGCGACTACGGCGGTGGCGGCGACTACGGCGGTGGCAGCGACTTCGGCGGTGGCGACTACGGCGGTGGCGGCGACTTCGGCGGTGGCGATTGGGGCGGCGGCGGTGACTTCGGCGGTGGGGACTTCTAGACCGCTGGGCATCGCTGGCAGCGGGGGCACCAGTACAGCTTGCGCGCTGCGTGCCGCGCGGTGACGACCGCCGTCCCACACGCGAGGCACCGGCTCTGCACGGTTGGGTCGGTCGCCTCAGAGCGCCCTGTCCGTGAATGCCCGCCGCGCCGTAACCGCACGGCGCGGCCGTGGCGGGCTCAATGGGCGCGGTGTGGCTCGGCATCAGCCCCAGTTCCGGGTCACGTTGGCAGCGAGCTGGTCGGCACTCCGGTGTCGCCGTGCACGATGATCAGTAACAGCCCGGCATCGACGACGCTGCCGCCGCCCGTGTCTAGGTGATCGCTGATCACTAGCCCAGCACGGTCCGGTCGGGCCAGGTGCGGGATCCGCTGACCACGATGCGTAATATTTTGTCTATGTTCGGTACGGACATCTCGTCGGACGCCACATCATCAGGAGTGTTTCTCGGCCAAGATCGCCGGCCGCGGCTGACCTGGCGGATTCTGCTGGCCTGCCTGGGATTCTTTGGTTGCGTGCTGATTGTCGGCATGACCGTCCAGGCTGCGACCGTCCGGCTGCTCCCGGTGATCTCGCACGCGGCCGCCGGCTTGGGCATCACGGCCAGCGCGCTTGGCGTGGTGTTGCTGCTGCGGCGGCACGCCGACCGGCGGCCGTGGTCCGGCATCGGCCTCACCCTGGACCGCGCAGCACTCCCGCGCCTGCTGTTCGGCATCGTGCTCGCGGCCATTGTCACCACAGTCGCCGCCGCAGCCACCGTGCAACTCGGGCTCGCCGACTGGGGCCCTTCGGCCGACACGACGAGACAATTGGCCGAGCAGGGACTTGCGACCACCATCATCATGATCGCCATATCAACCCTCCTGGTTCAGGGATTCCCGGAGGAATTAGTGTTCCGCGGCTACATTTTCCGTAACCTTGGCGAGACGCTGCCACTGTGGGCCACAGTGGCCAGCAGTTCCCTGATTTTCGGGTCGATACACGTGTTCTCCAACAGCGAGGCCACCACCCTCGGCGAACGCGCGCTCTACGCGGTGGTGGCGACCGGGTTGGGACTGATGCTCGCGGCCTGCCGGACGGTCAGCAACACGCTCTGGCTTGGCATCGGCTTCCACGGCGGATACGACGCGTTCAACGGCCGCTTCACCGCAGTCCACCAGGGCGCCTTCATCCCGGCGTGGGTGCTCGTGCTCGGAGTCTTGATCGCCGGAGCGGCGCTCACCATCGCGGTCCGGCAGTGGCGCGCCCCACTGGACTGGCGCGCGGTCCACAGCGATGCCTGACCAGACAAGGCTCTGATCGAGCAGCTCGCCGCGCTGCCGCTTGAGGCTCTCGCCGCCTTCGCCGACCTCATCGACGCGCTTGAACTGGCGCCGTGGAACGGCGATCCGCAGCACGAGGATAACCCTGACGGCGCAGTTCTAAACCACCGGCCGCCGCTGGCAGCGAGGACACCAATAGAGCTTGCGTCCCGCGTGCCGCTCGGTGACGACGTTGGTAGCGCATACCAGGCACGGCGCACCGGCCCGGCGGTAGACGTAGACCTCGCCGCCATGCCGGTCCTGACGCGGAGGTCGTCCCATCGCAACTGGGTCGTGCTCCGGCCGGACGGTATCGATCCGGCCACGACACACCCCATCGCCCATCAGCTCGACGAGATCTGACCACAAGGCCGCCCACTGATCAGCGCGCAGATCGCGACCCGGCAGCAGCGGATCCAACTGGTGGCGGAACAACAGCTCTGCTCGGTAGACGTTGCCGACCCCGGCGAGGACCGATTGGTCCATCAGCAATGTGGCCAGCGGCGCCCGGGACCGCGCGATTCTTGTCCACGCGCGGTCAGGGTCGGCGTCACGACGAAGCGGATCTGGCCCCAGCCGGGCAAGCAGTGAAGTGATCTCGTGGTCAGTGCGTAATTCGCATGCCGTCGGCCCCCGCAGATCCGTCCAATGTGTGGAGCCGATAAGACGCATGCGAACCTGCCCCCGGGGCGACTGCACCGGCAACACGGCCTCGGTGAACGCTCCATAGAGACCGAGGTGGACGTGCACCACGAGATCGGGCCGGTAGGTGTGAAAAAGGTGCTTGCCATACGCTTCGGCGTGCTGCAGCACCAGTCCATCCAGAACAGCGGCGGCTGCCGTGAATCGACCCTGCGGGCTGGATACCGCCACCGGCGACCCGCCGTAATAACGTTGGTGGCGATGGGCCAGCCGGTGTGTCGTATTACCTTCCGGCATCGTTGGAGCTCAGCTTGCGCTGATAGGGGGTGGTTCCCCGGTGGTCTCGAAGTCCGAGATCTGTCTGATCCGGCGGGAGTGCCGCTCGCCACCGGAGAACGGCGTAGCGAGAAAAGCCTCGACGATTTCCCCCGCCTCGGCGGGGCTGTGCATCCGAGCGCCGATCCCGACCACCTGGGCGTCATTGTGCTCCCGGGCCAGACCAGCCGTCTCGGTGCTCCACGCCAGTGCGGCCCGGCAGCCCACCACCTTGTTCGCGGAGATCTGCTCGCCGTTGCCCGACCCGCCGATCACCACGCCGAGGCTGCCCGGGTCCGCTACCACTCGGCGGGCGGTCGCGATGCAGAACGGCGGGTAGTCGTCGTCGGTGTCGAAGACGTCGGGGCCGACGTCCACCACATCGTGGCCGAGACTGGTGAGGTGCTCCACCAGAAAAACCTTGAGCTCGAAGCCAGCGTGATCGGAACCGAGATAGACGCGCACGGCGTGCAACATTGCCATATCGCGGATCACCGGGTGCGGCGGCACCGTGGCAGCGTTGAGGAGGGTTCGTGACGGCGCGGTGGGTCGAATTGGCGGATGGGGTGCTGGTGCGCCGGTATGCCGAGTTGGATCTCTCCGTGGGGCTGGTGATCGGGGACTGCAGTGCTCTGGTCGTGGACACCCGCAGCGATCCCAGCCAAGGCGCTGAGCTGCGCGCCGCGATTCGCCGGGTCACCTCGCGGCCGTGCACCGTGGTGCTTACCCATGCCCACTTCGACCACTGCCTGGGCACTGCGGCCTTCCTGCCGACCACGGTGTGGGCGCATCCGCGGTGTCGAGACGACCTGGCCAGAGGTGGCGCGGTACAGCACGCTGAGGCCCTGGCCTGGTCCCGCGCCCACGGGATGCCACGCGACGCAGAGCCGGTGCACCCTGTGGTGCCGGACCACCTTGTCACCAAAGACGTTGACGTCGATCTCGGCGGTCGACGGGTGCGGCTCATCCATCCCGGGCTAGGACACACCGATCACGACATCGCGGTGTGGTCGCCCGACACCGCCGTGCTCTTCGCCGGGGATCTCGTCGAGCAGGGCGCCGATCCCGACTTCACCGACGCCTTCCCGCTGGACTGGCCCACCGCGGTGACCGAGCTACTCCGGATGACGCCGCGCACCGTAGTCCCAGGGCACGGCGACCCGGTAGCCGCTGAGTTCGTCGCCGCCCAACGCGACGACCTCAGCGCCCTAGCCGACCTATGCCGAGCCGTCCTAGCCACCGAGCTGGACCACGACGCCGCAGCCGTGCTCTCCCCCTTCGCCCTCCCGACCACCTTCGCCGCCCTAGCCAGACTCCACCCGCGCGTCGGCGCTCAGTAGCGTGGGTCGCGCTCCGACGGGTACCGGCCCGCTCCCGGTTCGTACGGGTCTTGGACCGGAGCAACGACCGAGCGGTTCCGCCAGGACAGGACGAGGCTGACGATCAGCCCTAGGACGCCGACCGCGGTGAGAATCCACCCCACCAGAGTCAGATCAATCCCGCGCACGTTGACGCTCACCGCAAGCGCGAGGATCAGGCCCACTGCGATCAGGCCGATGCTCGATCCGATTCTCATGGACCGTATGTACCCGTCGCGGCAACCGCGCACACCTCGTACCACACTGCCCCGCGCTAGGCCCTCAACGTCCTGCTCCGCTACGAAAAGTCCGGCTTCTCGTGCCGGGTTCGCTTGAGCTCGAAAAAGTGTGGGTAGCTGGCCAACAGCAGGGTGCCGTCGAAGATCTTTCCGGCCTGCTCTCCACGCGGGATCCGGGACAGCACCGGTCCGAAGAAACCCACCCCGTCCACGTGAATCGTCGGGGTCCCCACGTCCAGCCCGACCGGAGCCATGCCGGCCTCGTGGCTAGCCCGCAGTTCCTCGTCATACTCGGTGCTGTGCGCAGCCGCAGCCAGCTCGGCGGGCAGGCCTACCTCGTTTAGCGCGGCTGCGATCACCGCGTCGAGGTCTTTGTTGCCCTGGTTGTGGATACGCGTGCCCATGGCGGTGTATAGCGGCTCAAGCACCTTCTCACCGTGGTCGCGAGCGGCGGCGATGCACACCCGGACCGGCCCCCAGGCCTGGTCGGTCAATTTCCGGTAGTCCTCGCTGACCTTGCGGTCCGCGTTGAGCACCGCCAGGCTCATCACCCGGAAGTGCACGTCGATGTCACGCACCGTCGCGACCTCGAGGATCCACCGCGACGTGATCCACGCCCATGGGCACCGCGGGTCGAAGTAGACATCAACGCGCGGGTGGCGCTCGATGAGAACCTCGCTGTTGTGGCCGGTGGTCACCGTCATCACACTCTCCGTTCCTCGATGCGTTGTACAACCCGTCCGGGTGGTCACGTCTTCCCTAAGCCTTACTCACCTGCGGGTCGAGGGTCACCCGTGATTGGATCCCAAGGAGTCCCATCCGACATCCGAGGTGATCCGTGTCCGTTCCCAACCTCACCCAGGAGCAGGCCATCGAGCGCGCCGCGCTGCTCGACGTCGACTCCTACACCGTCGATCTCGATCTCACCGACGGCGCCGGCAAACCGGGCGAAGGCACGTTCCGGAGTACCACCACAGTCCGGTTCTCATGCCAGCGTCCAGGCGCGTCGAGCTGGATAGACCTGGTGGCCGCCGAAATCCGGGCTGCGACGCTCAACGGAGCCGCGCTGGAGATCGCTGGCTACGACGAGGCGAACGGGATCGCACTGCCTGCCTTGGCCGCGCACAACGAGGTGGTCATCGAAGCCGACGGCCGGTACATGAACACCGGCGAAGGCCTGCACCGCTTCACCGATCCCGTCGACGGTGGCGTGTATCTCTACACCCAGTTCGAGACTGCTGACGCGAAGCGGATGTACGCCTGTTTCGACCAGCCTGACCTCAAGGCGGTGCATCGCATCCGGGTAGTGGCACCGGCCGGCTGGGTAGTGGTCTCCAACGCGCCGTGCCGGCACATCGAGGACGTCGCGGGCGGGGCGGTTCGCCATGTCTTCGCCGACAGCGCACGGATCAGCCCCTACATCGTGGCGTTGGTGGCCGGACCCTACGAACGGTGGACCGACGAGTACATCGACGAGGAGGCAACGATCCCGCTGGGCATCTACTGTCGGGCCTCGCTGGCCGAGCACATGGACGCCGAACGCTTATTCACCGAGACAAAGCAGGGTTTCGGCTTCTACCATCGCGCGTTCGGGGTGCGCTATCCGTTCGAGAAGTACGACCAGTGCTTCGTGCCCGAGTTCAACGCCGGAGCGATGGAGAACGCCAGCTGCGTGACCTTGTTGGAAGACTATGTCTTCCGCAGCCGGGTCACGCGCTTCCTCTACGAACGGCGCTGCGAGACGGTGCTGCACGAGATGGCGCACATGTGGTTCGGCGACCTGGTGACCATGCGGTGGTGGGACGACCTGTGGCTCAACGAGTCCTTCGCGACCTGGGCCTCGGTTCTGTGCCAGTCGCAGGCCACCGAGTACACCGGTGCCTGGACCACG
>JBBPZY010000142.1:0-2358 GCA_038276315.1 Mycobacteriales bacterium
CACACCCAGGAAGAACTTGATAAGGTAGCAACGGAACTGAATGGCAGACCACGCAAGACGCTAGGCTGGCGGAAACCGGTCGAAGTCTTCGAAGCGCTGATCGCGGAACATTGTGTCGCCATGACCGATTGAAACCGCCGAGCTTACCGCCGCGGATCTGTCTCGAAGATCTCTCAGGTCACCCTGAGCGCTGGTAGTCGGCGCCGGAACTGGGCAAACAGCCTCTGAGGTGAAGTCTCAAGGCGTTGCATGACCGGGGCCTACACAGGAAGGTCAGTAAGGAGCTGACGTACGCCACCGCGTGGAAGTGAGGGTTGGCTAAACAATCCCTGAACGATCTCATGAACCGTCTACCGAACAGTGACGGGCTCCGTTCAGTTGCGCCCGCTGCATCAATGTGGGGGCCCAGAACACAAAGCAATCGACGATGTGGTTTTATGCTGTCGAAACCTAGGTGGGCACAGTCCTGTCCGTTTGATCGAGAGTGATCGTGCAAGCGGGCAGACGGGTCGGGCGGAAAGGAAGACACGACCGTGGCGCACAGCGAAGGCACTCGACGAATCAGCCGTGTCAGAACGTACCTGGCGTTCGTCTTGCCGATTCTCGACCCTGCCGGCCCACCGGCCCACCGCAGCGGAGACGGAACGACGTCGGCCCGGCGGATTAAGCGGGGGACCGGCGGGGACGGTGTTTTGAAGCCGCCCCCGCCGGTTGGTATTCCCATAAATCTTGATCATGTGGACGGACTTTGGGGGTGGTCGCGTGGACGAGTTGTGGTCTGATGATTTCGAGGTGCTGCATTGGGTGGTTGAGCGTTTCGAGCGCAACGGGCGCAGTGTCGAGGTGGGCGAGGCGTTGCGCGTCTTTCCCGAGGAGCACTACGACAGCGTTCGGGAGTCATTGCGTCGCTTGAGTTCTCACAGCTCGCCCGTGGCCGCCAATGGCAGTGGACCTGGAGGGGCCGGCAGACCAGCGGCGTCCATGACCACAGATGTCACCGGACGCCCGCTGTGCGGTGTCGGTGAGTGGCCCGACAACGCTGAGCTACTGGCTGATCGGATGCTAGCGGTACTCGTGGAGGGTGCCGTGCAAGAACCGGATCCAGAGAAGCGATCGAAGCTCAAGGCCGGACTTGAGGGCGTCGGCGGAATGACCCGAGACGTGCTAGTGAGCGTTATCGCCGCTGCTATCGCTAGGTCAATCGGCACCGCGTGGTCCTGGCCGCGCCACCGTGACACGTTTGCCTAGGGCCACCACCCCTAGTTGCGAGATCAAACGTCGGTTGAATTCGCCCGGTCGGCTGGGATGTGGGGCAGCCGACGGACGGCGGCGGAGGCCAGGGGGATCACCACCGCGACGGCGTATACGACGCCTGCGGTCCTGGCCACACAGAAGCCGCCGAATGTCTGGGCAAGCGGGCCGACGCAGAGTTGGCCGATCGGTATCCATGAGGCGTGCGGTTGTGCGCCGAGCACGAGCAGGGGCAGTGCGCCGAGCGCGCCCATCAGTAGCCCCAGTCGCAGTAGGTGCCGGACCACTAGCCTGTACATCAGCGCACCCATCACCAGCAGGCCGACGCTGCGGGCGCTGAGCACAAATCCCCAGGCCGCCTCGCCGCTGAGCTGTTTGGTGAGTGCGGGTCCCAGAATCTGCCAGGTGCCGGTCTGGACCAAGTTCACCAGGCAGAAGGAACACGTCACCACCCAGACCCACGGCGTGCGGCGGAACTCGGTCCAGCCGTCGCGAATGTCGGTCAGTGTCATCGCCGGTCGGGGCGCGGCCGCGCTTGTCATGAGAGGCAGTCGGACCAGGCATCCGGCCGCGAGGAGGTAGGTCAACGCGTCGAAGGCGATGGCCGGGCCGCTGCCGACGGCCACAACGAGCACGCCCGAGACGCTCGGCCCGAGGATCTTCGTGGTGTTGCGCGCCGACCCCAGCAGCGCGTTCGCCTGCCGGAGTTGGCCCCGCCCACCAGCAGAAACGCCAGCAGCGGCACCATGCGGGCGACCAGAATGATGCCGAGATCGCTCGTGCTGGCCGAGGCGTCCAAGACCGCGAACGTCAAGGCGACGGGCGTCATCGAACTGCCGATCAGGGACACCAGCTGCGCGGTGAAGAACCAGCGGAAGTCTCTCTGCCTGATCGGAGATGGCCGCACCGGCCAGAGTCTCCGGAAGCGCCACGGCGGACTCTATCGTTTCGGCAGGAGGCGAAAGATGGGGCCTCCTGCTATTTCCGTGGGTGAGTGTTCATGATCGTCCGGGTAGGGGTGGGCAGAGTCCGCCTCGGGTGAGGGTGGCCATGGCGATGAGTGCTTCGGCGCTGTGGTAGCCGTAGGCGCGGCGGGTCAGGAGCCGC
>JBBPZY010000143.1:0-8964 GCA_038276315.1 Mycobacteriales bacterium
GCGTCGCCGCCCGCCGCTACCCAGGTGGCCCCGATCAGTCCGCCCACCAACGCATACGACGAGCTGGACGGCAGCCCGACAAGCCAGGTCAGCAGGTTCCACAAGATGGCCCCGATCAGGCCACCGAAGATCACCACCGGGGTGACCTTGGTGTCGTCGACTAGCCCGCTGGAAATCGTCTTGGCGACAGCCACCGACAGGAACGCGCCGACGAGGTTGAGCACACCCGAGATGGCAACGGCCACCTTCGGCTTCAGCGCGCCGGTGGCGATCGACGTCGCCATGGCGTTGGCGGTGTCGTGGAAGCCATTGGTGAAGTCGAAGAACAACGCGGTGATGATCACGACCAGGACGATGACGTCCATGTCGAGCCCTTCGTCGTCGAGGGGTTTCGGCGCGTGGAGCCTCGCAGACCAAGCGAAACGGCCGGTGAACACCGGATGTCGAATCGGGGTTGGCCCGCCAGCAACCCGCTCCTATCGCGAACGGTGCCTATCGCGATGCGTAGCCCAGCGCGATCGTTGTGATCACCAGCTCGTCGCTGCGCAGCCAGCGACCGTCGAAGTGCGTCGGCGTTTCGCCGGCGATCGTCGGTGCGGCCACCAGCAGACGGGCGGAAAAGGTGCCTCGCCCGGAATCGATCGTGCCGGGATCGATCGTGACGGCAGCATCCTCGAAACCCAACCACCGGCGGGTCAGCGGGAACCACGCCTTGTACAACGTCTCCTTAGCGCAAAACAATATTCGGTCCCAGCATGTTGCGCTGTCCGCGGCGGCCAGCTCAGACAGGCTACCCTGTTCCTGCTTCAAGGCGATGATCTTCAGCACCCCCGCTGGCAGGGGTTGGTGCGGTTCGGCATCGATTCCCAGCGCGCTGAAGTCGCAGCTGTGGGCGACGGCGGCGGCTCGATAACCAGCGCAGTGGGTCATGCTGCCCACGACGCCTGCTGGCCACTTCGGCTCGCCGCGCTCACCGCGCAGCACCGGCGCGGGGGGCAGTCCGAGCTGACGCAGCGCCTGCCGGGCGCAGTGCCGGACCGTGCGGAACTCGCGGCGCCGCTTGTCCACCGCGCGGGTGATCAGTTCCGCTTCTCCGGGGTAGAGCACCGCGTCGGGTGGGTCGCGGAACGCCTCCACGCTGGCCACCCCGTCGGGCAGGATCTTCTCGATCAACCCGGCTCCCGCCGCTTGCAAAATCACCGCCCCCGCCATTCGGAGCCGAATGACGCTCATGAGCCTAGACAACCGAGCCATTCGGCACTGAATGGCTACCCAGGCGAGCTGCCGCGGCGAGGACGTCGGCGGTGGTAATGCGAAGCAGCCCCGGGTCGGGGCGATCGGCGAAGGTATCGCCGGTGCTGCCGCCCCACAGGGCGACATGGTGCGGACGGTCCGGGGGCGGGCCCCAGTGCCGCGGGGGCACCGGGCCGAACAGGACTACCGACGGCGTGCCGTAGGCGGTGGCGAGGTGAGCGATGCCGGTATCCCCGCAGATCAGCAAAGCCGCCCCGGCGACCAGGGCGGCGAGCTGGCACAGCGTCGTGCGACCAGCGAGCACGGCGTCGTCGGGTAAGTCCGCCGCGGCCGCCACCTGAACTGCCAGTGGCTTCTCGGCCGCGCCGCCCGTCACCACCACCCGTCGCCCGCGGCTGGCCAACCGGCGAGCTACCGTGGCATACCGCTCGACGGGCCAGCGCCGGGCGGCGAACGCGGCGCCGGGATGCACGATGACCGCTCCCGGTGCTGGGCTCGGTGCCTGCGGGCGGCTCAGAGCGAGGTCGGCCCGGTCGGTGGGGATCTCGAAGTACTCCAGCAGCCGGCACCACCGGTGCACCTCATGCAGGTCGTCGTCCCAATCCGGACCCTGATGCCCATGGCTGATCAGGACGGCCGGCTGCAGCGCGCGCAGGGCGATGGTGCTCTGCGGTCCCCGTCCATGCAGGTTGACCGCAACGGCCGGTGGCGGCCCCCGCCAGGGCAGCGCACCCAGCTCCGCGGTGGGCAGCAGCTCGCCGACGGCTGCGGTGAGCATGGCCAGCTCACGCAGCGGTGCCGGGGCGGCAAGCACCAACCGATGATCGGGGTAGGCGGATCGCAGGCCGCGCAGCGCCGGTACCGCGGTCAACAGGTCACCGAGACCCAACGCGCGCAGCACCAGCACCGTGGGGCGGGTCACGGCCAGGACGACTCCTGTGAGGAACAGACCACCATTTCCCGCACCTCGCATCCAGATGGTTGGCACAGCGCGTGGATCACCGCCGCTGCCACGTCCTGCGGGTGGTTGAGCTTGGCGTCCGGCGGCGGTTTGTACTGCTCATCGCGGCCGTCGAAGAATGGTGTGTGCATACCGCCGGGGATCAGCAGAGTCACTCCGATCCGGCCGGCTGTCTCAGCGGCCAGCGCGCGGGTGAAGCCGATCACGCCGAACTTGGCGGCGCAGTAGGCCGTCGCGTCGGGAAAGACCCGTAAGCCCAGGGTGGACGAGCAGGTCACCAACGTTCCCCGGGAGCGCTCGAGGTGCGGCAGCGCGGCGCGCACCACCCTGGCGGTACCGAGCAAGTTGACCGCGATCACCCGCTCCCACTCGTCGGCGGGCACTTCGCCGAACGAGCCGCAGGAGTCGATCTCGGCGGCGGTGAACACCGCCTGCAGTCGGCCGCCGGCGGCGAGCACGGCCTCAACGGTGGCTGCGCCGAGCCCCGAGGCGCCCCCGGTGATCAGCACATTGCCTAGCGGCCTCATACGTTCCCCTTTCTCCGGCGCCGGTTCTCCGGGCGCCGCGCGGTCGGTATGGCGGCGACGATCCGGCTCGTCGAGTACCCGCTGACCAAGGGGATGATCTTGATCTGGGCACCGTGCCGGCGGAGCACGGGTGCCTCGGGCAGGTCGCTGATGGTGTAGTCGCCACCCTTGACCCACACATCCGGTCGCAGCGTCTCGAGCAGCGCGATCCGGTCGGCTGCGGGGGGTGGCCGCCCGTACCGTCGTCGGTGCCGCCGAGCGTTCCGACCCGGTCAATCCGCTGATGGCCGCAAGCCCGTTACCCCGTCAGCCGGGTGCGCCCGGCCCGTCGGTGCTCGGGTTCCTGGCCTGCTCGGCGGTACTTCGCAGGCGGGCGTTCTGCGAGGTCGGTGGGTTCAGCAGGCTGTTGTTCTTCGTCGGAGAGGAGCGGCTGCTGTGCTACGACTTGGCGGCGGCTGGGTGGGAACGCGCCTACCTCCACGACGTGGTCGCGCACCACCACCCTTCCGCGCACCGGCCCGATCCCGAACGTCGCCGGGTGGCGGAGCTGCGCAACGCCTTGCTCACCGCCGTGTTGCGCCGGCCGCGGCGGGTAGCGGTCGCCGCCGCTGTAGCACTCGCGCGGGACTCGGTGCGCGACGCGACGGTCCGCGGTGCGTTACGCGAGGCCGTGGTCCGGTTACCGGCGGCGCTTCGGCAGCGCGCGGCACTGCCCACCGCGGTGGAGGAGCAGGTCCGCATGCTGGAAGCGGCTGCCCGATGACGCCTGGCCGGGTCACCGTCGTGATCATCACCCGGGACCGCAAGGCGGAGCTGCTGGGCACCCTGGCGCACATGACGACACTTCCCGACCGCGCCCCCGTGGTGGTCGTCGACAACGGTTCAAGCGACCACACCGCCCACGCTGTCACCGAGCGATTCGGCCAGGTGACCTTGCTGTGCAGCGACCAGAACCTCGGCGCGCTCGGCCGCAACCTGGCGGTGCGGGACATTGACACGCCGTACGTGGCGTTCTGCGATGACGACACCCGGTGGCGCGCTGACCCGCGCTGACCCGCGCTGCCGACCTGCTCGACGCGCATCCGGGACTGGCGTCGGTGACCGGCCGAATCCTGGTCGCTCCGGCGATGGTCGAAGATCCCATCACTCCCGAGCTGCGGGACTCGCCGGTACCCGGTCCAGCGTGGCTACCCGGACCGGCCCTGCTCGGCGTGCTCGCCGGGGCGAGCATGTTTCGTGTCGCCGCGTTCCGAGCGGTGGGGGGATTCTCACCGCGGCTGTGGCTGGGCGGGGAGGAGGAGCTCCTCGCGCTCGATCTTGCTGCTCGCGGGTGGTGCTGGGCGCCTGATGTGGTGGTCGAACACGCGCCATCGGCCTCCCGCGATCCCCGACGCCGGCGGCAGTTAGGTATCCGCAATACGTTGTGGGACAGCGCGCTGCGCCGCCCGCTGCCCAGCGCGCTGCGGCGCACCGGCACGCTGCTGCGCTCGGTACCTCGGGACCGGGCCAGTGTGGTCGCGGTCGGCGAGGCGCTCGCTGGACTGGCCTGGGTGCTGCGGGAACGCCGGGTAGTCCCGCCCGAGGTGGAGCGTGGGTTGCGGTTACTGGAGCTGCCGCAACGCCACTCCCAGGCTCGCAGGTATGTTGGATAAGACGCACACTGATAACTGAGCAGAAAGGAGTGGTTCCGATGGCCCTAGACCCATCAGTTGACATCGGCCGGAAGGTCTGGCGCAGCTGTGCACACTGCCCGAACGCGGACGGCCTTTACCTGCTCAAGGCCAACGCCAACCTCGTTTACGTGCAGTGCCCGCTATGCCACGAATGTTGGTGGTTGGACACCAAATTCGGCCACGGCGGTGGACCCGACAAGTCGGGCACCGGGTAGTACAACGGCGTCGCCGTCTCGCGGCTACCGGGGTCGACCGGGCAAGCTGGCGAGATGGTGATCCCGGTCCATGACGTCAACCCGGTTCGCCGCACGCCGTGGGTTACCTACCTGCTGATCGTGGCGAACATCGTGGTTTTCCTGCTCACCCCCGCTTCGGCGACCGCGCTGACGGGTGCGGCCAGCCTCGCGCAAACCTGCCAGCAGGAGGCGTTTTACGACCGCCACGCGGCGATCCCTATCGAGCTCGTGCACAACCGGCCGCTGGCGGTGGTTCCGGACGGGCTGATCGGAATCGGCGATCGAGGTCCAGGGTGCGTCCTGGGCCGCCCGAACTACGTCAAGACCCCGGCGTTGTCGGCCTTGACTTCGCTGTTCCTGCATGGCAGCTGGCTACACCTGCTCGGCAACATGCTGTTCTTGTGGATCTTCGGCAACAACATCGAGGACCGGTTCGGCCGGGCTCGGTATCTGCTGTTCTACCTAGCCTGCGGCGTGGTCGCCACCTACGGCTTCGCCCTCACCCACGCCGACTCGACGGAGGTGCTGATCGGGGCCTCCGGTGCGATCGCCGGCGTGCTGGGCGCGTATCTCGTTCTCTACCCGCGAGCCCGAGTCTGGAGCCTGGTACCGCTGTTGTTCTTCATCCCGCTGCGGCTACCCGCCTGGCTCGTGCTAGGCCTGTGGTTCGTGTTGCAATGGATCTACACCGCCGGGTACGCCGTCTCCTCCGCGGGGTCAGTCGCATACGTTGCCCACGTGTTCGGCTTCGTCTTAGGTGCCCTGGTGGCGCTGCTGATGCGCAGCGCAGGCGTGCGAACCCCACGCCTGTGAACTCGCCGCACCGATCGACGGCGACGATGCGGCGTTGAGCCCCGAGCTGCACGGCACGTACCATTCGTGGAAACGCATCTTCCAGAAAGGAATCCGGTGAACACGCAGGTCGAAACGCTCGAGTTCGAGGCCGAAGCGCGCCAGCTCTTGCAGTTGATGGTTCATTCGATCTACTCGAACAAGGACACCTTCCTGCGAGAGCTCATATCCAACGCCTCCGATGCGTTGGACAAACTGCGTTTAGAAGCGTTCCGCGACAAGGATCTGCAGGTTGACACTTCCGATCTCCACATCGACATCGAGGTCGACAAAGAGCAGCGCACCCTCACCGTGCGGGACAACGGAATCGGCATGTCCCGCGACGATGTGGTGGTGCTCATCGGCACTATCGCGAAATCCGGTACGGTCGATTTTCTGCAGAAGATGAAGGAGTCGAACGATGCGGCGGGCTCCCAAGACCTCATCGGGCAGTTCGGCGTCGGCTTCTATTCCAGCTTCATGGTGGCCGACAAGGTCACACTGCTGACCCGGCGCGCCGGAGAAGACCACGCCACCAGGTGGGAATCCAGCGGTGCGGGAACCTACACCATCGAGTCAGTCGATGACGCGCCGCAAGGCACTGCGGTGACCTTGTACCTCAAACCAGAGGACAAGGACGACCAACTTTTTGATTATACGGATGTCTGGAAAATCAAGGAGGTCGTCAAGCGCTACTCCGACTTCATCGCCTGGCCGATCAGGATGGAGGTCGAGCGTACGGACAAGGATGGTCAGGCCACGCGCGAAATCGAGACGATCAACTCGATGCAGGCACTGTGGGCGCGGTCGAAAAGCGAAGTCGGAGAACACGAATACGAAGAATTTTACAAACACGTAAGCCACGACTGGAACGGTCCGCTGGAGATAATCCGCATGAAGGCGGAAGGGACGTTCGAATACCAGGCACTGCTATTCATTCCATCCCACGCGCCGCTGGACCTGTTCATGCGCGATCGCAAGCGCGGTGTCCAGCTATATGTGAAACGCGTCTTCATCATGGACGATTGCGAAGCGCTCATGCCGGAGTACCTGCGCTTTATTAAGGGTGTGGTGGATGCGCAGGACCTGTCGCTGAGTGTCTCGCGAGAAACTCTCCAGCAGGATCGTCAGATCCAGGTAATGCGCCGACGCCTGGTCAAGAAGGTACTGTCCACGGTCAAGGACATGATGACCGACAACGTCGATCGTTACAAGACATTCTGGACGGAGTTCGGCCGCGCCGTCAAGGAAGGACTCCTCAACGACTTCGAGAATCGCGACACACTCCTCGACATCGCATCGTTCGAGTCGACGTACCAGGCGGAACAGTTGACCACCTTACGTCAATACCTGGACCGCATGAAAGACGGACAACAGGACATCTACTACATGACGGGGGAGTCGCGGTCGATAATCGAGAGCTCCCCACATATGGAAGGCCTCCGAGCCAGGGGATTCGAGGTGCTGCTGCTGACCGATCCGGTCGACGAAATGTGGGTCGAGGCGGTCCGCGAGTTCGACGGCAAGCGGTTCCAGTCGATCGCCAAGGGGCAGGTCGATCTCGACACCGAGGCAGAGAAGCAAACGACCGAATCCGAACGCGACCAACAGAACAAGGACTTCGCCGACCTGCTGTCCTGGCTGACGACTACGTTGCAAGAGGACGTCAAGGAGGTACGGTTGTCGTCGCGCCTCACCACCTCGCCGGCCTGCATCGTCGGAGATACGCACGACGTCACGCCGACCCTGGAGAAGATGTATCGCGCCATGGGACAAGACGTGCCGCGCATCAAGCGAATCCTCGAACTTAATCCCACGCACCCACTGGTAAGTGGACTACAGCAAGCCTACGGCCAGCGCAAGGACGACGCCGGACTAGCGGAAACAGCCGAGCTTCTGTACGGGATGGCGCACCTTGCCGAGGGTGGCGACTTGAGCGATCCAGCACGTTTCATACGGCTACTCGCTGATCGACTGGCGCGGACGCTGTGAGTAGGAAGTCCTTGCCGGGAGTGAGCTACTCCTCGACGGCCCCACCGATTCGCTGGCCCCCCGACACAGCCAACTCCGAGCGACGGATCAGGCAGTGACTTATCACGCTGGGGACGCCGGCGCATCCTGAGTCGAGAGCTCGATGGTGTCGGGCGCGGGCCATCATGTGGGGATGCGGATCTCGCTGTTCAGCGCGCTGCTCATCACCGCGCTCAGTGTCTGCCTCGCGTGTGCGAAGGTTCCCGGCTCCGCCGCCGGTGGCTTACCGGAGTGCGGTGGAAACCCACCCGGATTCAGCCACCGCACTGCCGAGGTGAGCGGCGCGCGACTGCACTATGTCATCGGGGGACGGGGCCCTGCGGTGGTGCTGTTGCACGGCTTCCCAGAAACCTGGTGGACGTGGCGGCAGGTGATGCCGCTGCTGGCCCAGGCGCACACAGTGATCGCGCCGGACCTACCCGGAGTCGGCTGCTCCTCGCTGGAATCCGCTGGCTACGACACGCAGACCCTGGCGCGCGACGTGCACGGGCTGGTCGCCTCCCTGGGCCTGCCGCGGGTGGCGCTGGTGGGCCATGACCTCGGGGGTTGGGTGGCCTACGCCTACGCCCGCCAATACCGTGACGAGGTCACCCACCTGGTGCTGTCCGGGGCAGCGATTCCCGGCTTCGGGCTCGAGCGGCTGCTGGACTTCCGCGTACCAGGACAGGGCTTGGCGCATCTGGTGTTCTTTACCCAACCCCGGGTGCCAGAGCTGCTGATCAGCGGCCGGGAACGGGAGTACTTCGCCGCCTTCATCGCCAGCCCCGCCATGCAACGCTCGGGCGCGGTGGAGGTCTACGCCCGCGCCTACTCCCGCCCTGGCCGGCTGAGCGCGGCGCTGGGTCAGTACCGCGCGCTGTACACCGACGCCGTGGACAACCGCCGTGGCGCCGGGGCGCCACTGACCATGCCGACGCTGGCGCTGGCCGGCGTCGGCGAGACTCAGCTCAGCGCCGAGGGTCTGCGTCAGGTAGCCAACAACGTCCACGAGGTGGCCATCCCCGGCGCGGGTCACTACGTCCAGGAGGAGCACCCGGTGGAGCTGGCCCACGCCTTGGAGCAGTTCCTCGGCTGAGACGGCGTGGGTCTTCGTTTGGACGCGCAGGGCATTACGGCTTCCGCCCGATCCCGCCGAACATGGCTACCTCGTCGGGCTCACCCCAGGATGTGACCTCCGGGCGCCATCGCGAGCATGAAACTACACCGGGCTCCCGCAGTTCTAGCCCATCAAAAAAGCGGACGACCTGTTCGGGAGTGCGCTGGGTCAGCCTCGGTGTGCCGTGCTTGTTCCAGAACGCGACAGCTACGGTACGTGCCCACGTGGCGATATGTCATGCAGTAGTGGCACGGCTGATCGTGGCACTGGCGCTGGTCTGCACCGTCACTCCGGCCCCACGCGGAGGTGGGGTGGTCTGTTGGGGATGTGCCGCGCATGGCCACTTTGGGGAGAC
>JBBPZY010000144.1:0-13450 GCA_038276315.1 Mycobacteriales bacterium
CCCGCGGATTCCCTCTACTTCTGGCCCCCTTTGTTGTGGTGTGTCTACCTTCCCGGGTGGCCCCACCCCCCCAAACTAAACCACCTTGGGGGGGGGGGGCCCCAACTCCGCACAGCGCGATAGTCCTTCCCTGAACGTCACGGACAGTAACGTCCGGATCCATGGTGTCAGGGGAAACGGCTGATCTGGCACCGAGTGTCGCTCCCGAACTGATCCGCTCACCGATGAGCTACCCGCGCGACGTAATGGATTTCCCAACCCGCCCATGCGATCTTGAAACGACCGTGGCACCGCAGGCTCGACGGGTCCTGGATACCAATCGGTGGCGACGAGGGGAATGACCCGTGCGCCGGCTGCTTTTATCCGGTTGCTGAGCTGAGTGGCCGGGACTGTCAGACCTGTCTTGTAGCGTTCCGGTTGTGATGGTGCGGCGGTTGATTCCCGAGGGTCTGGCGCAGATGGTGCCGGGCCCTGAGTTGGGGAGCGCTCTTGGCCGGTATTGACATTCATGCATTGACCGGTGCGGATGCGGTGGAGGTATTGCGGGCTCGGGCCCGGCAATTGTCCCATAATGCACCTCTTCGCCGAAGGTTCACGCCCCGGGGCGGCGGTGCCGGGGCCGGCGAGCCGCTCAGGCCGTGCTGACCGAGGTGCGCGACTGCGGTCAGGCCTGGGGGTATCCGATGCAGGTCGCGTAGTCCCGCAACGCAGGCCAGTTGTGCCCAGCATGGATGTCGCCTGCGGCATGGCCGGCAAACTGGCAGCCGCAAGCCTGGATGTCCGGGACGTTATACCGCGCAGCGGTGAGATCGGGCTTGGCGTCGAAGTCGAGAACCTCGGCGAGGTTGTTGGCGCCGGCGTCGCGCACGGTGAGCGGTTCGAGGTCGAATCGCCACTCGATCATCTTCAGCACGGAGGTGTGGTCGTAAGTGCCATGCGCGATGGTCTGCCGGCGTGCTCGCGGCGAGATGACCAGGCACGGCACCCGGAACCCGCGCAGGCCCGTACCGAGGTCGGGTCGCGGGTCGGGCGCGGTGGTCGGCGGCACATGGTCGAAGAACCCGCCCCATTCGTCATAGTTGATGACCAGTACGGTGCGCTCCCAGTTCGGGCTGGAGATGACTGCGTCGTAAACAGTGTTGAGAAAGTGTTGGCCGACTCGGATATCGGACAACGGGTGATCGTCGCCGGATGTGCCGACGGTGCCGTCGAGAAACCGCGGGTCGACGAACGACACGGCGGGCAAGGCCCCGACCTTGGCGTCGAGAAGGAACTGGGAGAATGGGAGCGTAATGGCTCGGTACTTCGGGCCCCACAGTGCGATGAAGGGCAGGTCGCTGAAATAGTAGTGGGCGGTGAGACCACGTTCGGCGAGGCGGTCCCAGATGGTGGGGAGGTTGGTCAGCTCCATGATATTGGAGATCCGGTCGGTTTGGGCAGCGTGCTGAAAGAAGCGGTTCGGAAAGGTTGGACCCATCAGCGCCGCGAAGTACCGATCACAGGTCGTCCAGTCACGGGCGGCGTGGCCGAAGAAATCTAAATCCGTGTCTTTGAAGTAGCCGATCGCGAACTCGTCATTGCTGCCCGAGCGCAGGAAACCGTCGCAGGCGCCGCCGTTGTACTGGACGCGCCCGCCCCCGTATGAATGATCCGGATCAGGATGCCCGCAGCCGGTGAAGGTATCCAGATGATGCGCGCCGTGGCGCTTACCGTTGTTATCGACGTAGTGCAGCCCGTCCTGCTTACCGTCTGCGTCTGGCAGCCATCCGAGGTAGTGGTCGAAGGAACGGTTCTCCATCATCACCACGACGATGTGATCGATCCCAGACTGCTCGGGCGGCGGCAGCGCGGCGGGCGATGTTGTCGCCGCACCACTGGCTGCACCGACAGCACCCATGCCGAGCGCACCCGCAAGTGTGACGGCGGCGCCGGCGATGAACTGGCGTCGGTTCAGATCCATTACGTGACCCGCTCTGATCGTTTAGATCGTGCCGGTGAGGGCCTGCAGACCGATACTGCTGGTCGCCACGGCCACCCACAACAGCGCTCCCAACAGCAACGGGCGACGCCCTGCCTTGCGCATGTTAGCCGACCGAAGCGAGAGCACGGACGCTGAAGCCGGTTGTCCTTGTGCGGGATCCCATCCAGCCGGGTGGCGCCACACCCTGGTGCGTGGCGACCGGTTCGCGGTGGCTGCGGAGTTCGCCGCAGCCACCGGCTACCGCCTCACTCAGTAGTCCTCGCCCATAACGTACGCCGCGCCAGGGCGAAGAGATGCTAGACAACATGCACTGCGCACCATAGGATCTGACGTGCAAGCAGTGAAAGGTTGTTCCTTCGCAAGGAGGTGATAGCCGCGGACTGTGACATCGGTGACGATGGTGCGTTGCTCTTCCGCACCGCGATCGCCAGGCCTGGGATCTGCCGGGCCGAGCGGCCATAACCCCGCTGGGTTACCGCTGTTCAGGGAGAGTGTCTTACCCCGTTGGGGCCCTGGTAGCCGGCTCTTCTCACCGCGGCTACCAGGGCCCCGCTCGCGTCTCGGAGAATAGGTGACCCGACCGCTAAGCAACCCGGACAAATTCGACGACGCCGACTATCCGGCCTACACCATCGGCAGAGCCGCGGACTTGCTCGGCGTACAACCTGCCTTCTTGCGCAGTCTCGACGCCACCGGCCTGCTCACCCCGAACCGCTCCTCCGGCAGGCAACGCCGTTACAGCCGCACCGAACTCACCTTGGCCCTCCGGGTCCGCGAACTGCTCGACCAGAACATGTCCCTGACTGCCGCTACCCGCATCGTCGGCCTCGAACACCAACTCGCCGCCGCGCACCGTCTCATCACCCATCTCGAACAAACCACCGACAACTGCGAATCCAACGAACGCTGACCCGGGCCACTCGCGCGGAACAGTGAGCGTCGCCGCCTGGGCCGCAGCCGCTGATGTCGCGTCGCTGCGGTTGGGCGTGCCAGCATCGGTGCGGTGGCCACGCCGCGGGATGCCAGCAGACGGCTGCGCGACGCGCTGGTCGCGTCGGATCCCGGGCTGCTGCGGCTGCGCCTGGCCGGCACCGCCACCGCCAGCATGGTCACCTCGCTGGGTGTGATGACCGGGATCGGCCGGCTCACCGGCCAGCCCGTCACCGCGGTGCTGCTCGGTGTCATCGTGAGCATGGTGGCCGCGATCTCGGTCAATGACCCGGAACCCGGCGCGCAGCGCCTCACCACCGTGCTGCTGCCGGTGCCGGCGGCGGCCGCGGTGTCACTGGGCACGTTGCTCACCGGGCACCGAATTGTAGCCGACGTGGTGTTCGTCACGATCATGGTGGCGGCGGTCTACGTGCGGCGGTTCGGTCCGCGCGCTACCGCGCTGGGTCAGATCGGGTTCATGTCCTACTTCTTCACCCAGTTCCTCGGCGCCCAGGTCGAGCAGCTGCCGTGGCTGGTGCTCGCCCTGGTGGTGGGCACCGCGTGCACGCTGGTGCTGCGCGGCGTGGTGTTCGCCGAACGACCGGAGCGCACCCTGCGCCGCACGGTGGCGGCGTTCCGGGCCCGCGCCGCCGCCGTCGTCGACGGGGCGCACGACGCGGTCGCTGCGGGCCGGCTACCCACGCCGGGGGGCCGGCCGCTGCGGCTGCGGCTCGCTCGGCTCAACGAGACCGCCCTGCTGGTGGCCGACATCCTGGAGCGCACCGACGCCGAGCAGGCCTGGCCGGGCGTTCCCAACCGGACGCTGGCACTGCGGATCTTCGACGCGGAGCTCACGGTGGAACGGCTGGTGGGCGCAGCAGAACAGCTCGTGTGCGCCGAGCACCCGGTGGCACTGGACGAGCGCGCCGTCCTGGTCGCAGCGCTGGCCCAGCTCCGGAACCAGCTGGGCGTCGCCGAGGTGCCCGACCCCCTTGCCGGCCGCGACGGCGACTCACCCTCGCGGCGGCTGGCGGCGGCGATCCACCGGGCGAGCCTCGCAATGTGCGACACCGGCTCCCACGGGGCCACAGAACTCGCCGCTATCGAGGAACGGGGCAGCGACGGCGATCCCGACTCCGACGCCGCCGTCGAACCCGGCCTGCGCCCCAGCACCCGGCAGGCGATCCAGGTGGGGATGGCAACCAGCCTGGCGATCGTTGCCGGCGAGTTCATCTCCCCCAGCCGCTGGTACTGGGCGGTGATCACCGCGTTCATCGTGTTCACCAACACCACCTCCCGAGGGGAGATCCTGTCCCGCGGCTGGCAGCGGGTCGTCGGAACGCTGGCCGGCGTCGTGGCGGGCATCGGGGTAGCGGTGGCGGTCGGCGGCAACACGATCGCCTCGCTGGTCACCCTGTTCTGCTGCGTGTTCCTCGGCTTCTACCTCATGCGCGTCTCGCAGGGACTGTTCATGTTCTGGCTCACCGCGGTGCTCGCGCTGCTCTATGGCCTACTCGGCAAATTCAGCATCGAGGTGCTGGTGCTGCGGCTGGAAGAAACCGCTGCCGGTGCGGTGATCGGGATCGCGGTGGCGTCCCTGGTGCTGCCCAGCAGCACCCGCGCCACGGTGTCCGGGCACGTCACGGAGTTCCTGTCCGGGCTCGACGAGCTGCTCGACGCCGCCGTACGTGACCTGGTGGGCCTCGGCGACGCCGGTGCGGAGCGCCTGCTTGCCCGAGCCCGCAAGCTCGACCAGACATTGCGCACGTTGCGCGCCGCGGCCCGGCCGCTCACCACCGGCCTGTCCGGCCTCTCCGGCCGGGGTGGGTTCCGCCGCACCATGCGCACGCTGGCGGCCTGCGACCGCTACGCGCGCGGCCTGGCCCGGCTGGCCACCCAGACATCCGGGTCACCGGGACCGGCGCGGCTGGCGCTGACCCGCGCGGCTGACGCGGTGCGGGCCAACGTGCGCGCACTGCAGGCGCTGTTCGGGCATCCCCAAGACAGTCAAGACCGGGTAGAACTCACCGACGCCACGGAGTTGCTCGACGCCGCGGAGGACCTCGCTGGCGACGCCGAGCACGCCGCCGCTGTCCGGTTCCTGCGCCGGCTCGACGGCGCGGTCACCGGACTGGCCATCGACCGCGGCGCACCCCGCCCCGCCGAGCCCTCCCCAGCGTTGCGGCCCTAACGGCAGGCGATGCCGTCCACCCAGGTCTCGATCCCTTCAGCGGCGAAGCACAGGTAGCCACGGATCGCCTGCACGCCGTCCAGCGGCTCCGGGTAGTACCAGGCCGCATCAACGATGAGCTCCGATGCGGTGCGCAGGCTGCGGTAGGACGCGGTGCCCTTGTATGGGCAGACCGTATGTGTGGCGGACAACTCGAGCGCCTCGCTGCGCACATCGTCAGCCGGCAGGTAGAAACGGTTGGGTAGGCCAGTCTCGGACAGCACCACCGCACGCCGGGACTCGGCGACCACTTCGGTACCGGCCATCACCCGCACGTGCCGGCTGGTGGATCGGACGTCGACTCGCTGGTAGGGATCGCGCAGGTGCCCGGCGACCTCCTCGTCCTCGTCGAACCAGGCGTCCATCGACTTCCAGTACAGCGCCACATGATCGCGGAGCCAGGCCGCCTCGGGTAGCGGATCGAGGTAGGACCACACGGCGTCGTCTGCTGTCTGGCCGTTCACCGTGACCGTCCAGTAGCTGGCATCGCCTTTGAACGGGCAGTGTGTGCGGTGCTCGGTGCGAGTGAGCAGGTCACCGCGGATGTCGTCGCGCGGCAGGTAGAGCTGCGGCAGCAGATTGCTCTCGTGCAGCAGCATGCCGCTGGTGGTGTCCAGCACTGTCTGGCCGCCGAAGACCGCCCGCACCCGCCGGGGGAACGGCTCGAACAGCAGCCTGTGCCCGGGACCGTCGATGCGGTAGTTCACGGTGTCGCGCGGACGGGAGGACAGCGGACCGCCGCCGATTGTCAGGCTCATGACGTCCAGTCTGGTACATCAGACGCCGGAGAGCGCTTGGCGCCGCGCACCGACACCCACTACCGCGCCGGCGACGATCAATCCGACCAGCGCGCCCGTCCCGGCCGCGATGAGCGGCTGCGGAAACACCGGATCGGGCATCGAGTAGGGCGGAGTCAGTATCTGGGCACCGGGTCCCTGCTGCCCGGCGAGGTCGAGCTCATCGATCCGGGCCTGGATCGCCTTCTCCAGGTCCGAGGATGCCGTGAGCTGTGCCCGGGCATCGTCGAGGGACGCCTGGGTGGCGGTGCCGGCCAATACCGCGGTGACGAGTTGCTGCACCCGCTTTTGAAGCGCGATGGTGTTTGCCTGCGCGTCAGCGAGCTGGTTGTGGAGATTGCGGGACGCCCCGGTGGGCTGGCTGATGAGCGTCAGATAGCCGGTCACGACGGCCTGCAGTGTCTGCAGTGCGGCCTGCCTGGTGGCACCGTGGGCCTCGACTTCAATGACCTCGCTGTTGCCCAGGACCTGGACGCTGACGTCCGTTGCGAGATCGTCGAACTGCCGCCCTTGCTTCTGCGCGACCGGACCGAGCACCGCCCGGCTGGTCAGATACACCAGCTGGGTGGATAGCTCGCGATCCTGCTTAAGCGGGTCACCCTGCGGGTCCTGGCCGATGGGGTAGAGGATCTCCGCGCGGGCTCCGTAGGTTTTCGGCAGCACCAGCACGCCAGCCAGTCCGGCGGCGACGCCAAGCAGGACGATCGTCAACGCCACGATTACCAGGCGCGCCATAACCGGGGCCGCATCTCACTCTGTCGGGACTTCGGTGTCCGCTACCCGAGTGTAGCGGCGATATCGGCGAATCGGCACGACCAGCGGTATCCCGACCTCGTCCGAATCCGCCAGTAGTGGAAGACTCCTGCCGCTATGAGAAGCCGCTGGGTTGCGAACATGATCGCTGCCAGCTCAATGATCGTACTGGCGAGTTGCGGAACCGGCACCTCCACGGGCCCGCCAGCGGAACCCGTCCGATCGAACCCCACGCAGACCGCGAGCCCGATCCCGCCGGTGAGCAACCCACGCGATGTGGCCGCCGTTGCCCACCGCACGTGCGATCTGCTAACGCCCCAAGAGGCGAAACGATTCGGTCTGGACCTGCCGCCGACACCGTCGGACGGCCTTTTCGGCACGGTGTACTGCGGTTGGGCGAGTACCACGCCTGATCTATACACGGTGCGGCGGGTTTCCATCAGCGTCTTCACCAACAACCCAACCTTGGAAGTCGGATATAACCAGGATCGGGGCCGCCCGTCCTTCGCGCTCACCGATATCCTCGGCTATCCCGCCCTCGTGTCAAGACCAAGCGCCGACGTGCCCATCTGTGACGTTGATATCAAACTCGCGAACCGGCAGAGCGTCTCAATCAACTATGAGGCGAGAGACCTCAGCAACAATCCGCAGCAGTCGTGCGAGGTAGCCAAGCAAGTCGCTGCGGCGGTGCTGATGAATGTGCCGCTGAAGAGTTGATGCGCGGCAGCGTAGCTTACGGCAGCTCCTGCGGGTTCCCACGGGTAGCGGGGAAATGATCACCTGCGGTGCCTCACCGGTCACGCTGTGGTGGCCTTCGTGTCAGGCGGAAGACCCCCCCAAAAGGGCGTCACTCACCTGAACATGATATCAACCGCGGTGACCAAGCCGGGTCAATTGACTACAGGGAGTAACTATGAAGCGCAGCGCGGTGCGTAAGGTGATCAGGGCAGCGGCCTTGTCCCTCCTACTCATGACGGCAACGGGCGTGGCAGGCTTGGAGATGGTCGGCAGTGGGGCTGCGATGGCCCAGGACGCTCCGGGCAGCGATCCGGCCCAAGGATCGGGCTCAGACCAGCCGGCAGCCGGGACCAACCCCAGCAGCCCGCCTGCCTCCAACCCAGGTGGCCCAACAGGTGGCTTGGTTCCATCCGGCCTCCCGCTCCTCGGGTGAGTCTTCGGTCGGGCACGATCCGGGACAGTGGCGGGGCTCGCCAGGTCTTGGCCTGACGCAGGAAGAGGTGCGCACGCGAGTATCCCGTCACGCCGGCGAGCTTGTCTGGAATCTTCAGCGCCGGCGGGACAGGATGCCGCGTCACCTGGTCCCCACGGGCTGCGGTCTGGCTCCGGCCGCTGCGGCGCCACCCGCGGTGACCACGTCCAGTGCCGCCAGGTAGCCGTTGCGGTAGCCCTCCTGGTTGGGGTGATACGGCCCGACGACGGTGGGCACGCTCGGACCGTTGATCCACGGGTCGGTCGAGCAGACCCCGTGGTCGGCGAACTGGCCCCGCACATCGCCGACGTAGAACCCGAACTGCTGGCTGACGGACTGGATGACACCATCGAGCACGTCGGCACCCTCGTTGAGCTTGGTGCGGCGGGCCACGTTGGGCACCTGGGGGTCAGCGCAGCTCGGCGCGAGATCGAAGGGCCGTGGATAGCCGAGCACAACCACCTGGGCGTGCGGCGCGCCCTGGCGGATCGCGGCGTAGGTGCGGGCCAGCCGGTCGCGCAGCACTGATTGCTCGAAGGACTCCGCGGCGTCGACCGCAGCGAAACACGTGCCGTCGGTGGCGGCGGTCGTGCAGGTCCGCAGCACGGGGCCGAATCCGGCATCGTTGCCGCCGATGGTGATCGTCACGAGGTCAGTGCCGGGCTGCAGAGCCGAGATCTGGCTGGCGAGCACATCGGCGGTCCTCGCCCCGGAGCAGGCGGCGAAGCCGAAACTGGCCGGGTGGTGCTCGGCAACCCACAGCGGCGGGTACGACAACGGGCTGCGGGCACAAGCCCCGCTTGCCGGGTCGTAGACGCCAGTGCCTACTCCGGAGGAGTAGGAGTCGCCCAAGGCAACGTAATCGCCCACGTCTGCGGCCTGGCTGGCGGCCGCAGACGACGGGACAGCTACCAGCGCGAGCACCCCCGCCAGCAACGCCGCTACGCGAGCTACCAACCTCGGCTGGGGCTTGGCCATCACATCTTCCCAATCCTTCTTCACGTCGGGTGATCTCCTCGACAACAGGTCGGACCGGAGCCCGCCTGCTGCCTGGGAGTGGATCGGACCCGGATGAACCCGAGCAAGAGGCCCTCAAGGCAAAGGATAAGTGATCGCGGCCAGTAGCTGTCAGTGACCATCGACGGCGTGTCGCTCGAGCAGTCCGGGGAGGCTGGCAGCGCCAGGATGTGGGCCCGGCTATCATGACCGCGTTTGTGCACCCCCGCGCGCGGCCAAGACCTGCGGTTGCGCCGAGGGCGCAGACACCGACCGAAACCAGGGATGGCCTCCGGGGGGCCGAAGAGTCTTAGGGAGTGACGGGGTAATGCCGAACGAGTCGCCTACCGACGGTGCTCCCGAGCCGGCCAATCCGTTTCCGCCGGCGTTTCGTTGGGAGACCTCGACCCAGGAGGCGCCGACGCAGGTCATCGGCGCGGTTGGGCATGCCACCGCACTTCGCGACCCGTCCCGTGACGAGCCGCGCGAAGACTCGGCGCCGCCGTGGGCCGAGTTGGAACCGCCGCCCATCGCCGAACAGCAGAGCGACTGGCTGCGCCTGGGTCCCGAGGCGTTCCAGAGTCCGGCGCCGCAGTCCCGGTCCAAACAGATCATCGGGATCGCGGTGCTGGCAGTCGTCGTGCTGGGACTGGCGGGGGCCGCGGTGGCGTACTTCCTTGCTGGGGGATCGTCGAACCGGTCGGGGCAGATCACGGCGCCGCCGGCGACGACAGCCCCTCGGGTACAGCCTGTGCTGCCCAGTGTTGCTCCGGCCGCGCCACCGGTGACTGCCGCCACCCCGGCGACTGCACCGGCGGTAACCGCTCCCGCTCCCGAAGCATCCGGCAATCCGGAACCTTCAGTGACTCCCGCCGCACCGCCGCCCGCTGGCCTCGTACCGAGCCCACCACTGCACCGATCGGCAGCCGCCAGCACCCAGGGGCGCACTACGGCCGCCGCACCGCACACCGCGAGTCGTCCGCCCGCCGAGGAGCCCCCGCCACCTCCGGCGCCCACGTCCGCCCCGGAGGGGTTCACCAGGGTTCCCTCTAAACCGTGGAACCCACAGCCACCGCAATAGGCTGCCGGATGTGACCACGCAGGCAGTCCGCCCCGCGACCGTAACGTTCGCTGCTAGCGCCGATGTGCTCGCCGTGCTGGTGTTCGCCGCCGTGGGGCGCAGCTCGCATGCCGATGGAGTGGATGCGCTCGGGGTGCTGAGCACAGCGCTGCCGTTCCTGCTCGGGTTGTTGGTCGGATGGCTGGTCGGCCGGGCGTGGCGCGCGCCGCTGCGGCTGCCGGTCGGGGTGGCGGTCTGGTTCGGCGTCGTGGTCGTCGGTCTGGGCGTACGCACGGCCTTCACCCATCGGCTGCCGCTGACGTTCCTGCTTGTCGCCGCCGTGAGCCTGGCGCTGTTCCTGCTCGGCTGGCGAGCTGTAGCGCGCCTCATCGCACCCTCGCGCCGCCCGAGCGCAGCACCGCCTAACGTTGGGTAAGCGAACGACCGGGAGGTGATCCCGGCGAGTCTGCGCGGCGCGCTGTTGTCGTCGTGTTCGACGTGAAGGTTGCTCGGTTGGCGGCGGACGACCATGGTGTCGAACGCGGGTTAGGAATTGGTTGAGGGTGGGCCCGAGCGGCGAGTCGCGACCCGCCGCATCCGTACCAGTAGCGCTGCCGAGGGGGTGACCTTGCCGCTGAGGTAAGTGGACAGCCGGGAGACCGAGGTACCGATCGCCGAGGCGAACTCCGCCCTGGCCATCCCGGAAGCCGCCTGCAACCGGGTGATCTCGACGGCGACCGCAGCGCGCTCGGTGCGCTCCGCCCGCCTCCGGGCTGCGGCGAGCGCGTCAGCCATCAAGACACCGACACCGTAGGGCCGTGACACCTCCAGCGCCTCCTCCAGCCGCCGGGCGAGCGGCCCCCACGGGTCTTCGTTGATCGCTGCGGTCAACCTTCGCCAGTGCTCCAGGCCGCCTCGCTCCAGCGCGGTGAGGACCGCTTCGGTAGGCCAGACCTCGACCGGATCCTCCGGCGAGACGTCGATGTTACGGAACGCCAGGCTCATCGCAGGCCTCCCACCATCGTGGTCGCCAGGCTGCGGCAGACCGAGACAACCTCGTCCCATTCCTTCCAGCGCGCGGCGAGGTTCTTGTACTGACGAAGGTTCCTCGTGGTCGAGCGGTCCTTGGGAGCCGGCTCGGCGAGCTGACGGACGAGCTGGGATGCGACCCCGTCCCCGGCCTCGTGCTGGTCGGCGTAGTACCGGTCAACGCTCGACAGCGTCACAGCCGCACGATCGATCCCCATTCGGTCGGCCAACGCCGCGTCGTCGAGGTAGTCGCGAGTCTGGTTGCGGCGAAGGATGAGGAACGCCTTGACCCGCAGCGTCTCCTCGGGGGTCGGTGCGGTGATGGACTCACCCGACGGGAGCGTAATCCGTACGGTCTCCAACGGGGTTCGCCGAATCAATTGCCGGATCCCGGTCTCGATTCCACCGAGCTCCCCGACAATGATCTTCCCTGGCGTGACGCGGTTGGTCACCCAGCCGTCCTGCGACTCGACCGCCAGCACGTGATCATGACCATAGGAATCGCGGTGACCCGCATAGAGAGCGGCCGCCGAACCACCGACGAGTACCGCGTCGGGAACCAACTCCTGCATGCGTGCAGCAGAGCTCAACACCCGCATCAGGGTTGGGTTGTGCACTCCCGTCGGTTCGTCAGCCATCACCCGTTTATATCAGATATGATACATTAGCGATCTTCGATCGGCGTGGACGAGCTGGATCGTGATGCCCCGGCACACGTTCTCCGCGGTGCTCGACTCATGGAGTTGCCGTGCGGTCACGGCCTGGTCGGGCGAAGTCATACGCGGCCGGAGCATCGCACGGTGAGCGGGTGGATACCCTGTCGCGCATGCAGGACGAGGAAGCAGGCAGCGGCCAGGACACGAACGGCCTGGAGGGCGCGCTGGCCAGGGTGGAGCGTGCGCTGGAGGCCAGCAGCAAGGCCGTCGCCGCATTGGCTCGCGAGCTGAAGCGCGCCCACGCTGCGGCCGCGTCGGGCCAGGTGCGGGAGCTGCGCCGGGCCTTGGACGCGGGCCAGGCGATGGCCGGTGACGTCGTGGAGCGGGTGGGCGCGGCGGCCACCGCCTATGACGTCGACGAAGTCGACCTGCTCACCTCCGGTGCCTACGCCAAGGAGCTGCTCGCCGCGGCCGAGGCGGCGGACGTCGCCATGTTCGCCGAGGACGACCGGCTGCTGTGCTACCCGTCGATCGTGCGGGTGTTGCCCGGCGACCTTGCGCTGGAGATCGACCGCAAACGGGCCCGCGGGATCCGACCGTCGGTCGTGGTCGCTCAGCTCGCCAGGGCACAGCGGGCCGGGCCCCGGTTCAAGCCGGCACCGTTCCTGGCGAGCCTGGTCGGCGCCTACGATCTCGTCGTCGCCGGGCAGGGCAAGCCGCCGGGCGCGGTGGTGCGGGTGCTTGAGGTCTACAACGCGCTGACGCTGCTGCCCGGGCAGTCCCGGGACTACACCCGCGCCGAGTTCGCCCGTGATCTGTATCTGCTCGACCAGAGCGGCGAGACCGCCGGTCCCGGCGGGCGCGCCCTGCGCTGGGCGGCGAGTTCGGGCACCCGCCAGACCGGTGTACTCACCACGGTGGCCATGAGCGGGCAGCAACAGCGGTACTGGGGCATCGCGGTCGAGTCGGGCCGCAGTGAGGAAGATGCCGGATGAACGAGATCCGTGGCGGCCTGCCGGCGGGCGGGATCGGGTTGGGGCCCGAGGAGTACGCCGAGTTCGTGTCCAAGGAGTACCTGGGCGACTACGTCCGCGCCGGTGGGGCCGCGGTGCGTTTCGTGGTGGCTGGCAGCGACGAGGTCGCGGTGCGCTGGCATCGCAGTCTGGCGTCCATCGCCGACGCTGAGGGCTACCTGTACGTCGGGGTGGACGCGGCGGATCACCGGGTGCACCTGATCGACCAGCTCTTCGCCGCCGTCGCCCGCCAGGTCGACTGGTGCGATCTCGCGCGACGCCAGGTGCGCGTCGGGTGGGAATCGCTGGGTCTGCCACCTGCCGCGCCCGACGAGCTAGCGGTGGCCACCGTCGCCGCGCACCACGACGTCGCCGTGCCAGAGGCTGCTCGGAGCATGCGCCGGCACCTGGAAGCCGCGTTGCTGCGCGACCCGTCGCTGGACCGGGAGTTCCGGCTGGCGGTGTTGCGGCTGTGCCAGTGCGAGCTCGCCACCGGCGACGTCCTCGACACCGAACGCGACGCGGTGCTGGCTTGGCTGCGGGTGGAGCCCGTCGCGCTGCGGATGCTGAAGTCCGCAACGCTCTACGGGCGGGTCGCCCGGCACAACGCGCGGTCGCTGCTGGTGTCGCTGGCGGCCTGGCGGGCCCGCATCACGGGTTCGGGTCTGGTACTGGATGTCGACCTGAGCCGGCTCGCGGTCGCTCGCCGCCCCCCGCGGGAACAGCGGGCCGGCCCCTACTACAGCAAGGCCGCGGTGCTCGATGCCTACGAGGTGTTGCGCCAGCTCGTCGACG
>JBBPZY010000145.1:0-10097 GCA_038276315.1 Mycobacteriales bacterium
CACGAGGCGTGCAGGGCCGCGTTGCGTCCAAGGTGTGCCAGTGGGCAGGGCCCCACACGCTCGGTCGCGCCGTGAGTATGACGACCGAGGAGGCCACATCACCGTCGAGACACGCATCAATGATCGCATCCGCGTTCCTGAAGTCAGGTTAGTTGGTCCGAATGGCGAGCAGGTCGGCATCGTCCGCATTGAGGACGCGCTGCGACTAGCTCAGGAAGCGGATCTTGACCTGGTCGAGGTTGCTGCACAGGCCCGCCCACCAGTCTGCAAGCTCATGGACTTCGGCAAGTTCAAATACGAGACTGCGCAGAAGGCACGTGAGTCCCGCCGCAACCAGCAGATGACGGTTATCAAAGAACAAAAGCTTCGCCCCAAGATCGACGCCCACGACTACGAGACGAAGAAGCGTCACGTTGTGCGGTTCCTCGACGCGGGGCACAAAGTAAAGGTCACCATCATGTTCCGGGGCCGCGAACAGTCCCGGCCGGAGCTGGGTTTTCGGCTATTGCAGCGGCTGTCCAACGACGTCGCGGAACTCGGTTTCGTCGAGACCTCCGCCAAGCAGGACGGCCGGAACATGACGATGGTGCTGGCCCCGCACCGTAATAAGCCGCGAGGCGTCAAGGACGATCGGACGTCGACCGAGCCGGTGGAGCAGCCAGTGGAGTAGCGGCCTTGTAATGACAGTGCAGCACACTGGGTAGCCCGTGTGGGCCACCGCATTTATCGCCGCCCTAACTCAGGTGGCAGGACGAGGACGGACATGCCGAAGAACAAGACCCACCGGGGCACCGCCAAGCGCGTGAAAGTGTCCGCTACCGGCAAGTTGCTGCGCCAGCGCGCCGGCAAGCGCCACCTGCTGGAGAAGAAATCCTCCAGGGTCACCCGCCGGCTGGACGGAGTAGTCGAGGTGGCCAAGCAGGACGCCAGGCGAATCCGCAGGCTGCTCGGTCTCTGACCCGGCTCACCCGACCTTGACTCTGACCCTGGGCGGCTAGCTCCGCCCCCGAGACCGACAGGACGAACCAGTGGCACGCGTCAAGCGAGCGGTCAATGCCCAAAAGAAGCGCCGCACGATGCTGGAGGCCGCGAGCGGCTACCGTGGCCAGCGCTCCCGGCTCTACCGCAAGGCCAAGGAACAGATCCTTCACTCGATGCAGTACGCCTACCGTGACCGGCGGGCGCGCAAGGGTGACTTCCGGCAGCTCTGGATCACCCGGATCAACGCCGCAGCGCGGCAGAACGGGATGACCTACAACCGGCTCATCCAGGGACTGCGCATTGCTGAGGTCGAAGTGGACCGCAAGAACCTCGCCGAGCTCGCCGTCTCCGACGCTACCGCGTTCACCGCGCTGGTCGAGATCGCCAGAGCCCATCTGCCGACTAGCCGCGGGGCCAGCTCTCCGGCGTCCCAGGACGACGACGCCGCCTAAGTGCAGCGGCGGGCACAACGTGAACCCCCTGGCCCAGCCGGACGCTCCCTACACCGAACGGACCCCACGGGTAGCCGCCGCGCGCGGGCTGCTCCGGCGGCGGGATCGGGAGCGCGCCGGGCGGTTCCTCGTCGAGGGCTTTCAAGCCGTGCGCGAGGCGCTGCGCTATGGATCGGTGCTGGAGCTCTTCCTTACCGAGAGCGCCGCTACCCGGCATCCTGAGCTGCATGCGGCACCCGGCGCTCGGGTATCCCTGATCACCGAACGCGCCGCCGCTGGCTTGTCCGAGACCGCAACCCCGCAGGGCATCGTGGCAGTCTGTGCCACGCTCGGGCAGCCTGCGGCCGACGCGCTACGCGGCGCCCGGCTGGTCGCGATACTGGCAGCTGTCGCCGACCCCGGCAATGCCGGCACGGTCATCCGGGTGGCCGACGCCGCCGGGGCCGGCGCGGTCCTGTTCGCCGGGGACACCGTCGACCCGCACAACGGCAAGTGCGTGCGGGCCTCCACCGGCAGCGTGTTCCACGTCGCCCTGGGTGTGGAGCCCGATCCTCAGCGGGCCGTCGCGGCATGCCGGCGGGCCGGGCTGCAGGTGCTGGCGGCCGACGCCGGCACCGGTCGTGACCTCGACGACGTGGTCGACGTCGGAACACTGGCGGCGCCCACCGCGTGGCTGTTCGGCAACGAGGCGCACGGGCTGGACGGTGAGCTACTCGCCGCCGCTGACCATGCGGTCGCTGTCCCGCTGCACGGACGCGCCGAAAGCCTCAACCTTGCGACGGCGGCGGCGGTCTGCCTGTATGCCAGCGCACGGGCGCACCGTCGGCGGCCAGGCGTCGGGGTCGATCACCTAAGATCGGACCAGAACTGACCGCATATCGGCACTGCAGGCGCCCGCCGTCGCGGCCCGCCGCAAGCCAGGAGTTCGCACCCTATGTCTGGACCCAATGACGCCTACGACCCCAAGCAGGTCGCTGCGCTGACGCCCGAAGCGCTGGCGCAGGCTGTCGAGGACGCCGAGAAGGCCTTCGCCGCGGCCGCTGACCTTGAGGAACTCGCCGCGGCCAAACCCGCGCACCTCGGCGACCGGTCGCCGCTGCTGACCGCCCGGCGCGAGATCGGTGCCCTGCCCCCCAAGGCCCGTGCCGAGGCTGGCAAGCGCCTCAATCACAGCCGCACGGCCGTGCAGTCGGCTTTCGACCAGCGTCGCGCCGCGCTGGACGTCGAGCGGGATTCCAGAACGCTGCGGGAAGAGGCCGTCGACGTCACCTTGCCGTGGGACCGGCTCCCGGTCGGAGCCCGGCACCCGATCACCGCGCTGTGCGAGCGCATCGCCGACGTGTTCGTCGCCATGGGCTATGAAGTCGCCGAGGGACCGGAACTCGAGGCCGAGTGGTTTAACTTCGACGCGCTGAACTTCCCGAAGGATCATCCCGCCCGCACCATGCAGGACAGCTTCTACGTGGTGCCCGAGGGATCCGGCATGGTGCTGCGCACGCACACCTCCCCGGTGCAGATACGGGCCCTGCTGCAGCGGGAGCTGCCGGTGTACGTCGTATGCCCGGGGCGCACCTTCCGCACCGACGCGCTGGACGCCACCCACACCCCGGTCTTTCACCAGATCGAGGGTCTCGCGGTGGATAAAGGCATCACCATGGCGCATCTGAAGGGCACCCTGGACGCGTTCGCCCGGGCGATGTTCGGCGAGACCTCCCGGACCCGATTGCGGCCCTCGTTCTTCCCGTTCACCGAACCGTCGGCCGAGGTAGATGTGTGGTTTCCGGCGCGTAAGGGTGGGCCGGCCTGGGTCGAGTGGGGCGGTTGCGGGATGGTCAATCCGAACGTGTTACGCGCCTGCGGGATCGACCCAGCGGTGTACTCGGGATTCGCCTTCGGCATGGGCATCGAGCGCACCCTGCAGTTCCGCAATGGCATTTCCGACATGCGCGACATGGTCGAGGGCGATGTCCGGTTCACCTGCGCTTTCGGAATGGAGGCCTGAGGGCAGTGCGCGTTCCCGTTTCCTGGCTGCGTGATCACGTGGCGCTCCCCGAGGGCAGTGCCGCTCCCACCGTGGCCCAGATCGCTGACGCCTTCGTGCGGGCTGGTCTGGAGGTTGAGGCGGTGCACCAACTCGGCCCCGTCAGCGGACCGCTCGTGGTGGGCCGGGTCCAGAAGATCGAGGAGCTGACCGGTTTCGCCAAACCCATCCGGTACTGCCTTCTCGACGATGGCGAGCCGGCGCCGCGCGGGGTCATCTGCGGCGCCACAAACTTCGCGGTGGGTGATCTCGTGGTGCTGGCGCGGCCTGGCACGGTGCTACCAGGGGATTTCGCGATCGCGGCGCGGACCGCTTACGGCCGGACCTCTGACGGGATGATCTGTTCGGCTGCCGAGCTGCGGCTCGGCGACGATCACACCGGGATCATCGTGCTGACCGCCGATGCCGCCGTTCCCGGTGACAGCGCCGTTGAAATGCTCGGTCTAGATGATGCGGTGATCGAGCTGTCGATCACGCCGGATCGGGGCTACTGCTTGTCGGTGCGTGGGCTGGCCCGTGAGCTGGCCATCGCGTTCGACGTTGATTATGTCGATCCAGCCCCGCTGGAGGTACCGCGGACTCAAGTCACGGCTTGGCCGGTACGCGTCGAGGACCAGCACGGCTGCCGCCGGTTCGTGGTCCGCCAGGTGTCGGGCTTGGACGCCGCTGCCGGGTCACCTTGGTGGATGCGCCGGCGGCTGCAGCTGGCCGGGATGCGGCCGATCTCGCTGGCCGTTGACGTCACCAACTACGTGATGCTCGAGCTCGGACAGCCGATGCACGCCTTCGACGCCACGAAACTGGACGGCGACCTGGTCGTTCGCCGGGCCACCGAGGGCGAGAAGCTGACCACGCTGGACGGTGTCTGCCGGGAACTCGACCCCGACGACATGGTGATCTGCGACAGCACCGGGCCGGTGTCGCTGGCCGCCGTGATGGGCGGCGAAAGCACCGAGATCGGCCCGCAGGTCACCAGCCTGCTGCTGGAGGCGGCGATCTGGGACCCGGCCTCGGTAGCCCGCACGGCCCGCCGGCACAAGTTGCCCAGCGAGGCGGCTCGGCGTTTCGAGCGTGGGGTGGATCCTGCTCTGCCACCGGTCGCCGCCGAGCTCGCCGCGACGTTGCTGACCCGATACGCCGGTGGGGAAATCCTGCCGGGGCGCACCGATGTGGGCCCGTCCGCGAAGCGGGTGTCGGTGGTGATGCCGATCGACCTGCCAGATCGGGTAGCCGGACGAAGCTACGAGCGCGGCGCGACGGTCCACCGGCTGTCGCAGATCGGCTGCGCGGTGCAGGTGGGCGCTGGCGACGGCACCACCACAGTGACCGTGGCCCCGCCGTCCTGGCGCCCCGACCTAGCCCAGCCCGTCGACCTGGTGGAGGAGGTGTTGCGGCTGGAGGGCTACGACACCATCCCTTCCGAACTCCCGCCGGCACCGCCCGGACGCGGGCTCACCGCCACGCAGCGCCGCCGGCGGACTATCTCCCGGGCCCTGGCCGGGGCAGGGTATGTGGAAGTGCTGCCCAGCCCATTCGTCTCGGCCGGCACGTGGGACGCCTTCGGTCTGGCCGAGGATGATTCACGGCGCCGCACCATCGCGCTGCTCAATCCGTTGGAATCCGATCGCGACCAGCTGGCCACCACGCTGCTGCCCGGTCTGATCGAGGCCCTGGTCCGCAACGTCGCCCGGGGCCAGCGCGACGTGGCGCTCTACGGGATGGCCCAGGTCGTGCAGCCGCACGCCAACGCCGCCGCGATGCCGGACCCAGGAGTACTCGGCAGGCCCAGCGATGCTGAGGTCGCCGCGCTGATCGGTGCGCTACCCGCGCAACCGGTGCACGTCGGTACCGTGTTGGTCGGGCAATGGGAGCGTAAGGGCTGGTGGGGTCCCGGCCAGCCGGTGACCTGGGCCGATGCGGTGCAGGCCGCGCGGCTGGTCGGGCACGCTGCCGGCGTCGAGCTTGCGGTCCGCGCCGTCGCGCGGCCGCCGTGGCATCCCGGCCGATGCGCGCAGCTGCAGGTCGACGACCAGCCGGTGGGTTTCGCTGGCGAGTTGCACCCCGCGGTGGTGGACGCGCTCGGCCTGCCGCCGCGGACCTGTGCGATGGAGCTGGATCTCGACGCGTTGCCGTTGACCGACCGGCGCGTCGCGCCGGTGGTGTCGCCCTACCCGCCGGTGCTGCAAGACGTCGCGTTGGTGGTGGACGCGGCCGTGCCGGCCGCCGAGCTGACCGCCACGCTGCGCCGTGGTGCCGGTGAGCTGCTGGAGGCCGTGCGCCTGTTCGACGTCTACACCGGTGATCAGATCGGCGTAGGCAAGCGGTCCCTGGCCTTCGCCCTACGGTTCCGCGCCCCAGACCGCACCCTCACCGCCGCGGAGGCCACCACCGCCCGCGACGCAGCAATCACCGCCGCCATCCAAACCCACAACGCCACCCTCCGTTCCTAATTCGCTAGTACGACAGCACTGGTCGGAGAGTGGTCGCGCTGAGTGCGGCCGTAGAAGCGTCGTGATCATCGTATGTGTGCGTTGAGCGACACAGGATGTCGCTAGTGGCACACAAACGATGATCACGCTCGCTGAGGCGCGCCCACCGAATGCCAGCCGCCGCCGATCAGGTGTTGAATGATTGTGCACGTTCATGCATAATTATCCGTATGTCGTTTAAGGTCGCGGTGGCGGGGGCTAGCGGGTACGCGGGGGGTGAGCTGCTTCGGCTGATGCTCGGCCACCCGCACATCGAGATCGGCGAGCTGACGGCGGGCGGCAACGCCGGAAGCAGTCTCGGCGAGCACCACCCGAACCTCCTCCCGCTCGCCGAGCGCGTCCTTTCCGATACCACTGCGCAGCGGTTGGCCGGGCACGACGCGGTGTTCCTCGCCCTGCCGCATGGCCACTCTGCAGCGCTGGCAGCCGAACTACCAGAGGACACCGTGGTGGTCGACTGCGGTGCCGATCACCGGCTCGCGGACCCCGCGGCCTGGCTGCGTTGGTACGGCGGCGATCACGCCGGGACCTGGCCCTACGGGTTGCCGGAGCTACCAGGCGCGCGGGACAAGCTGCGCGGAGCCCGTCGCATCGCGGTTCCCGGCTGCTACCCGACGGTGATCAGTCTTGCGCTCGCTCCGGCGCTCGCGGCCGTGCTGGTGGATCCCGACGTCGTGGTGACCGCGGTATCCGGCACGTCGGGTGCCGGGCGCGCCCTCAAACCCCACCTACTGGCCTCGGAAGTGATGGGGTCGGCAAGCGTGTACGGGATGGCTGGTGCGCACCGGCACACTCCGGAGATCATCCAGAACCTCGCTGGAGTCGCCGGCCAGCCCGTCACGATGTCGTTCACACCGATGCTGGCGCCGATGCCCCGCGGCATCTTGGCTACCTGCACTGCGGCATTGCGTCCAGGCATCGATGAGGAGACAGCCCGGAGCGCTTACCATGCTGCATATTCGGCGGAGCCGTTCGTGCATCTGCTGCCGGCAGGTCGCTGGCCGGTCACCGGAGCCGTGCGTGGATCCAACTCCGTGCAGCTGCAGGTCGCGGTGGACGTCGACGCCGGACGGCTGGTCGCTGTAGGCGCGATCGACAACCTCACCAAGGGCACGGCGGGAGCCGCCGTGCAGTGCCTCAACCTGGCGCTGGGCCTTCCCGAAACCACCGGTCTATCAGCCTGGGGCATCGCCCCCTAGGACGCACCGAGAGGGAGACACCGTAATGAGCGTTACTGCAGCCAGCGGGTTCCGGGCGGCCGGGGTAGCCGCCGGTATCAAGCTCAGCGGCGGTCTGGACGTGGCTCTGGTGGTCAATGACGGGCCCGAAACAACAGCCGCTGGGGTGTTCACCCGCAACCAGGTCAAAGCGGCGCCGGTGGTGTGGTCAGCACAGGTGCTCGCCGGCCGGCGGCTGCGTGCGGTTGTACTGAACGCCGGCGGAGCTAACGCTTGCACCGGCCCTGGCGGGTTCCAGGACACCCATGCCACCGCTGACCGGGTCGCCACGGTGCTGGACTGTGGAGCGGCCGAGGTCGCCGTCTGCTCCACCGGCTTGATCGGCGAGCGGCTGCCGCTGGCCGCAGTGCTGTCGGGAGTCGACAAAGCTGCGGCCGCATTAGCCGCAACGCCGGAAGCCGGCCTGGCCGCCGCCACCGCGGTGCTGACCACTGACACCCTGCCCAAACAGGCCGCGGTCACCGGCGCGGGCTGGACTGTGGGCGGATTCGCCAAGGGCGCCGGCATGGTCGCGCCCAGCCTGGCCACCATGCTGTGCGTGCTCACCACTGACGCCGCCGTCGACGAGTCCACCCTGGATGCGGTGCTGCGCTGTGCCACAACCCGGACATTCGAGCGCCTGGACATCGACGGCACCTGCTCGACCAACGACACCGTGCTGCTACTGGCCTCCGGAACCTCGGGGGTCGTGCCCGACCGGACGGAGTTCGCCGCCGCGGTGCAGCAGGTCTGCCACGAGCTGGTCAAAGGCTTGCAGGCCGACGCCGAGGGCGTCACCAAGGAGATCTCGATCACTGTTCGCGGAGCGGCTGGTGCCGACGACGCGCTCGCCGCAGCTCGCGCAATCGCACGGGACAGCCTGGTCAAGACCGCCTTCTTCGGATCCGATCCCAATTGGGGACGGATCGCGGCCGCGGTAGGCGCCTCACCGGCCACCGTGCGCGCCGACAGCCTGGATATCCGGATCAACGGGCTGGTGCTCTGCAAAGGCGGCGCGATGGCAGCGGATCGCTCCACAGCGGACCTGTCTGGGCGCGAGATCACCGTGGAGGTCGACCTGCACCTCGGTGCGGGCGAGGCCACCGTCCTCACTACCGACCTTTCGCACGCGTACGTCGAGGAGAACAGCGCGTACTCGTCATGACGAGTACGCGTATCGACACGGCGGGGCAGAAGGCCGCGGTGCTCGCCGAGGCGCTGCCCTGGATGCAGCGCTTCCACGGGACCACCGTCGTGATCAAATACGGCGGCCACGCGATGCTCGATGACGAGCTGAAATGCGCTTTCGCCCAGGACATGGTGTTTCTGCGGCTGGCCGGGCTACGCCCGGTCGTGGTGCACGGCGGTGGTCCCCAGATCAACGCCATGTTCGAGCGGCTGGGCATCGCGGGGGAGTTCCGCGGCGGCTTGCGGGTCACCACACCCGAGACGATCGACGTGGTGCGGATGGTGCTGTTCGGGCAAGTGGGCCGGGAGCTCGTCGGGCTGATCAACGCGCACGGTCCGTTCGCCGTCGGCATCTCCGGGGAAGACGCGCACCTGTTCACCGCCGCCCGTCGCACCGCCACCGTGGACGGCGAGCAGGTCGACGTAGGGCTGGTCGGCGATGTGGTTGCGGTGAACCCGGACGCGGTGCTCGATATCGTCAACGCCGGGCGTATCCCGGTGGTCTCCGGATTGGCCCCGGACGCCGACGGTGTGGTGCACAACATCAACGCCGACACCGCCGCGGCGGCGCTGGCCGTCGCCTTGGGTGCCGCGAAGCTCGTCGTGCTCACCGACGTCGAGGGCCTCTACACCGACTGGCCCGACCGCACCAGCCTGCTATCCCAGATCACGGTGGACCGGCTGGAGGCGCTGCTCCCGATCCTGTCCACCGGGATGGTGCCGAAAATGGAGGCCTGCCTGCGCGCTGTCCGCGGTGGAGTGCCCCGGGCGCATGTGATCGACGGTCGGGTGGCGCATTCGGTGCTGCTCGAGGTGTTCACCACCGAGGGGGTGGGGACGATGGTCTTGCCCCCAGGAGAGGAGGCCTGATGCCTACTGTGGACTTGCAGCGGCGCTGGCAGGCCGCGTTGATGGCCAACTACGGCACACCGCCGTTGGCGCTGGCCCGTGGTGCCGGCGCCGAAGTCTGGGATACCGACGGCCGGCGCTACCTCGATCTGGTCGGCGGTGTCGCAGTGAACGCGCTAGGCCACGCGCACCCAGCGGTGGTGCGTGCCGTCACCGAGCAGATCAACACCCTCGGGCAGGTCTCCAACCTGTACCTCACCGAACCGGCGATCACGCTTGCCGAGACCTTGCTGGACCTGCTCGGTGCCACCGGGTCGGGTCGGGTGCTGTTCTGCAACTCCGGCACGGAGGCCAACGAGATCGCATTCAAGATCGCCCGGCGCACCGGACGGCCTAAGCTGGTCGCTACCTACGGCGCGTTTCATGGTCGGACCATGGGGGCGCTTGCGCTCACCGGTCAGCCGGCCAAGCGGGATCCGTTCGAGCCGATGCCGCCCGGTGTGGTCTTCGTACCCTACGGCGATGCCGCGGCCCTGAAAGCGGTCGTCGACTCCGACACCGCCGCGGTGTTCCTCGAGCCGGTGCAAGGCGAGAACGGTGTGATCATTCCCGCAGCGGGCTACCTGCAGGCCGCTCGGGAGATCACCGCAGCGAAGGACGCGCTACTGGTGTTGGACGAGGTCCAGACCGGCATCGGCCGGACCGGTAGCTGGTTCGCCCATCAGGCGGCAGGCGTGACTCCCGACGTGGTGACGCTTGCCAAGGGTCTCGGCGGTGGCCTTCCGATCGGGGCGTGTATCGGCATCGGACCCGCCGCCCACCTGTTGCAGCCCGGTCACCACGGCAGCACGCTGGGCGGCAACCCGGTCTGCTGCGCGGC
>JBBPZY010000146.1:0-25938 GCA_038276315.1 Mycobacteriales bacterium
GATCGTCGATCAACACGTACAGTGAAGTCAGGAGGGTGTTCAGTTCGTTGGTCACACATCGATCTTGAACGCCCTCCGTCCACGCCCGTGGTAACGACGCGCCCTCACACGATCTTCACGGAATCAACCATCTAGAGCTCGGGACCGCGGGCCCGCAGATCGTCGACGGTTGCCATCGCCTGCTTGAGCTCACCGAGCCACTGCTGGGCGTGCTCGCCGACCAGCCGTACCGCCCAGGCCAGCGCCTCCGATCGGGACCGCGCCACTCCCGCGTCAACCAGGGTGTCGAGCACCAGGCGCTCGGGTTGCCGCAACCGGGTCATCACCGGCACCGACAGTGTCGTGAACATCTCCGCGCTGCTACCCAACCGGGCACCCCAGGCGACCTTGCGCCGGTAACGGTGCTCGGCCTGCCGGGCGATCTCGATCCGCTCGTCGCGGGAGTCTTCCCGGAACCGGCTGATCCGGCCGGCCTCGGCTGCCGCGCGCTCGGCGTCATCAGTGAACTCGTCGCCCAGCGGGGGCAGCTCACCCACGACGATGATCTCTTCGCGGTCCGCGCTGACCTCGACGTCACCGGTGAACCAGCCATCCGGCAACCGCCCCACGAACCACGCCTTGGCGTCATCTGCTGGTGGCAGGTCAGCCTGCTGCCAGCCACCACGACCATGCCCTCGACCTTCTGGGCGCACCCCGTGCGGCCGTCCTCGTCCCACCATGATGTTCTCCTTTCGCTCATCCTGCCTTAGATTACATGATTACAAGCGTTGCAGGTGCGCGAATCAGATACGCCTACCGCGAACGGTGGATCGCCAGCGCCGCTTCCGTTCGGCGCGGAGTGGTTGGCCGCCCAGCTCCGGAAGAGGACCGGGACAGCGCCGCGGCCGCCCGGCAAGACGCGACACCGTCGAGCGGATCCTGACTGAGGCTGGACAGGTCGATGCCGCCCAGGACGCGACACCACCGGACCAAGATCACCGAAACTGAGCGATGGCGGTGCAATTCTGCACGGCTACGCCTCAGTTTTGACGATCACGAGAACCGCGGACGACGCCTCCTGCGTGGAGGTCAGCGCGCGACGCCACGTTTTACGTGGCTAGCTGCTCCGGAGCTGAGCGTGCAGATCCTCGACGGTGGTCACTGGCCGATCACAGACGAAGCCGTGGCAGACGTAGGCCGCCGGGAGACCTCCGATCAGATCCCGCCCGGCGAGCATCGGAGTATCCACACCCGGTTCTCCCGCCAGCACTACCGCGCCACCAGGCGCGGCCGCCCGGGCCGCCACCTCGAGCGCGACACGGGCCGCATCCCCGGCCGCGCCGATCACGGCGATCTGCACCGGCCCGTGAGCCAGCGCCTCGGCAACGGTCAACCAGTGCCCGGCAGCCTGCGGTGCCTTCGCCAACACCGCTCCGGCCCGCGCCACCGCCGCCTCGGCCGCCGCGTGGCAAGGTTCCGCACCAGTCAGAGCCGAGGCAGTGACCAGCGCGGCCGCCAACGCGGAGGCACCCGCTGGGGTGGCATTGTCAGTGGGGTTGGTGGGGCGACGGAACAGCGCCTCCGCATCGCCAGCGGTATCGAACCAGGCGCCGGGATGGTCCGGATCGCCGAAGTGCGTCTGGGCCAGCTCCAGCACCGGCAACGCAGCCTGCAACCAGCGGTCCTCACCAGTGACCTGGTACAGCGCCAGCAGACCCTCGATCAGCCAGGCGTGGTCAGCCAGCACCGCCGCGGCCTGGCCCACCACGCCGTCTCGGGAACTGCGCCGCAGCCGGCCATTGACCATATGCGTGCCCAGCATCAGCTCCGCCGCAGCCGCCGCCGCCGAAATCCACTCTGGACGATCGAGCACGCCGCCGGCCTCAGCCAGAGTGGTGATCGCCATCCCGTTCCACTCGGTGACCACCTTGTCGTCCCGGCCGGGCTGCGGGCGAGCGGCCCGGGCAGCGAGCAGCGCGGTGCGCACCCGCTCCCAGCGCTGCGCGTCATCAGGCTCGGCAGGCAGCTGCAACACCGACGCACCATGCTCGAAAGTGCCGGCCTTGGTCACTGCCAGCAGCTCCGCCGCCCACAGGCCGTCAGGTGACCCGAGCACCTCGATGAGCTGCTCCGGCGTCCACACGTAGGTGGCGCCCTCCACACCTGCGGTATCGGCGTCCAGCGACGCCGCGAAGCCACCCTGTGCGGTGCCCAGCCCCTTGAGGAGGAAGGTCGCTGTCTGCTCGGCCACCCGTTTGGCGCTCGCCGATCCGGTCAGCCGGCCAAGGTGGGTGTAGGCACGCAGCAGCAGGGCGTTGTCGTAGAGCATCTTCTCGAAATGCGGCACCACCCACGCGGCGTCGACGCAGTAGCGCGCGAACCCACCGGCGAGCTGGTCGTACATCCCGCCGCGGGCCATCGCCTCACAGGTGCGCTCGGCCATCGACAGGGCCCCCTTGGAGCCGGTCCGCTCATGGTGCCGGAGCAAGAACTCAAGCAGCATCGACGGCGGGAACTTCGGGGCACCACCGAACCCGGCGTGCTGGTAGTCGAAGTCTGCAGCCAGCTTTTCGACCGCGGTGGCCAGCACCTGATCGTCGACGGCGGACTCAGCCAACGGCACGGCCCGTTCGGCGAGCTGCTTGGCGATGCGCCTGGCCGAATCCCGGACCTGCTCCCCTCGGTTGGCCCAGGCCTCGCGAATGGCGATGAGCAGCTCGGGGAAGCCGGGCAAGCCGTGTCGAGGAGACGGCGGGACGTAGGTGCCACAGTGAAACGGCTCACCGGTGGGCGTGAGGAAGCAGGTCATCGGCCACCCACCATGGCCGGTGATGGCCTGAGTCGCCTCCATATAGACGGCGTCGACGTCGGGACGTTCTTCCCGATCGACCTTGATATTGACGAAGTTGGCGTTCATCACCGCCGCGATGTCCGGGTTCTCGAAGGACTCATGCGCCATCACGTGGCACCAGTGGCACGCGGCGTAGCCGATGGACAGCAGTACGGGGACGCGACGCCGTGCCGCCTCCGCGAACGCCTCCTCGCACCACGGCCACCAGTCGACCGGATTGGTGGCATGCTGCAGTAGGTATGGGCTGGTGGAGCTCGCGAGCCGGTTCGCCATGTGGGTATCCTCCCTGGCCCGCCAGCAGTGCGGAACCGTTACTCCTTACGAGGTGGAGTACCGGGATCGTTGTCGAAAGACTTCGGGACCCGGCGCAGGTGCTTGTTCATCGAGCGCACCAGCAGCGCCACAGCCAGGAAGAATAGCAGCAGCACCACCAGTCCTAACGGCGCGGCCTTGCCGGAATCTTCGCCTTGCCCACCTGGGTCGGGACCCGGCTTAGGTGGCGGCGCGAGCACTCCGACTGCGTGCATCGTCGAGAAACCAGGAGCGGTTACAGCCGAGAAGCCTGGGGGCAACAGCAACTGCGTCATATGTGCACCCGCTCGCGGACACCGGAGAACAGGTCGTCCTCAGGCAGCGTGGTGTCGACCAGACAACGGGCCAACTCATATTCTTCGGTTGGCCACAGCTCAGCCTGCACCGTATGCGGCACAACGAACCACCGGCTCGCCGGGTCGATCTGGGTCGCGTGTGCGCGTAGCGCATCGTCGCGCACCGGGAAGTATTCGGCGCACTGCACCCGGGTGGTGACCCGCTCCAGAATGTCCGGAAGCGCCGGGTCCCACTTCGCCAGCCACTCGCCGAACGGCGATTCCGAGCCGGCCGCGAGCAGCGCGTCATGCATCAGCTGCATCCGCTTGCGGGAGAAGCCGTGGGTGTAGTAGAGCTTCAACGGCTGCCACGGCGGCCCGGCATCGGGGAAACGCTCTGGGTCGCCCGCGGCGTCGAATGCAGCGACCGATATCTCGTGGCAACGGATATGGTCGGGGTGCGGGTACCCACCTTTTTCGTCGTAGGTCACCACCACGTGCGGCCGGAACTCGCGAATCAGCCGGACCAGGTCCTGGGTCGGGACCTCCAGCGGCACCGCCGCAAAGCATCCGTCCGGCAGCGGCGGCTTCGGGTCGCCGTCGGGCAGCCCGGAGTCGACGTAACCTAGCCAGCGGTGCCGCACTCCCAGAATCTGCGCCGCGTGCGCCATCTCGCGGCGGCGGACCGCACTCATCTCCGCCGGATGCGCCGCCAGGTCGGCTGGCTCGAACGACGGGTTGAGGATGCTGCCGCGCTCTCCACCGGTGCAGCTGACCACCATCACATCATGACGCTCGGCGACGTATCGGGCCATCGTCGCGGCACCCTTGCTCGACTCGTCATCGGGATGCGCGTGCACCGCCACCATTCGCAGCTGCTCAGCCATGGACGCCGCTATCCCTTCTCCATCGCCGGTTGGGCGGGCTGCCCGGGCGGTGGGACTATTCGAACCATTGTTCCTGCCGGACTCGCAGTGCCATCCGGTGGGCCGTCGGCGTAGGTACCCATCGGGGAGGTACAACACCGTGACCCCTGGCCAGCTTCCCGAGGGCCGCTACGGACCGCAGGCGCGCGGGAGCCGCCGCCGCTGGACGGTGCCGGTAGGACTGCTACTCGCGGTGCTGACCGGCCTGGCAATCGCGGTGATCGGTTACCGCAACCTCGGCACCGCCCCGATCCGGACCGAGACGCTGGGCTTCACCCTGTTACCAGGCAATGCCGTGCAACTCCGGCTGACCGTGATCCGCGATGATCCCTCGCGCCCTGCGGTGTGCATCATCCGGGCCCGTTCGCGAGATGGCGAGGAGACTGGTCGCAAGGAGCTCTACGTGCCCCCCGCTGCCGGCCCGGTTGCGCTGGCCACCGTGGTCCATACCGTGCGGCCACCGGTCACCGTGGAGGTCTACGGGTGCTCGTTCCAGGTGCCCGCGTACCTCAATCCACCTCCGAAGTACTGACCTGAGAACCCGCTGAGCAGGCACGATCCATACCTCGTCACCCATAAGGCTGAGGCCAAATCGGACACGTCGTGTTACCGTGGAAGGTGCGCACGGCTCCGGGGCAGGGCCGTGTTTTTCCGTTCCGGCCGCTGGCTGTCACGCCAGCGGTTCGGTTCGGTCCGCCCCGCGGTAGCGGACGTCGGATCAGGAGGAGTAGTGATGACTGTGAGCGATACCCAGGTAGCCTGGCTGACCCAGGAAGCCTATGACCGGCTCAAGCATGAACTCGACGAGTTGGTCGCGAACCGCCCAGTCATTGCCGCAAAGATCAACGACGCTCGCGAGGAAGGCGACCTCAAGGAGAACGGCGGTTATCACGCCGCCCGGGAAGAGCAAGCTCAGCTCGAGGCGCGCATCCGCCAGCTGCAGGAACTGCTTCGGGTGGCCGCAGTCGGCGAGGCCCCGACCGAGTCCGGGATCGCTGCGCCCGGAATGGTCGTCACGGTTCGCTACCAGGGCGACGACGAGATCGAAACCTTCCTACTCGGCTCGCTGGAGGAAGTCGCAGCCGGGGACTTGGAGGTCTACTCGCCCAACTCTCCGCTGGGTAAGGCGATCATCGGCGCGCATGAGGGCGAGGACCGCCACTACGAGCTGCCCAATGGCGGTTTGATGACCGTCGCGGTCGTCAAAGCCGAACCCTTCCGGCGCTGACCGCCTCAACTCAGCGCGTCACGTGGTAGCCGGCGACGTCCAGATCGGCAACCAGCTCCGCGCAGTGTTCCGCGCCCCGGGTTTCCAGGCTCAGCGCGACTACCGCATCGCCGACCGCGAGGCTGCCGGCGATGCGGGAATGCGCCACGTCGACGACGTTGGCACCTGAGTCACCGATCCGGGACAACAATCTGGCGAGCTCTCCGGGCCGGTCGGGCACGGTCACCCGTAGGGCTAGGAACCGCCCGCCCGCGCTCAGGCCGTGCCGGATGAGATGCATCAGCAGCAGCGGGTCGACGTTACCCCCGGACAGCACGGCGCAGACTGGTCCGAGGAAACGCGCAGACGGTTGCAGTAGCGCTGCGACGGCGGCGGCACCAGCCGGCTCGACGAGCATTTTGGTGCGCTCCAGGCACAACAAGACCGCCTGCGACAGTGCCTCCTCGCCCACCGTCAACACCTCGTCGACCAGAGCGGACACCTGCGCGAAGCTCACCGGACCCACTTCGGAGACCGCGATGCCGTCGGCCATCGTGTGCTGGCGCCGCAGCCGCACCGGCGCCCCGGCGGCCAGCGAGGGGGGCCAGACCGCGGCCCCCTCGGCTTGCACACCGATCACTCTGACGTCCGGCTTGACGCCCTTGACCGCGGCGGCGATCCCCCCGACCAGCCCCCCTCCGCCGGTGGGCACCAGTACGGTGGCCACGTCGGGCAGCTGCTCGAGCAGTTCCAGACCTACCGTGCCCTGGCCGGCGATAACATCGGGATGGTCGAACGGGTGGATGAACACCGCTCCGGTGTCTTGCGCGAAGGAGCGCGCGGCGGCCAGCGATTCTTCGACGACGTCGCCGACGAGGTGCACCTGAGCACCGTATCCGCAGGTGGCAGCGACCTTGGGCAGCGCCGCGGTCATCGGCATGTAGACCGTCGCGGTGGTTCCCAGCATTGCCGCGGCCAACGCCACACCCTGCCCGTGGTTGCCCGCACTGGCGGCGACCACGCCCCGGGCCCGCTCCGCTGGGGACAGCGCATGGATCCGGACGTAGGCGCCGCGGATCTTAAACGATCCGGTGCGCTGCAGATTCTCACATTTGAAATGGACCGGTACCGCGCAGCGCCGCTCGAGAACCGCACAATGCTGCACCGGCGTGCGGCGGACGACACCGTGCAGCGTCTCTCGGGCGACTCTGATCTTCTCCACCCCGACCAGCTCCATAGTTGAAGATCATGCCAGCCGGGGCGGCCCGGATCAGCAACGGCGTGACAGCCTGCGCAGGGGATGCAACGCCGAGGTAAGGTCGAGAGCAAATCTTGGGAGGTGGGATGGCCCGCGGCTGGATGCCGGTCATGGCCACGGTTGGGGTGGCCGCGTTGCTCGCTGCCGCCGCCGTCTTCACCGTCGACCGGGCGGGCTGCGCCGAGCCTGGTAGTTACGTGCCGGTGCCCGGTGGCATGCAACTCGTCGGCGGCTGCCTCAACAGCTCCGACCTGCCGGTGGCGCCACCGCCCCGCACACAGACCCCGCCGCCACCGAAGAGCCTTTTAGGCGATTAGCGGCTAGCGCTACCCGAGTGCAGTGAGGATGTCGTCGACAAGGTCTTCGGCATCTTCGATGCCCACCGACAGCCGGATCAACTCGGCGGGTACCTCAAGCTGGGTTCCAATGGTAGAAGCGTGCGTCATACGGCCGGGGTGCTCGATGAGCGACTCCACGCCCCCTAGCGACTCGGCCAGGGTAAACACCCGGGTGCGGGCGCAGACAGCCAACGCCGCGGAGACACCACCCTCGACGGTGAATGAGACAATTCCACCGAACCGGCGCATCTGCTTGGCGGCGACCTCGTGGCCATGGTGGGTGACCAAACCGGGATAGCGCACGCCGGTTACGGCCGGGTGCGCCTGCAGCGCCGCGGCGACCCGCTCGGCGTTGTCGCAGTGTCGCTCCATGCGCACTGCCAGGGTCTTGATTCCCCGCAGGGTCAGCCAGGCGTCGAACGGTCCGGGCACCGCGCCGGCACCGTTCTGCAGGAAGGCCACCTGCTCGTCCAACTCGACGTCATCAGTGATCAGCGCGCCGCCGATGACGTCGGAATGTCCGCCGAGGTACTTGGTGGTCGAGTGCAGCACCACATCCGCGCCGAGCGCTAGTGGCGTCTGTAGGTACGGCGTGGCGAACGTGTTGTCCACCACCAGCCGGGCATCCGCGTCGTGCGCGACGGCGGCCAGCGCCGCGATGTCAGCGATGTTGAGCAGCGGATTGGTCGGGGTTTCGCACCACACCAACCGGGTGTTAGGGCGCATCGCGGCCCGCACGGCGTCGAGATCGGACTGCCCGACGGCGGTGTGCTCGATCCCCCAGTGCCGGAACACCTTGTCGATCAGACGAAACGTGCCGCCGTAGGCATCGTCGGGGATGACGATGTGGTCACCCGGACGGCAGGTCGCTCGCAGCAGCACGTCACTGGCCGCCATCCCGGACGCGAAGGCGCGCCCGTGCAGGCCTGTCTCCAACGCCGCCAGGCAGGTCTCTAGCGCCGTGCGGGTGGGGTTGGCGGTGCGGGCGTACTCGTACCCCTCACGCAGCCCGCCGACGCCATCCTGGACGAAGGTGGAGCTGCTGTGAATCGGCACGATCACCGATCCGGTATGAGGGTCCGGGTCTTGACCAGCATGGATCGCACGGGTGGCAAAACCTGTCACCTCGCCAGCCTACGGTGTTGTGCGGCCGGTGCGATCTTCGGTTGTCGCGTCTACTCCGGTCCGCGGATCAACCCGGATCACCACTGTGTTGACGATCTTGTCCGCGAAAGTCTGGTGCTTGCCGTCCCACAGCGGCCACAGGTACCCGATGCCGAACTCCAGACAGTGGCAGATCTGGCGCGCCACGGCGCTACCGAACCCGACCGGCTGACCGGTCTCGAGCATGACCAGTTTCGTGTTCGCCACCCGGCGGCCGAGGCTTTGCCCCGTGGTGCCCTGCAGGCAGCCCGAGTTCCACATCCCGAAACCCAGCAGTCCCAGGTAGCCGACCGCAGCAAGCACCGGGGGCCACGTTGGGCTGCCGAGCACTACACCGAGAGAAAGCAGGAGATTCAGCACGATCACTGGAGCCACGCAGTCGATCACGCAACTGATCGCTCTGGCGCCGAAACCCGCCAGCGGTTCCGCCACGCCAACGGCCGGGCACTCACCGCCGGTCCGCTCGCCGGCATCGGTCTGGCGCACCTGGGTTAGCACCGCCGGTTCTTGCGATCGCGCCGGTTCTGTCAATTGAATAGGAGGCGGAAATCGCCCGAACTGCGGTGGCGGTACGCATTGCGCGAATCGTCCGAATTGCGGGGGCGCTGGCGGCTGCGGCGGCTGTCCCGGTAAGGGCGGCCATCTCGTTGGTAGGGACGGGGCCGGCGGAGGTTCCGGCAGCGCAACCGATGTGGGCTGGTGGTCGGCCGACTGAGTGGACGGGGAAGTCGACTGGGCTGCAGGCCGGGAAGTCGTCATTGCGTCTTTAACCCCTCGTTAAGACAGCCTGGCGCATGCGCGCGCGGTCACGTTAGCGGATCCGCTCCGGCGCCTCTCACCGCCCAGCCAGGAACCCCAGTACATCTTGACGAGTCACCACCCCGGCCGGTTTACCGTCGATCAGGACCATGGCGCCGTCGGCATTGGCCAATGCCCGCATCAAAGACCCGATTGGCTCTCCCGCCCCGATCGTCGGAAGTGGTGATGCCATGTGCGCCTCGATCCGGTCGGCGAGTTGCGCATCACCGGCGAACAGCGCCTGCAGCAGGGTGCGCTCGCTGACCGCGCCGATCACCTCGGCCGCCATCACCGGCGGCTCGGCGGCCACCACGGGCAGCTGCGAGACGCCGAACTCGCGCAGAATCATCACCGCCTCGGCGACCGTTTCGTTCGGATGAGTGTGCACCAGCTTGGGCAAGGCCCCGTCCTTGCCGACCAGCACATCGGCGACCGTGGCCCCGGAGGAGTCCGGCGGCAGGAAACCGTAGGTGGCCATCCAGGTGTCGCTGAACACCTTGCCCAGATAGCCGCGCCCGCCATCGGGCAGCAACACCACGATCACCGAGTCCGGGTCCGCCCGGGCAGCGACGCGCAGCGCACCCACCACAGCCATCCCGCACGATCCCCCCAGTAGCAATCCCTCTTCGCGGGCCAGCCGCCGGGTCATGGTGAAGGAATCGGCGTCAGAGACCGGAATGACCTCATCGCAGATGTTCTGGTCATAACAGCGGGGCCAGAAGTCCTCTCCGACACCCTCCACCAGGTAGGGCCGGCCGCTGCCGCCCGAGTACACCGAGCCCTCCGGATCGACACCCACTACCCGCACCTGCCCGCTGCTGGCCTCCTTGAGGTAGCGCCCGGTTCCGGAGATCGTCCCGCCGGTGCCGATGCCGGTCACGAAGTGCGTGATGCGTCCCTCGGTTTGCGCCCAGAGTTCCGGACCGGTGCTGTGGTAGTGACTGGCTGGGTTCTCCGGGTTGGAGTACTGGTCAGGCTTCCAGGCACCGTCGATCTCCTTGGCCAACCGGTCGGACACCGAGTAGTAGGAGTCGGGGTGGGCGGCCAGGACAGCGGTGGGGCACACCACTACCTCGGCACCGTAGGCCTTGAGCACATCGAGCTTGTCCTGGCCGACCTTGTCGGGGCAGACGAACAGGCAGCGGTACCCCTTGCGTTGCGCGACCAGCGCGAGCCCGATACCGGTGTTACCTGAGGTGGGCTCCACGATCGTGCCCCCTGGTCGCAGCTCACCGGATCGCTCCGCTGCTTCCACCATACGCAACGCGATCCGATCCTTCACGCTGCCGCCGGGATTGAAGTACTCGACCTTCGCCAACACCAGCGGTGCAACGTCCTGGGCCACCGCGTTCAGCCGCACCAGCGGGGTATTGCCGACCAGATCGATGATGTGCTCGGCGTAGTGCACCGGGTTCTCCTGGCGGGTAGGACGGATCTCGCTCGTGCACGCGCGCTCCCGCGCTTCAGGGCGTATATCAAGAGTATGGGGTCACTCTGCGCAGCGCGGCGTCGAGGAGCTGTTCAGCGATGCAACATCTGTTTCGGACGATGGGCTGTCGTGGCCAGTGCTACCGGCGCCATGTTCGGCGCGGCCTACGGAATGCTCAGCCAGCAGGGCCAGCGGGTCCGGCGCGACATCGTGATCCCGGGCTGGTCGCCCTTCCGGGCGGACGGGGTGTACCTGCCGGATGGGACCGGCCCGCATGCCCCGTCGGATCCTGATTCCGCCATCCTCGCCTCGGCGGTAGGACACTCGCCGGTGCTGCGATTGGCCATGCTGGGTGACTCGTTGGCGGCCGGGCTCGGCGTAGACCAGCCCGAGCAGCTTCCCGGCGTAGTACTGGCCCGTGGGCTAGCCGACAACTCCGGCCGACCGGTCCAGCTGGACACCCTGGCGATCTGCGGCTGCACGAGCCGTCTGCTCGCCGGACAGGTCGACGCCGCCCTCCTCACCGCTCCGCACGCGGCCCTGGTCGTGATCGGCTCCAACGACGTGACCCGACGGATTCCGCCCTGGGAATCGGCGAGACTGCTCGGCGAGGCGGTATCGAGATTACGAGCCGCGGGTACCACGGTGATCGCCGGCACGTGCCCGGATCTCGGCACCATCCGACAGATTCCGCAGCCGTCGCGGGCCATTGCCCACACATTTAGCTGGGCCCTGGCCCGCCTGCAGCACGACGCGATATGTGCGGCAGGCGGCCTGCCGGTCTCGCTGGCCCAACTGCTCGCGCGGGATTTCCGCACCCAGCCCGATATTTTGTTCGGCCGGGACCACTTCCATCCCTCGACCGCCGGCTACGACACCGCCTGCTCGATGTTGCTGCCCACGCTGTGTTCGGCCCTGCGCGATGGCGGCATCGGCGGCTGGGCTGCTACTCGCTTTGGAAATATGACAGCAGCCGCAGGATCTCCAGATACAACCAGACCAGGGTCACCGTGAGACCGAAGGCGATGTACCACGCGGTCTTCTCCGGTGCACCGGCCCGGATCGCCTCATCGGCGGCGTCGAAGTCGAGCAGCAGGCTGAATGCCGCGATCCCGATCACAACGAGGCTGAAGACAATCGCCAGTGGACCACCGCTGCGCAGGCCGAGCCCACCAGGGATGAAGAAGTTCGCGATGAGATTCACGATCATCAGACCGACTACCCCGATCAGGGCACCGGTGATCCATTTGGTGAACCGTGGGGTGACCCGCACTGCGCCGGTCTTGTAGACCACCAACATCCCGGCGAACACCAGCACGGTGCCGGTGATCGCCTCCAGCACGATGGAGCCACTACCGGGCGAGCGCAGCTCGACCGCTCTCCCGATGACGCCGCTGATGCCACCGAGGAAGACCCCCTCGACAGCGGCGTAAGCCAGGATCAGCGGGGGGCTGACCAGCTTCTTGAAGATGACCACCATCGCGAGCACGAAGCCGATCAGCGCGGCCGGAAGGGCGAGGCCCCACAGTCCGCTGAGATAGGTGGCCACCCCAGTGGCGATCAGTACCGCCAGGGTGATGCCCGTCTTGATGACCACATCATCGACGGTCATCGGTCGACTCATGGCCGGCAGGGCACCGCCATAGCGGCGGTCAGCGCCCGGGAACCTTGCGGGGGCCGAGTTGAAGCCCGCATATCCGCCGCCCCGGACGGGAAGACTGCGGAATGCGGGATTGCTGGTGGTGCGCACCGTGTTCCTCCAGGTCGACGTTGCAGGCCGTCACCCGGGTTCAACGCGCCCGCGACGGGTCAGGTTCCCCGCCGATGACTGCGGATTCCACCGCCCGGATTCCACCGACGCGGTGGTGACGCCCCAGCAGGCGAGCACGAGCCGTTCGCGTTACTCTGCGCGCAGGCTGGCGCCCGAGCCTGGAACGGTGTGGAGGTGGGGATGGTCTGGTGGGGCTGGGTGATCCTGGCGCTGGTGATTATCGCGGTACTGGTCGTCCTCGCGGTGGTCATCCAACGCAAGAGACGGCGCGGCGGCGTGATCGGACTCAGCAAACCCGGCCGAGGTGACTCCCGGTGACCACTCCGATCCCGATGTTGTTGCTGCGCGCCAGTGAGTTGGCCGGCCGTCCGGTGGTCACCCTCAGCGGTGAGCTGGTCGCCGAAATCAAGGACGTCGTCTTCGAACGTTCCGGCGGTCGTATCGCCGGTTTCACCCTGCGCAATCCGGGACTGTTCAGCCGGTCTCGCAAGGACTCGCTGCCCTGGCCAGGGGTGCACGGTGTGGGTCGCGACGCCGTGATGGTGTCCGACGAGACAGTGCTCACCGCAGCCACCGAACTCGCGCCGCGCGAGCAGGCTCGCCATGCGGACGTGCTGCAGGACCGGGTGCTCACCGACAACGGGCGCGATCTCGGTCGGGTGGTGGACGTCGTGCTGCACAGCGGGACAAGCCTGGACGTGGTGGGCTACGAGGTGGAGGCCAGCGAGGCGCTCGGCACGGCGGGTCGCCATGTGTTCATCCCGCTGCCGGACACCGTGGCAGTCTCCGGCGAAAACCTCATCGTGCCCGCAGCCGCCGCCGAGTTCGTCTCTGAGGATCTGGCCGGCTTCGGCGCGGCCGTCGGCGCCTTCCGGGCCCGGCTACGAGAGGGGGCCAGCTGATGCTGTTCAGCCAGGCGCGTAAGCGCGACGTGGTGAATACCGCCACCGCGACCCGGGTGGCCAGGGTCGACAGCTTCGTTGTGCTGCCCGGACCGGCCAGGGTGGCCCTGCTGCGGTTGGGCAAGGTCAGCGGCGCCGGCACTTTGCTCGCCTGGGAAGACGTCCGGGGCTTCGGGCCCGACGCGGTGACAGTCGCCACCGACGCGGTGATCCGGCCGCCGCGCGACGGTGTGGAACAGCGGGTCGAGGACAACGACTTGGAGATTTTGGGCAAGCGAGTGCTCACCGAACGAGGTTTGGAGCTCGGCTCGATCACTGACGTGGACTTCGATCCAGAGACGGGTGCGGTCATCACGCTGCTCACCAAGACCGAGACCATCGCCGGGCAGCGGATGATCGGTCTAGGCGGCTACGCGGTCGTTGTCTCGGACTAGGGGCTTCTCAACCTTCAGTTGACAACGGTGCACGGGCGGCCGCCCACCCCCCACGCGGCCACCCGCCCATCGTCGCCCGTTTGGGCTAAGTAAGCATCGCAGCACAGCGGCTGGCGCACAAGCGGATTCAATAGGGGCAAGTGCTATTCGGGTGAATCGAGTTGTAAGTTGACCCAGATCGTCTTGCCATCCGCGTGCTGGTGCACCCCCCAGCTCTGGGACAGCGCTGCTACCAGATGCAGGCCCCGGCCGCGGAACGCTCCGACGTCTATCGGCCGTGGCCGCGGGATGACCGTCCGGCTGTAATCTCGGACTGAGACGCGCAACGCCGATCCAGTGCCGGTAACGGTGAGCCGGCTGGAGCTGTGGGCATGCTCGACAGCATTGCTCACCAGCTCACTCGACAGTAGTTCGGCAATTTCCCGGATCGTCGGAGGCACCACCCAGATCTCGCACGATTCGCGCACGAACCGTCTCGCGGCTCCCGCAGCGGCGTTGTGCATGGGTAGGTCTCGGTGGCGTCGTACTTGGAGAGGCCGCCGGTCAAAGAGCTCCCGGGCCGAAGCCAGGTCGGCGGCCAACTGCACCGTGTCTGGTATTCGCCCAGCCAGCAGCATCGAGCGCATGGCGCCGTCGGCTCCGTAAAGGACCAACCGCGCCGACGGCCAACCGCCGGCAATGGCCAACGCGGTCGGGAAAACGGTGACGAAGGCCGGCTGAGTGCAGCGCAGGCGGGACAGGTCGATCAGCACCCGGCCGGTACCGAGCAGTGACTTGACGGTTACTTCCCGAACTCGGGGGACATCGCGCAGGGATAGACAGCCACGCAGCCGCAGTCGGACGTGGTCGAGGTACTCGTGTACCTCGACAGTACGCAGGATGGCGCCCAGTATCGTGTCGGCTGGTGTCCTGGTCGCAGACAGGCCATGTTGGCGGGTATGGCTGGGCAGCGCGGAGCTGGCGTCGTCGCGATCGGCGCCTCCGCTGGTGGGGTGGAGGCCCTTCGGGCAGCGGTCGCTGGGCTGCCACCCGAGCTGCCGGCGGCGGTGCTGGTGGTCTTGCACATTCCTCGGTATGCGCCGAGCGCGCTGCCGGGCATCCTGGATCGCTCCGGACCGCTACCCGCCGTGCCGGCCACGCACGGCGTCCTGGCGCGGCGGGCACGATCTACGTTGCGCCCGCCGACCATCATCTGCTGCTTCGCGACGGACATCTGCACCATGAACCTGCGGCTGGCTGAGGTCGCCGAGGGACGCGAGCGGCGCCGCGCGGCTGCCCTGTACCGACAACGGTATGAGTCCAGCAAGGTGGAGACTGGACGGTTGCGGGAGCTGATCGGTCGGGTTAGCTCAGCTCTGGAGGGCTCCGCTGTAGAATCATGATGGGTTTGCACACCGAAGCCCGCGTACCGGCGTGGGCTAAGCTTTTCGTCCTGTGGAGCAAGACTGAAGGTGGAACAACTCGCCTGGGTGCACGAGCGTGGGCGTTGCTGTGGAGGCGAGAGACGTGTCGCAACCTAATGCTTCATTCGAAACGTTGCTGTTGCATCTGAAGGAAAACCGCGGTTTTGACTTCACCGGCTACAAACGCGCCAGTCTCACCCGCCGGGTGGACCACGAACTTCAGTCCACCAACGACCAGCTCCACGTCATCAACGATGAGCTGCATGACCGAACCGACGACCTCAACGAAGCCAAACAGTTCCTGGAACGATACTGACCGGTCTGCGCTCCGGGGTGGCAGTATTGGATCCGGAGATGCGAGTCCTAGTGTGGAACCGGCGCGCCGAGGACCTATGGGGGCTGCGGAAAGACGATAATCGGCCAGCACTTTCTCAATCTGGACATCGGATTGCCGACCCAGGAGCTGCGCCCGCTGATCCGTCGGACGCTCACCGGTGACGGCAGCAGACACGAGATGGTGCTCCCCGCAGTCAATCGACGCGGCCGCCCGATCCTGGTACGGGTGGTAGGCAGCGTCCTTAACGGCACCGATGGTTCGGCCAGCGGTGCCATCCTGCTCATGGAGCAAGATGGCCAAGGCATCCCCCACGCCGATGACGTAAGCCCTGAGCTGATGAACAGCAAGACGGCCAAGCCCATGCGGGTACTTCCGATTGCCGTTGACCGCCGGCTGCGGCAGGCTAGGCTGACTCGCGGCGGTGTCGCATTGCGTAGAGCAGGAGCCTGGAAAGAGGGTGCTTATGGTCGCTGAGGGAGTCCCCGACCTCCCGGTTCACCCTCAGGCCGAACTCTGGATCTGTCACCTACCTCGACAACACCGAGCTGCTCTCCGTAGACGTACACCATCTCGCGCACTCAGTCGTAGTGATCTACGTCGCCGGGGAGGTGGACATGCTTACTGGACTCCCCCTTCAAGACTACCTCGCAGAGCTGCTCGCTACCCGGCCTGATCGTCTGATCATCGACCTCAGCCGGGTCTCCTTCATGGGCTCAACCGGTCTATCTGTGCTGATCTGTACCCGGGAGAAGGCCATCGCGACAGGTACAACCCTTCAACTCAGCGGCACCAGCCGCCGGGCGGTAGCGGTCCCCCTGAAAGTAACTGGCCTGAACCATCTGTTCGAAATTCTACCAACTCCGCCCACCACCAGCGACTAACAGCGCTGGCCCAGCCGATGGTGGGCTGCGTTCTACTCCCCCGACTCTGGTTGCGCCATCTGACGATGCGCGGCGGCCTTGAGCTTGTCGGGCAGGACCTTGCCGGCGACGCCCTGTGCCCTCGTCGTCGCCGACCCCGCAATAATCTTGTCCTTGCCGCCCATCAGGGCCTCAAAACCCTGTTTAGCGACCTGGGCCGGATCGTCCTTCGATCCTTGGCCGACCTTCGTATCGTCCATGTCGGCGCGGTGGAAGAAGTTCGTGTCGGTCGGGCCGGGCATCAGCGCGGTGATGGTGACGCCGGTGTCTTTGAGCTCATTGCCCAACGCTTGGGCGAACGACTGCAGGAAAGACTTGGAGGCGTTGTAGACCGCCTGAAAGGAACCCGGCATGGTCGACGCAATGGACGAGGTGACGAGCACCCGGCCGACGTCACGGGCGACCATGTCCTTGAGCAGGCGCTTGGCCAGGTGCACGGTTGAGGTGATGTTGAGGTCGATGATCCTGATCTCATCGGCGAGATCGGTATCGATGAACGCGCCGCCTTGGCCGACGCCCGCGTTGAGCGCGGCGGCGCTCACCGGTCGCCCGGTCGACACTATCGCTGCGTAGAGCTGCTCGACGCCATCGTAGGTGCTCAGATCGGTCTGGGCTGACTGCACATCGGCGCCGGCGGCTCGTAACTGTTCAGCGGCGGCTTCCAGGCCGTTGTCCTCAGCGTTGACGAGCAGGTCGTAGCCGTTGTCGGCGAACACCTTGGCGAGTTCGAAACCGATGCCGCTGGAGGCGCCGGTCACCACGGCCAGTGGCTTGGCGTTGGTCATGACCCCAGACGTACCCGCCGAGCCCTCCGCCTAACCATCCTGCCCCGACGGCGCCGGGCGGGGCACCGCAGCGTGCGACGATCCAAGCGTGCAGATAGACGTGGTTGCCCGGGCCCGGGACTGGCTGGTCGCGTCGGATCCCGGGTCGTTGCGGCTGCGGATGGCCGCGACCACGGTCGCCACTGTGGCGCTGGCTTTGGCGGTACTCGCCAAGCTGGCCAGCCTGACCGGTCAGCCGATCACCGTCGCACTGTTCGGCGTGGTGATCGCAATGATTTCCTCGGTGGCCGTCAACGACCCGGAGCCAGGGCAGCGGGTGCTCACCACGGCGTTGGTGCCGCTGCCGGCGGTCGCGGCGGTGACGCTCGGAGCGTTGCTGGCGCCGCACCTGTTCAGCGGCGATGCGGTGTTTGTTGTGATCATGATGGCGACGGTGTACGTGCGCCGGTTCGGCGTGCGCGCGATGGCGCTGGGCATGGTCGCGTTCATCTCGTACTTCTTTGCACTTTTCCTGCACGCTACCCTCGCGCAGCTGCCCGCGCTGGGGGTCGCAGTGGTCATCGGAGTGGCATGCAGCCTGCTGATGCGCAACGTCGTGGTGCGAGATAGTCCGGAGCGGGAGCTGGCCCGGCTGCTGCGGGCTTTCCGCGCCCGGCTCGGGGCGGTCATCGGCGCGGCGGCCGACGGGCTCGTCGACGGATCGCTGACACCGCGCTCCCACAGGCGGCTGCAACACCTACTGATCAGGCTCAATGACTCTGCACTGATGGTGGAGAACCGCATCGACGACGGGCTGGGCAGCGAGCCGGCGCTGCGAGTGTTCGACGCCGAGCTGGCTACCGAACGGCTGGTTGGGCTGACCGTGCGGGTCTTGGACGGCGATCCCGCGGCACCCGGCGCAGACCACCACAGGGCAGATCGCCATAGGCTGGCCGACCTGCTCGGGCAGCTGCGCGCCGCATTGCGCACCGAGCGACCCGCTGGACTCGACGACCGGGTGCAGGGCCTCGCCGACCGGCTCAGCGCCGCCGAGCCGGTTGACGACCCGGTCGTCAACCGGCTGCGAATCGCCGTGGTGGCCGTAGTACGCGCGGCGTTGGCCACCCCGCTGACGGAGGCGGCGCCGGCTGCCGTGGACGAGCCGGAGCAAGCGCCTGGTGACGGTCCTGACGACGCTGCTGACCAGGACGACCCAGCTGCGGACGGCGAGCTCACGGGCTGGCTGCGGGTCACGACACGGCAGTCGGTCCAGGTCGGGGTGGCCGGCACGCTGGCCATCGTCGCGGGCGAGCTGATCTCGCCCACCCGCTGGTACTGGGCAGCGATCACCGCGTTCGTCATCTACGCCGGCACGGCGTCGAGCGGTGAGACCCTGAGCAAGGGCTGGCAGCGCGTGCTGGGCACGGTCGGCGGCGTGGTCGCTGGGGTGCTCGTCGCGGCGCTGGTCGGCGGCAACGGCACGATCTCGCTGGTACTCATCGGTGTCTGCATCTTCTTCGCCTTCTACCTGGTGCAGGTCTCTCCGGCAGGAATGATCTTCTGGATCACCATGATGCTGGCGCTGCTCTACGGGTTGCTCGGCCAGTTCAGCGTCGGGCTGCTGCTCGTGCGGCTGGAGGAAACCGCTGCCGGCGCGGCGATCGGCGTCGTGGTGGCCTACCTCGTGCTGCCGACGAGCACCCGGAACACCGTCGGCGGCAACGTTCAGACCGTGCTGGATGGGGTCGGTGAGCTGCTGTGCCATGCGGTGAACAGCCTGCTTGGTGACACCGATGGCGCCAGGCTGGTCAGCGAAGCGCGCAAACTGGGCGAAAACATGCGCACGCTGAGGACCAGCGCGAAGCCCCTCACCGACGGGTTGGCCGGGATCGCGGGGCGCTCCGGGGTGCGCCACGGGCTGCGAGTGCTGCGCGCCTGCGACCACCACGCGCGGGGACTGGCCCGGCTGTGCACAGTACCGGTAGCCGACCCGGCGATGCTGCGCCCCGGACTGTCCGGAGCCGCGGTCCGGGTGCGGCACAACGTCGGCGCCGTGGCCGCGGCCGTGAACGAGGGTGACCGCAGCGGCGAGGTGAGCTCCGCGCAACCGCTACTCGACCGCGCGGAGGACGCGGTGACCGACTGCCCGCCCGCTGAGCGTGAGCGGGTGCTCGCGGTGGTGCGTCACCTGCGCCGGATCGACCAGGCCGTCGTCGGGCTCGCCGCGGACGTGGGACTGCAGGTGCCGCAGGCCCGCTCGGACCAAGTCCCGGCGGTGTAGCGTAGAAGAAGTCCGTCGGCGCCGATCTAGTCCCCGTCGTGCTCTGCTCGCGATCTGACCTGGACTGACGGGGGCTGGCTGCCATGAGAGTGTTCGGTGAGAACCCGCGTGATGGGGTCGGTCCGAGTGGCTAAGCTGGGCACGGTGTCGCGGGCGTTGCTGGCGGTCGATCGCGACGTCGGGGGTGACCACGAGCTAGCCGAGCAGATCTGCCGGGCGTGTGTGTCGGGCTTGGACGTTGACGGTGCGGCGATCTCGCTGCTGACCGCGAGCATCTCGCGCGAGACGATGTGCGCTACTGACGCGACGGCGGAGCTGCTGCAAGATTTCCAGTTCAGCCTGGGCGAGGGCGCGTGCATCGAGGCGGCGCTGACCGGGCGGCCGGTGCTGGTACCCGACCTGCAGCACAGCCGCCAGACGAGCCACTGGCCGATCTTCGCCGCCGCGGTGATGGAGCAGTCCGAGGCGGCAGCGCTGTTCGCGTTGCCGTTGCAGTGGGGAACGATCAACCTCGGGGTGTTGGACCTGTATCGCAAAGTACCGGGATCGCTGAGCGATGCGCAGTTAAGGGATGCGATCAGCGCCGCGAACATGGCCGCGCTGATGTTCCTCGGGGTTCGGACCGATCCCGGCGATGGACAGTGGCTGGACCATTCGTTGCACGGCCGCGCGGAGGTCCACCAGGCCACCGGCATGGTGTTGGTGCAGCTCGGGATCAGCGCGACCGACGCCCTGGCCCGGATGCGGGCCTATGCTTTCGTTGAGCAGCGGTTGCTCAGCGACGTCGCCCACGACGTGGTGTCCCGGCGGCTGCGCTTCACCGAGGACATGGCGTGACATGTGACCGTGTAAACCCGAAAGATGACACAGCGGCTCCTGGCGGGCGACCCCAGGGCGAGTGCTTGGCGAAAGAGGGTCTGATGAGTCAGGTGGGAAGCGGTCGCGAGCAGCTGCTGAGCAGGGCATTCGTCGGGCTCGCGGACACTCTGGTCGACGACTACGACATCATCGACCTGCTGGACCGGTTGGTGTGCTACAGCGTCGAGCTGCTGGCCGCCGAGGCGATCGGGATCATGCTGGTCGACTCCCGGCGCAACCTGCAGGTGGTGGCGTCCTCGCACGAAGACGCCGACGTGATGGAGCTGATGCAGCTCGAAGCCGACCAGGGGCCCTGCGTGGAGTGCATCCGCACCCACGCGCCAGTGAGCGTCCCGGATCTGGCCGACGCGAGCGGACGGTGGCCGGTGTTCGTGGCCGCCCTCGGGAGCCGGGGGGCCTACCGGTCGGTGCATGCGCTGCCACTGCGGTTGCGCGGCGAGGCGATCGGCGCAATGAACCTGTTTCACCGCCGACCGGGGACGCTACCCGAGGCTGACCTGGCGCTGGGTCAAGCACTCGCCGACGTCGCGACGATCGGGATCCTGTCCGAACGCGCCGTTCGCCGCGGTGAGGCGGTCACCGAGCAGTTGCAGACCGCGCTGAACAATCGGGTGATCATTGAGCAGGCCAAGGGGGTGCTCGCCCATCGCGGGAACCTGAGCATGAACGCGGCCTTCGACCGGTTGCGCCGCTACGCCCGCGACCGCAATGCGCTGCTATCCGAAGTGGCCCGGCAGGTCGTCGAGACCGATTTGGCCGCTGACGTGCTCGCCACCCGCCTGGTGCCCAGCAAGGTGGTCGGCCAGCGGTAACCAAGTTTTCCATCACCCCTTTCGACGGTGTGGTACGGGGGTGGATGTGTAGCATGGATCAGGTAGCCCGAGACCCCGGCGACGCTCGATTCCGTCTGCTGAAGGGTGGGCTTGTGGCGACCTCAACGATCCCGGTACCCCAGTGTTTGTTGTCGTGCGCCACGGAGTCATTGCCGTGCGCTGCGGGTGAGATCATCGTGCTGCGGGTGTCTGGTGAAGTCGACCTGTGCACCCTGCCGACCCTGCAGACCGCACTGGATCACAGCCTCGATCAGCATCCGGCCCATCTGGTCGTCGATCTGACCCAGATGACCTTCTGCTTCGCTCGGGGCCTCGACCTGGTCACCCAGAGTCGCCACACCGCCGCCGAGAACGCAACCGGCTATACCGTCAGCGGCGCGCTACCTCACATTCACCGCCTCTGGACCCTTCTGTGGGACGGTGATCTCCCGGTTCGCCACCGCAGCACCGCGGCAGCCGTCATGGCCATCCGGACTGCCGAAGTCCGGTCAGCGCCGCGAGACTGAGCGGGCAGCCCCTGCATGGCCGAGCGCGAGGTATCCGGTGCCCAAGGCCAGCTGGTGGACCCGCAGGTCGGGGACGAACTGAGCCAGCAGCTGCCAGGGCCGGTCGAAGCGGGTGAAATCGTTGACGAACGGCGCGTGCAGCGCGGTCACCCATGGCTGCAGCGGCCACAACCACGAGGCCGGCCACTTCCCGCCGGCCGCGGCGACCGGCGCGCCGGGACGCAGATGAGCAAAAATGTGGTCCAGCGCCGCCGTGGATTGCAACACGTCGTGCACCGCGCAGAACAGGGCGCCGTCCGCGGTGCCCTCGATCGGCGCACGCGCCACCGGGGCGGCGACCAGGCGCACGTTGTCCCAGCCGTGCGCGGCCACCCGCTCGCCGGCCACCTGAAGCATCTGCTCGGATTCGTCGATCCCCACGATCACCCCCGAGGCGCCCACCTTGCGCTGCAGCAGCGGCAGGCACAACCCAGTACCGCAGCCCACATCGAGGACCGTGTCGCCGCGCCGGCAGCCGGTCGACCAGCAGTTCGCGCCAGTAGCGAAAGGCACCAGTCCGCTGCTCGTAGCGGCCCGCCTGGCTGCCGTAGGTCTCGGAGGCCGGCGCAGCGCCGCCGGACACTGTGGGGTGCTCTTCTTTGCATCCGGGTACTCGACGTAGCCGGGGTGTCGACATGCTGGCCTTCTCAGAGATCGACGTGCGCGAGTAGAGGCGCGCGGTGCGTTGCACGGCCGGGGTGTTGTTGCTCAGTGAGGAACTCGCTGAGCACGGCGGCGAACCGATCCGGGCACTCCACGTGGGGCAGGTGCCCGCAATCGGGGAACAGCGCCAGTCGCCCTGCGGGCAAGCGGTCCACCGCAGCCTGGGCGTGGCAAGCGGGTAGCACGTAGTCACACCCGCCCCAGACGACCAGGGTCGGCATCGTCAAGGTATGGAGTTCGTCGAGCAGGACCTCGCGCTGCCCGGTGACGTCGAACAGGGCACGCGCCATCGCGGTGGCGGCCTCGAGTTGGCCTACCCGGCGTCCCTGCGCGTGCTGCTCGGTGACGAACTCCGCGGGGGCCCGCCACGGCTGGGCGAAGAGCATCGCGGCGGACATGGTCGTGCGCAGCATGCCACCGCCCGGGATTTGGGTGAGCAGGATCGCCAGCTCGCCAACGACCGGCAGCGCGGCCAGAGCAAGCAACGGGTTGACTTCGCGACCGAGGCCCGCGCTACCGACCAGGGTCAGCGTTCGCACCCGCCGCGGATCTGCCAGGGTCAGCCGCAACGCGACCGCACCACCGACGGAATTTCCCACCACGTCGAGCGGCCCCACTCCGAGCGTGTCGAGGAAGCCGGCCACGAACGGGGCCAGGTCTCGGCCCGGGGCGTAGCCACCGACCGCTGGGGAGCTGTCTCCATGACCGGGCAAGCTCAGCGCCAATACCCGATGCGTCCGGGCCAGAGCCGGGATGACCCACCGCCAGCTGGTCGCGCTCTGCTCGTAGCCGTGCAGCAGCAACAGCGGCGGCCCAGCCCCGGCCTCCAGGTACTGGGTACTTATCCCATCCACGGTGACCCGACGATCCCGAACAGCGAACTCGCGATCCCGATGCTGTAGCTCCAACGGAACAGACCTCAAGTTGACCGACATACAGTCCCCTAAAGTACGCGTGCCGTAACAACCGACTGCGTCACCGGGGTCTGAGGCGACACCCACCACCGTGCCATAGGAGCGGACGCTGCGGCGATCCTGTGTGGTCGAGGACACTCGGACGCATAATCCACCCAGCGAGGTACCGACCGCAGCCGCCAACGGGCGTGTTCAGCAACGAGCACGGCCAGCGGCGAGGTCGTCCGGGCCGGTGATAACGCCGCCGGAACAGATCGCCTGGCACGCGTCGCGCAGCGCGGCGGCGAAGCGGCCCGGCGCGCTGAGGAACACATCGTGGCCGCCGTCGATGTCGTAGACCAGCGCCTCGGGCACCGCGGCGGCTAGTCTCCGCTGCCGCGCCGCCGACACCACCCGATCGTGCCGAGTGATGATCACGGCGGTGGGTACATCGACCCCACCGATCCAGTCATGGGAGCTGAAGGCATATACCGCGGACACTGCGGAGGCGGCAGTGAGCAGCGGGGTGCGGCGCATCTGGTCCAGCGCCCAGGCCCGCTCAGCCCGATCATCGTCTTGGTCGAGTAGGTGCGTGCCGATGAGGTCGGCCCGTAACCCGGCCATCCAGGGCATCGATCCCGCCTCGGCCGCCACTGCCGGCATCATCAGCGCCGGCATCGTCAGGGCCACCCAGCGTGCCCAGTGCCTATCCGCGATGCTCCGACCGGTGGCGCACAACACCAGCCCGGCGATCAGCTGCGGATGCCGACGGAAATGCCGGCCCAGCACCGGAACCACCGCCGACCAGTTGAGTTCAGCAGTCATCGTGGCACCGTGCACGAGCACCAAGGTCGGCGCTCCCGGCGGACCCGGGCTTTCCCAGACCACAGTGCGCCCCTGCCCGGGCAGCCTCACCACCCGTTCGACCGTCGAGCCTGCGTCATCCAACGACTGCAGCCCTTCCCCACGGCGCCGACTCGTCGGCGATGCCCGACACCTCGCCCCCCGACCATATCCCGCGCTCACCGCGCGCCTTACCGATAGGCTCAATTATCGGTGGCGGCTCGGCGCTGCGGTTGCCGTGGCGGGCCTGGGCGGGTAAGCATGAAGAAGTCCGTCCCGGACCCTGGCGGCCATCAATTGGGTGGCTCGTGTCGGAGGTGGGGCGGATGCCTTCTCTCGGGTGGAAGCTCACGGCAGCGGCGGGGGACTGCGGGGCGCGGGCAGGGGTCTAGCGGCTCGACTGGACGGCTTCCAGCGGCGTCATACCTGGGTGGGCTTCCCGGTGGCGGTGATCTACAAGTTCGTCGACGATCAGGGGGGCTACCTCGCCTCCCTGATCACCTACTACGGTTTCCTCTCGCTGTTTCCCCTGCTGCTGTTGCTGGTCAGCGTGCTGGGCTACCTCCTGCAGGGCAACCCCGCCCTGCAGCACGCCCTGGTCGGCTCAGCGCTGCAGCAACTCCCGATCATCGGTCCGCAGCTGCAGCAGAACATCAGCTCGATCCACGGCAGCCGCCCGGCCGTGATCCTGGGCATCCTCGGCGCTCTCATGGGGGACTGAATGTCTCGGTGGCCATCCAGACAACGTTGAACCGGGTCTGGGCCGTGCCCGCTACGCCCGCCCCAACCCACTGGTGTCCCGACTGCGCGGCCTGATGCTGTTCGTCCTGATCGGGACCGTCGTCCAGCGGTCGGCGCCGGGGTCGCCATCGAGGTGCTACAGACCGTGGGCGCGGTGTTCCTCAGCCGTGAGCTCATCGGCGCCTCGCAGGTCTACGGCGTGTTCGGGCTGGTTTTCGGCTTGCTGGCCTGGCTGTACCTGCAGTCGGCCATCGTGGTGTTCTGCGCCGAGATCAACGTAGTGCGGGCCCGACAGTGATGGCCCCGCAACCTGCTCACGCCCTTCCTCAACGACACCGTCCTGACCCCCGCAGACCGGGCCTCCTACCGTTCCTACGCCGACACCGAGCGCTACCAACCCTCCGAAGAACCGCACACCACTTACAACGACCAGTCCGCGGATTTCTGCTTGGGATCCCGATCTACGCCTCCCTGCCTGAAGGCCCGAAGCCCTTCGACGTCGCAGTAGCCGACGCCAAAGGGCTTCGGGCTTCTGGGCGCTAGCCAGAGACGCTTACTGCCGGGGGCAGCCGGTCAGAGGCGCTTGCAGTCAACGGCGCTTGCGACGGCCGCTCGTGTCTTGGTGGACTCTTCCGCCGGGACATTCCCACGCTCGGTCCGGCTGGTCTCCGAGATGTCGTCATTCGACAGTTTATTGCCGGCGGAGCGCTTGTTGTACTCCGCTGTGTCCTCACCGTCGTTATAACGCCCGTTGTTCCGGTGCCCGGGAGAGTCCTCGTGATGCTGGTCACTTCTGGCATCCGGCTGGTGGTGCGCCGACCGGTCCTCTTTAGCGCCGGGAGACGTCATGTCTTGCGCAGCGTGGCGCATCGGTGCGGCGGTGGCCCACATGCTCTCGGCGAACTGGCGCTGGGCCTTCAGTACCTGCTCGACGTAGTCGTAGACGGCGATCGTCCAGGTGGACATCATATTTTCGGCCGTGGCCAGGCCCGCGCGCTGCTGGTGACCCTCGCGCTGCTGGTGGCTGTCGCGATCGTCGTAGGTGGTTCCGGCCTCGGGTATTCACGCCGACGTTTAAGATCATGGTCTGCGGGGGTGTCGGAACAGTGAGAAGTGCCCCTGACCTGGGAGGATACGGGTTGTTGAGGACCGTATCGGCTCCGAGGAAGGGGCACCCTCGAGGTGAATGCTA
>JBBPZY010000147.1:0-3123 GCA_038276315.1 Mycobacteriales bacterium
GCCCGCGGCTTCCGCGCGGGGCGCGGGGTCGTCCACCCATTGGCCCTGTACCCCCACCCCGCTTAGCGATGCCCTCCGCCACGTCTTTTGCGCCGGCTTGTGTGGCTCGCCTAGTCCCCACCCCCAGGGCCACTCACGCGGTCTCATAGCAGTTCGAGCAGGAAAGCGATCTCCTGGGTGGCGTACCAGGCCATCTCGTGGTCCTCCGCGTCGCCGAGCGCGAACTCGGCGTCCGGATCGCCGAGGTCGGCAGCGTCGACCACCGCCACCGCGGCGCGCACCGCATCCTGCGCCTCGGCTACGTCAACGTGCACGGCAGCGACCGCGCCGGCCGTTACCGCACCGGTGATCGTGACGGCGGCATCGTCGAGATCGGGGCGCAACCGCACCCGCTCGACGTCGGCGGCTACCACGACGCGGCGCGCCAGTGCCGCCGGGTCGTCCTCGAGCTCGGCGGCCAACAGTCGCAGCGAGGCCCGGGCCGCCTCGTTCAGCGCCACATACTCCAGCTCTTCGGTGTCTCCGGCGGCGTAGGACTCGCGAAGCATCGGCGTGAGCGCGAATGCAGTGCCGGCGACCGGGATCAGCTCGCCGGAATCGACCAGCGTCCGCAGCATCGTGAGCGTAGCGGGGATGTAGACCCTCATCGGCGAAACAGCGCCCCTCTCTGCGGACATCCAGACTAGATCACCGCCTACCGTCGACGTCGGCTTACCCTTCATCTTGTGCCTCCGCGCGACAAGCAGTTCTGCGTCCCGACCAGCCAGCATGCCGCCAGCCCACGGGACACCTTCATCACCGTCTACGGCCGCAAACCGGTGTTGGAGGCGTTGATCGACCCCGCGCTGTCCATCGACAAGGTGATTGTGGCCGAGCACGCTCGTGGCGACACCATGCAGGAGATCCTCGACGCAGCGGCGCGCCGGCGGGTGCCGGTGCAGCGCGCGTCAGCACACCGGGTGAAGGTGCTCGCCGGCAATGGCCGGCACGACCAGGGCATCCTGGCCGACGTGGTGGCGCCCCGGATGCGCCCGCTTGATCGCGCGCTGCAGACGCTGCGTAGCCCGGCGGCAGTCCTCGTGATCGACGCGATCACCAATCCGGCCAACGTCGGCATGATTCTGCGCACCGCGACCGCAGCGGGAATCGACGGCGTGGTGCTGCCCCGCCGGGGCGTTCCCTCGATCGATCCACTGGTGATCAAGGCTTCGGCTGGGGTGGCGTTCCACGCCCCGGTGCTGCGCAGCGCCACCGCCGAGGCTGCCTGCGCCATGCTGCGCGCCGCCGGATTCGGGGTACTCGGGCTGGCCGGTTCGGCACCGGGCGCCGAATCGCTGTTCGGCGACCCGCCACCGCCGCAGGTGGCCTACGTGCTGGGAAACGAGACCACGGGGATCTCCCCAGCCGTCGCCGCACAGCTCACCGGCTGGGTCGCCATCCCGATGGCCGGCAACGTCGAGTCCCTCAATGTGGCCAGCGCCGCCGCGGTGGTGTGCTTCGAGTGGGCCCGCCGGCGTCAAATACCGAAGTAAGCCGATTATCCACAGATCCCACCCGGTTCGGCGACATTCGGAGACAGCACCCGCGCACCTCGCGCATACTTCCCGCACACCGGATCGTTGCCCCTCCTCCGATCCGGCGCCCACGGTCCTAGCGCTGTCGCCCCGGACCGCCCGAACACGGCGTCTCCGGCTCCGCCGTCGACCGGCCACGCGCAACTCGCGTGGTCGTTGCAGACGAGGAGAGTCACGTTGACCGCGAGTATCGCCGAGCCACGTCCCCAGCTACCGGTGCTGCGCCGGTTGGTGGACATTTTGCCGGCCGCAACGCCAGCCGCCGTCACGCTGCCGCCAGCCACGGCGCTACCGGTAACCGATCCCACAGCGTCGGACCTAGCGCAGCGGGTGCTGCGGGCCGCGGTGGAGATTCTCGGCGGCCGGCGCCCGGCGCGACAGCTGTCCGCGGTGTTGGGCCCCGATCTGCTGGCATACCTGGTTGCGCTGCAGCTGACCGTCGGGCATCTGGAACCGCGGGTCGGCAAAGTGTTCGCCCAGCAGCATCCCGGAGTATTGGAGGCGGTCGCGCTGGTGACGCTGAACACCGGAGTCCGGGCGCTGGCCGCCCGCTTCGAGCAACAAGGAAGCCGTTGGCAGTGCACCGCCCTGCAGCTGCGCCTGACCCGCGGAGACCTCGCGACCCGCCGAGGTCGTCGGATCCACCGGCCGTGACGAGCTTTCACATTCCCGAACGCAACAGCAGAGCTGGTCGGCCGCGGCTGGACAGCTCTGCTGTTGAGTTCGCCGAGACGCCGCGCGCTGCGGGTGTCCGGCGATGCGGGACCGGGGATTAGGACGGGGCTGTGCTGGGGGCGCCGTGGCAGCGCTTGTATTTCTTGCCGGAACCGCACGGGCAGGGGGCGTTGCGGGCGGGTCCGCCAGCGTCGTTGCCGGCGTGGCGACCACGGCCCCGCACGTCGGTGCCGCCATCCTCGGCGGGTCCGGTGTAGGTGAGCGCCGGGACCTGCGGCGGCGCCAAGCCACCGTTGCTCAGCGCAGGTGAGCCCAGTGCCGCGGGAAGACCACCGTCATCGGCTTGGCCATCAAGCTGTGAGAGGGCGGAACCGGCCGTCGCGGGGACCAGCGGGGCCGGCGCCGGGGCCAGCGGGGCCGATGACGGCTCCTCGACTATTTCCGGCTCAGCGACCTGGACCGCAACGTTGAACAGGAACCCGACGGACTCCTCCTTCAGCGCCTCGAGCAGTGCGCTGAACATCACGAAGCCCTCACGCTTGTACTCCACGAGCGGGTCGCGCTGGGCCATCGCGCGCAGCCCGATGCCCTCCTTGAGGTAGTCCATCTCGTAGAGGTGCTCGCGCCACTTGCGGTCCAGCACCGAGAGCACCACACGGCGCTCGAGCTCCCGCATCGCGTCCGGACCGGCCATCTCCGCGAGCTCTGCCTCGCGCCGGGAGTACGCGGCCCGTGCGTCGTCGAGCACGGCGGCCAGGAGTGCCTCGCGGGTCAGGTCACCGGTGTCGTCGGCGATGGACTCGTACTTGATCCCGACGGGATACAGCGTCTTCAGGGCCGTCCACAGCTGGTCGAGGTCCCAGTCCTCGGCGTA
>JBBPZY010000148.1:0-24577 GCA_038276315.1 Mycobacteriales bacterium
CAACGAGCCCTCGCAAAACCGCACCACATCATCAAACAAGTCACCCTGACGATCCGCCCGACCCAACGTCACCTGATCATTCTCCCGCACCAGAACGCCAGGCCAGCTGACCGCCACGCGAAAGACACCAGCCACCTAGGCGAGTCCGAAGGTGACCACGAACGCGTATCCGGCGGCCACCGGCACCCCGCCCGACGGCCTGCCTGCCGAGCCGGCTTGGTCGGCGGCGCGGCAACTCGGGGTTCGCGCCCAGCACAGCGCTATGGTGTCGGCATGGCTTCTCCCGTCGGCGCGCCCACCCCGGCCAGCTCGTTGCCGCCGCAGGGCGCCTCGCCGCGCGTGATTCGCGACTCGCTGACGATCCCAGAGGACCGCGACGAGTTCGACCGCGAGTACAAGCGAGCACTGGCCACTGCCGCCGAGACGATGGAACTGGCGGGTGTCCACGCGATGTTGGAGCAGTGGCGTCGTCGCGCGTGGGTGACCCACGACCTCGAGGTGTACCAGCGGATGATGGACCGGGTCGAGCGTCTCCGGCGAGGCGAGGCCCTCCCGAGTGTGCCGGTGGAGGAGGTCAGGACTGTTATCCGTGAGCGGCTGAGTCTGTAGGTGTACCGCGTCACCTCCGACCATCAGGTGCTCGAGCAAGTCGCCGCGCTGCCCATTGAGGCACTGGCCTCCTATGCCGAGCTGCTGGTCCTGCTGGAGACCGTGCCCTGGAACGGCGATCCCGTGCAGAAGAACAATCCGGACGGGGCGGTGCGCGCGCACGCGTTCGGACGCGGTGGCCTGATGACATATCTGATTCTGGAAGATCAACGGCGGGTGGATGTGCTGATAGTGCAGTGGGTTGGCTGATCGGCTCGTCAACCGCGCGGGCCGGACAATGTGCGGATTGGTGATCCTCCCGTCCGCTCGTACCGCTCACCGGCGGCGGATGACCAGGACAGGCCAGCCGGCCTGGACTCCTACGCCATCACGCCCACGGCGTGACACGACTTGTGACACGAACTCGCGTCCACCGCAGCCGCTGTGGCCACCTGAATGATCACTGTAGACGGTGAAGTCGCTGGTAGTAGCCGTGGTCAACGCGGATGGGGGAGTCTTGTAAGCGGTAGGTTCGGGGTTCGAGTCCCCGCGTCGGCTCCACTCTCACGACGGGTGAATGCCTGCCGTTGTCGCGCGAAGGGCCTGGGCAGCATTGACGAATTCCGGCGGCAGGGCCTGATCCGTTGTGCTCTGTTCATTGACTCTAGGCGTACCCTCTTGTGTGGTACCTCGATTGTACCTACGTTGGAGGTGGCTGGGTGGAGACCGTGGGCGTGCGTGACCTCGCGAACCGAGCGTCGGCGGTTCTCGATGAGCTGGAGCAGGGCGGCCAGCCGGTTATCGTCACGCGACGCGGACGTCCGATCGCGGTGCTCTCCGCGATCGATGCCGAAGAGTTCTACGACTACGTGCTCGCCCACTCCCCGGAGTTCGTGGCCGGCCGTAAGGCCGCCGAGCAACGTTTTGCCCGTGGTGAGTACGGGGACCCGCTCGACGACGTGATCGCCGAACTGGACGCCGACGACAATCCGGATCCGGCGAGTGCCTGAGGTCCGGATCGAACGCGCAGCCAAGAAGGACCTGAAGCGGATCGGCCCGGGCCCCGAGCGTAATCGCATTGTCGCCGGCCTGCGTCGGCTTGCCGAGGATGTTCCCAACCTTGATATCAAGGCCATTGCCGGCGCGGCACCCGGCTGGTTCCGGCTGCGCATCGGCGAGTATCGGATCTGCTACTACCGAGCTCACCACGATGGACCGGAAGGCCCCGTCACGATCTACGCGGTCGAGCGGATTGTGCCCCGCGGCGCGTTCGACGCCGCGGCCGTGTCACTACCTGAGCAACGTTGACACGTCGCCACCCCGGTGGACCTCCCGGAGGGGCTCGTGAGGTCCGACCCGCAACGGAGGCGCTCGGGACAAGAAGGCTCGCTGGCTCGACTGGTGAGGCCGCTAGGAACACCTCCTCGACTCGCGTACCGCAGCGTCCGGCCTATGGGTCGGGCGAGGGTCGCAACTTTGTACTCGCACACGGAACCGAGCAGCGAAGCGGCGTGACACGACTTGTGACGCGAACTCCCGTCCACCAGAGCCGCTGTGGCACCGAGAACGATCACTGTAGACAGTGAATGTCCCTGGTAGCCGCCATGGTTAACGAAGAGAATGAGTCTTGTAAGCGGTAGGTTCGGGGTTCGAGTCCCCGCGTCGGCTCCGGTTCTACCAGGGAGGATGCTCCCGGCTGATTCCATGGCGGGGTCGGGCGTGGCGGCGACGCTCACACCGCGATGACGGCGCCGCCGCGGCGCGGGTCGCCGGCACCGACGATTTGGCCCGAGTCCGGGTCGCGCCGCACCGCCTGGCAGCCGCCGAAGAAAATATTGGGCCCGTTGAAGCGCGCGATCACGATCCCGTCCAGGTTCGTGGGCTCGGCGCCGGGCTCGACGTAGAGCACGCCCTCTTCCCAGTGCAGCCGCGGGGCCTCGACTGCCTCGGCGAGTCCCATGCCGCGGTCCACGACGTTGGAGATCACCTGGAGGATCGCCGAGCGGATGCGGTTGGAGCCCGCCGAGCCCAGGGCCAGCTCGACAGCGCCGTCCGCGCGCCGGGCGAGCGTCGGCGCCATCATCGACGGCAGCCGGCGGCCCGGTGGATGCAGGTGGAAGCCCGACGGGCTCAGGTCCGCTTCACCCAGCATGTTGTTCAGGTGCAGCCCGGTCCCGGGGACGACTACGCCCGAGCAGGACCCGTTGCTGACCGTCGTCGTGCAGGTCCAACCGTCCTCATCGATCGTTGAGATATGCGTCGTGTTGCCTCGACGGGCGCCGAGGAACTCCTCCTGAAAGCCGCGGAGGTGCAGGCTGTCCATGAACGCTGCGGTACGCGCGCGTTGGGCGTCGATCATCGCCGCGACGAGCCGCTCGCGGGTGGGCGGGGCCGGCTCGCGGTCCAGCTCGGCCAAGACCGCCGCGATCAGGATGCCGCCGGCCGAGGGCGGGGGATTTGTCCGCACGCGCAGGCCGCGGTAGGTGATGTCGATCGGCTCACGTGGCACCGCCTCGTAGGCGGCGAGGTCGGCGGGTGAGAGCATGCCGCCGCGCTCACCGACCCAGTCGCACACGGCCGTGGCGACCTCGCCAGTGTAGAACGGCGCCGCGCCCTCGGCGGCCAAGCGCTCCAGGCCGTCGGCCACATCCGGCAGGCGCAGGACCTCACCCTCGCGCGGCGGCGCCTTGGCGAATAGGGCGCGCGCCTCCGGGGAGCTGGCGATGATCGGCGATAGCAGCTCGACGATGTAGGTCTGCTGGGCGTTGAGCGCCACGCCTTCGCGAGCCATGCGCACTGCGGGCGCCACCAGCTCGGCCAGGGGCAGCGAAGCGAACCGCGCGTGCGCCGCGCAGATCCCGGCCGGGCAACCGTAGGTGCCGACGGAGGCAGCGCCCACGTGGAAGACCTGCACCACCTCACCGAAGAAGACTGAGACCGGCACCAGCTCGGCGCGGCGCGGCGGGTCGCCACCGCGCCCGGGCGCCTCGACGAAGAAGTCCAGCAGCACGTCCTCCCCGCCGGGGGATCCGACAAGCATGTAGCCACCGGCGCCCAGGCCCGTCAGCAGCGGCTCACAGACGAAGGACGCGCACATCGCCGCGAGGGCGGCGTCGACCGCGTTGCCACCCGCACGCAGCGCGCTCGCCCCCGCTTCGGCGGTCAGCGGATGCCCAGCGGCCACGACTCCCCGCGTCATTGCGGCAGTGTTACCGAGTGGACCCGCGGGTGAACCGCCGGGGCCGCGCTCAACCGTGGGAATCGACTCAGGGACCTTGACTTCCGTGGCGCCGCGCAGCGGATGTGCGGCTCGCTCGCCGGCTCCCGCGCCGACGCTTTTCAAGCGCGTCCGGCGTCGAAGGGCTGGGGCCCGCGGCGAGGCAGCAGCCGCTGGTTCCCAGTAGTCTGGGGCGGCAAAGGCCACGGCCTACGGCAGGGGTCGGGATCGCACGACGTTTGGGGAGTGCCAGTGAATTCAGCTCATGGCTCCTCTGACGGAATGGGTGATCGGCTACCGGGTGCATTGCTGTTCGTGCGCTATGCCTTCCCGCCTAACGAGCTCGGTTACTGCGGCCCATCGGACAGCCAGGAGCTGCTGGGTTACGGCGCGACTGGCGTCGTCGATCGAGGGCTGGCCGCGCTCGCGCGGCAGTTCGACGGCGCCTGGCCATATCTGGAACTGATCGCCGGCGCGGTCGGCATTCCCGATCCGCTCGATCACCGGGTCGTGGAGGCCTACTGGGTGGGTAACTCGCTGCTCGATCGGATCGGAATCAGTGCGCTCGGAGACTCGATGGAGCAGCGGTTGCGCCGCCACACCGGCCGCCAGTTCAGCATGATCGCTGAGAATGTCCTGGCCGGCGGGGTACCGCACCACAGCTTCCACGTATTCGGCGTCTACCCCTGGGTGGGCCTGCTCAGCAATGACCGTATCGCTGGCCAGGCGCTCACGGTGCTCGATCGGTGCCGGATCCGATGGGGCCGAGTGGACAGCGTGACCGGCGACCAGGTGCTGGTGCGGAGCCAGCCACTGACCTGGGACGGCCGGAATCTGCGGTTGGGAGAACCTGTCCTGGAGACCGTACGGCAAGCCGTGAACGGAAGTGGGTTCGTAGATCAGCTAGCTCCGGGGGACTGGGTCTCGCTGCACTGGGACTGGGTGTGCGACCGCCTCGGTCCCCGCCAGCTTGCTGATCTGCGTCGCTACTCACTGCGCCAACTCGAGATCACCAACCACGAGGTGGCGCACTCCGGCCCGGCAACGGTATTGGGCTGAGCCCCGACATCTACAAGCCGGCTGCCGGCTATGGTCGCCACCAATCCTCTGCCTGCCCTGCGGAGTGCTCCAAGACAAGTCCGTGCCGAGTGCCTTCCCGTCAAGCGGTCGCGGATCAGCTCTGCTCGCCGGGCGACACGGACTTGAGGAACTCGTGGCACTGCTTGCCTCGCGCAGCGTCCTCGGACATCACGTTTTCGAAAAACGATGCGATGTCCTCACGCCCGGCGTTTCGGGCATCGCGCACGTACTGACCGTAATCGTGCCCAGCTTTTAGCGAGTGGTACTGCACCGAGATCAGATCGAAACTAACGTCGTCGAAGCCGGTCTCACCCGTAGCCATAGTCGCCTCCTGGCAGTAGCGGAACGGTAGGGATACCCCGTCCGGGTGGCGTCATGCGCGGCGGTGCGTACTGGCAGGTAGACACTTGCACCAGGCTGGTCGGTCAGTTCGCCGTCGCCAGCGTGCGCCTGCTCAGCGCCAATCGGCTGATCGTGACTGGAGCCGGCGAGTACGGCAAGGTGAGTCTGCCTGGTGACCCTACGACTGCCGGCGGTCTTCGCTAGCTTGAACCGGGGGTTGCGCCCGCGAAGTTCGGAGGTGGATCACATGGACGGTGAGCGTGACGTCCTTGGCCGTATCCAGGAACTGGTCGAGACCGAGCATCTGCTGCGTGAGCGATTCGGCCGTGGCGAACTCGACGACGAGGAGGAACACACCCGGCTGGCCTCGCTTGAGGAACAGCTCGATCAGTGCTGGGACCTGCTGCGTCAGCGTCGAGCCCGCGCGGCCGCTGGTCAGGATCCGAACGACTCGCAGGTCCGGCCGATTGACCAGGTCGAGGGCTACCTCAGCTAGGAGTGCGGTGGCGAGCCTCGAGCCGAGTCGACAGAGACCCGTCACGACTCAGAGCGGGTATTCGGGAAGCGGTGCGAGACGCACTTGTCGAAGCGGGCATTGGCGTTGATGTCGCCTGGAGTCCGGGACTGCGCGCGGATGGCGTGCACTTGGAGGGGATCGATCCAGCTGCATACACCCACCTGCTGTTCGTCTGCGGCCCCGCGCACGGTCGGCAGGTCAGACAGTTACATGAGCGTTTCGCGAACTGCCGGAGGTTAGCCATAGGAGTGTCGATCGTTGTGCCCAACGATCCCGCTGTGACCGGGTTCCACGAGATCATCGCCCGACGACGTCCATGCCACACTGACGTCCTGGTTGGGCCGCCAGGACTGCGCCCGGGTGCTTTTTGATACCCGGCTGGATGGTCAGGACTGGCGGTTCGCTCAAACTCCCGGCCAGTTGGAATCGATGATCAGGCGGTTAGACGTGGTGGTCACCACCCGTATGCACGGATTGGTGCTGGCGCTGAAGAACGGGATACCGGCACTGGCGGTGGACCCGATCGCCGAAAGGCGCCAAAGTCAGCGGGCAGGCCGCAGCATGGGCCTGGCTGGCCGTGGCTGCTGCCGACACGTTCACTGAGTCGGGCTTGGATCGCTGGGTGGGGCTGGTGGGGTACTGGCACGGGGCTGCCGGGCTATTCGAGCTGGTTCAGGACGAGGGTGACGACGGCAGCGGCAGTGGGGTGCTCGAGCCCGTCTCGCAGAGCGGGATCGCGTTCGCCAGCGAGGATGCGCCGCAGAACAGCGGCGAGCGCGACCCAGTCCGGGTGGGCAGCGAGGGCTTGCAGCAAGGGTTGCAAGGCGTTGCTGGCGTCGACATCGCCTTTGGCGGCTGCGGCCGTGGCTTCGGCTAAGGCAGCCAGCTGCTGGCCCTGCCCTTGCTGGGCGGTGGTGGTGGCGCCGGTGCGCCAGGCGTCGACATCGACTCGCACGGTGCCGGTCAGCGCATTCAGAGCACGCTGCACCACGGCGGTGTCGATGGGGTCGAGCCCGCGGGCTAGGGCAGCGTCGCGCTCGCCTGCACGGATCGACGCAGCACCGCGACCAACTGCTGCCAGTCAGCGTGCTCGCCCAAAGAGGCCAGGACCAAGTCGAGGGCCTGATCGGCGGCGGCGTCACCGCTGTCAGCGGCCACTAAGCCGGAAATCACCGGTTCCCACTCATCCAGGTGGCGCTGTAACCGCAAGATCTCACCAACCTACTTCGAGCCCCAGCACCACCCCGACCGCACAGCCGTCCTGTTACACAGAGAATATCTCCTGAATGTCGTCGAGTGATTTGACCCCCATCGCGGTCATTGGCTCCGCTGTGGTGGCCGGGTCAGGCAGCTGGGCGTTCGGTCGCGCGCGTATTTCGCCGATGCTCGCCGCGGTCGGCCCGCTACTTGGTGCTGGGCAGTGGTTGACCTACCGGCGCCCGCAGCTTCGGCGCACCGACAGCGGGAGTGCCGACGGGGAACGTTTGCCACCGATTGTCCGACGGCTCCCTGCTCGCCATCATCGAATCGGTGGCCATCGACCGAACCGGCCGCGCCTACACCACGGCCATCGCCCCAGATCTTTCTGGTGGCCGGCTGCCTGCGGCTCATGCCTGGCTCCGCTCACAACCATCGGATGAGGATCCCGATACGGGACCGCAGCGAGCTTGCCGCGCTGCGCCTTCGCGAGGAGGTGGGCAGCTACCGTCACCTCGTGATCGACTGGAAAGAGGACCGCATCGGCTCAGCTCTGCGCGGCGAGAACCCGACCGTGCTAGCGCAGATGCCAGGCGGGTTCGCCGTGATGAGCGATGTGCAATGGCTGCCGGGCTACTGCGTACTGCTGACCGACGACCCAACGGGGCAAAAGGCTCTGACACTGGGTGATTCTCAGGCGCTCGGTCAGCCATCCCGTTATGGCACTCACTCTGCGCCAAGAGCGAACCGCCTTGGGCACGCGCCGCAGCGTCCTTAGCGTCAGCGGCATGAGCATTGTCGAGTTGCGCCCGCATCTGTACCGGCTCACGCTCGGGAGGTATCAGGGGTACCTCTGGCGCGACGACGACGCGATCGCGCTGATCGATACTGGTGAGGCAGGCTCCGGTCCAGCAATCATCGACGCCCTGCGGCAAATCGGGGTGGCTCCCGTAGTCCAGCTGGTACACCGTGGATTCCTACGCGAACCCGCTCCCGCCGGTGGTCCCGATCGAACGGGTAGCCGAGATCGACCGAGCCCTGGAGACCGGCACCGCTCCGCCCAAGACAGTCCTCGCCCTCCGCAGCGGCTGACAACACGCGTCCGCGGATCAACCGTCTGTGGCACGGCCAGTGGCGATGCACGACGTCGCGCGCACTGACTCCCGGTACGGGTGCCTCATGTGGGTGATGCGCCCTCAGCCCGCCCACTGGCGTGGGCCGGGGTTAGTGGTTGACGACACTTGCGGCGGCGTCAGCGGCGGGCGAGCCGGCGCTCGGGCCTGCTGCCGTAGTCGAGGTTGTAGTAGGCGAATAGCTCTGGTTCAGCGGTAGCGGTTAGTTCCCCGTTGGTGTCGATCGACGGGGCGTCCTGGACCAGTTTCTTGGGGTATTGCACCCGCAGCGCCTTGGGAGAGACTGTTGCGCCAATCACGGGAACGAACACCAACCTGTGCCGGCCGATCATGCCCACCTCGACCGTGAGGAAGCTTGGTTGGTCACTGACCGTGTCGACGTAGACCGCCTCGAGGGTACCGATCTTGTTGCCCTCGGGATCGATCACATGGTGTGTCAACCAGTCCCGAAGATTTTCCGCTGCGAACATGGGGTGCGATTACCCACCCTGTCCGCGCTCAAACGGGTAAGCAACAGGGGCCGATCGTCGGGGTGAGAATGACCGCGATTGAGGTGTGGGCAACCGGTCTGGTCGGTGTGTACCGGCTACGGCACGACGTACTCCTGCGGCCAGGCCGTGATCTTGGGGTCTTGAACCACGCGGGGCGGCCGGCCGAAGGTTAGTAGACGATGGTCGCGATCACTCAGCGGTCGCCGCCGAATTTCGGTAGACGGAGTACAGCAATGCTTGAGTTCCACTGCGGGCACCAAGAGTGCGGCAGTCGGTTAACTGCGGTTGACCAGGATGCCCTGATGCGCCAGGTGGCAGAGCACCTGAGGGCCGTGCACCACGTCGACAGTGTCACTGAGACACTGCTGAGTTACCTCGAATCGACGTGCGTGACGGCCCAGAGCTCCTACGCGTCGGGCTGTAGGACCCTTCGCCCCGGCGACGTGATCACCACCGGAACCCCTGATGGTGTCGGGTTCACTCGCCAGCCCGCACGGTTCCTGCACGCAGGCGACACCGTCGAGGTGGAGATCGACCAGATCGACCAGATCGGCCGGATCGTGACCCCCATCGTCCCCGCCCTCGACCCCCAACCCGCAGTCACCACCGCCGAAGGTCGGCGGGGGTAGCCGAATGCGCGAGCCAGGCCGGCGCCAAGCGGCCCGTAAGGGGATCGCCATGCGACCGCCGTGCGTCGACCGGGCAGGATAGGAAGGACTGGTGTGTGACAACGGAAAGGACCGACCGCGATGAGTAGGGCCTATGGCTACACCTCTTACGGCGGTCCGGAGACCGAGACCTGGTTCGATCGCCCTGAGCCGGCGCCGGGTCCGAGCGAACTGGTGATCAAGGTCAAAGCTGTCGGGGTGAACCCTGCTGACCACAAGATTCGCAGCGGGGCGATGGCCAACTCGCAGGCCACACCGCACTTCCCCCTGGTGCTGGGCGTCGAGGCGGCCGGTGTCGTGGTAGCAGTTGGCTCCGACGTCGACGGATTCGCCGAGGGCGATGAAGTGATGGGCAAGACCGCGCCGGCACACGGCAGCTACGCCGAGCACGCGGTGCTGCTCGCCGAGGCCACCACGCCTAAGCCCCCGCAGATCAGTTTCGTCCAGGCAGCCGCGCTGCCGGTGGCCGGTGGGACCGCCTGGGACGTGCTGGAGAAACTCGGCGTCGCCGAGGGTGAGACGCTGCTGATCAACGGTGTCGGCGGTGGTGTCGGTGTGATGGCCGCACAGCTGGCGCGCAACCGTGGCGCGGCAGTCTTCGGGGTCGGTAGCGAGACCAAGCGGCCGATGGTGGAGAGTCTCGGAGCCATCCTGGTGCCCTACGACAGTGGCGATGTCGTCGAGCAGATGCGTCAACTGCTACCCGGCGGCGTGGATGCCATCTTCGACCTGGTCGGCGGCGAATCGATGCGCCACGTCGCCATTCTGATCACCAACCCCGCCCGGATCGTGTCGGTCGCCGACCCCAGCGTCGCTGACCTGGGAGGCAGCTTCCTGGTGTCCAGCTCGGCGGGCGTTCCCACCGTCGCCAAGCTGGTCGCCGCAGGCAAGGTCGATCCCAAGGTGCTCCAGACTTACCCTTTCGACGATGCGCCACAGGCACTGCGAGCAGTGGAGTCCGGTCACGCGCTCGGCAAGATCGTGATCGACCTGAAGCAGACCACTGACGTGTGACCTCAACAGGCCGAGCACCGCTGACTGTTGGCGTGCACGTTGAGCGCGTCGCGGTCAGCTGAGGAACCTCAAGATGAGCTTGCGTGCTGGGCCGCTGATGACGTCATAGCTGTGCGGGACACCGCGGGGTAGAAAGACGAAGTCGTTGGCCGCTGCGGACCATTCCTGCTCCCCACACTGGATGTGATAGTGACCGTCAAGGATGGAGAACGCCTCATCGACAGCGTCGTACACGTGGAGGGGAACGTGATCATCTGCCGGGGAGTCGCTGACCAGCACGGCCTCAGGTGCGGGGCCTCGGCGACGTCGCTGGCCACGTGGTGGCAGGTCATGTGGTGGTGGCACAGGCTGTTCGGGGCACGGGCGCTGGTCTGCGCCGTCACTCCTGCCCCACGGGGAGGTGGGGTGGTCTGTTGGGGATGTGCCACCCACGGCAACTTTGGGACAGAAGTTGCCATGGGTGGCACATCCGAACGCCGCGTTGGTCCCTTCCTCGGATCTCACTATCAGTGACATCGGGTCTGTGGGGTTTGGAGTGATCGGGTGGTCGTGGCACAGGGTGTGGCTCGCGGGCGGGCCTGCTCGCTGGTGCTGACGTGCTGCCCGCGACCAGTCCGGCGGCGGCCGTGCCGGTGCCACCAGTGACCAGGGGGCATTGGGCGAGGAACTCGTCCACAGGTGGGGTGACCACCGCCTCAGCTGCCAGGCGGCGGCTCGGCGTGCGCGCCACGGACGATCACGAGCAGCATTTCTTCCAACTCGAGCTCACCGCCGCGGCGCCGCGGCCGCAGCCGCCAGTGGGTGGTCAGCGCGGGCCGCGGAAGGAGTCGAGGGCTCCGACGAGCTCGCTGGTGAAGCTGCCTCCACCGTGGTCGTCGGTGAGGAAGCAGAATTGGTCATTCTCAGCTTCTTAGCGTTCTTCGTTGCCGAACCAGCTGTGCCCATGCTCGGAGTGGTGCAGCAAGCCGTGGTGGCCGCGATATCCACCACCGTGGCCGTGATGACTTGCTCCGTCGACGGCGGCGACTACTCCGCCGCCGACCAGCAGGCCCACCAGCGCGGCGCCAACTATGGCAGTGGCCCGATGCCGCACGACAACGCGCACACCTCGGCCCATCCGCGCTCTCCGAGTCCCCCGCTGTCCCACGGTCTCGGTGGCGGTCACCTGGCTACCCGGCTCAGGAGTGCTCACCGCAGGGTGGCCCGGTTTGGGGATGCCTGGCTCATCTGGTGTGCTCATCACTACCTCCTCTTGCCGTACCCGCTGTCCGGGCCGATGATCCCCACGATCCGCTGGTCATCTGAGAGCGGACTGAGAAAGCGGCGAAAGCCCGGGACCGAACGATGACCTCTCCCGTGAGTGGTCTTCGCACCGCTGAGATCGAACGGCGAAGCCTCAGCGCGGCAGTGATGGAAAAGATCGTCCGGGCACATCGGCGAGCGCGTCGCCGTCGTCCTTATGACATGGCCGCAAGGGCATCGCCGCGATCGGCTTTACCGGCCGCCTCGAGCCCGGTGCGTCGCTGCCTTGACCCTGTTCTGGCAGGCGGTATTGCAGAAGCGGCGCGAGCCGTTGCGGGAGACATCGACGAAGACCCGCTCGCAGGCGGGGGCGGCGCACGTGCCGAGGCGAGCGGCGTGCTCGCTGCCGAGCGCATGGGCGAGACCGGTCGCGCAGCCCGCGGTCCAGCCCTCCACAGGACCGGCCTCCGGCGGGTGGAAGTGCAGGTGCCAGGGGGCTGGCTGGTGCCGGTGGAGGTGGGGTCGGGCACCGCTCTGAGCGAGCAGGACGTTGATGATCCCGGCAGCGTCATCCTCGCGGCCCTCGGCGAGGGCGGCGAACACCTCCCGCAGGCGCCCGGCGAGCCGTTGCAGACCGGCGGCCTCATCGACCCCGACCTCGGCTCGGCGCGCCCCCGCTTCCCGCAGGGCCCCCTCGGCACGCGCCCGCACCTGCTCCGGACCAGCAGGGGACACGGCCGGTCGGCCACCGGCCTCGGCCGTGGCGAGCGCGTTGACGAGGGCGACCACGACCTCGACTGTGGTCGTAACGTGACTGTCGAAGTGTACTTGACCAGTTATCGTTTGAAGGCCTAGCGTCACTGGCGAATCATACAACGGCAGTGACTTCTGGAGGAGCCGTGGTGACATCCGCCAGCTGGCTGCAGCGCTGGGACGCGCAGCAGGAGACCTACCTCCCCGACCGCGAGGAACGGTTCGAGGTGCTCGTCGATCTCGTGGAGGCCGTTGCTGGGCAGCGCCCTCGGGTGGTTGACCTGGCCTGCGGGCCCGCCTCGCTGGGCGCCCGCCTGCTCACTCGCCTGCCTGAGGCCGAGGTCGTGGGGGTCGACGCTGACCCGGTGCTCCTCGCGTTGGCCCGGTCGACCACGCCCTCCGGGCTGACGCTCGTGGACGCGGACCTGCGGGAGCCCAGCTGGGTGCGGAAGATCCCCGCTGGGCCGTATGACGCCGTGGTGTCGACCACCGCGCTGCACTGGCTGGATGAGCCCAACCTGCGTCAGGTCTACGCCGCCTGCGCCGGCCTGCTGCGGCCGGGTGGACTGCTCGCCAACGGTGACCACCTCCGGACGAGCGCCAGCGGGCGGCTCGTCGAGCTCGCTCTCGAGCTGGACCGGCGACGGGCGGCACGGCACGGCGCGGGGGCCGAGGACTGGGCCGCATGGTGGACCGCGGTGCGGCACGACCCGGAGCTCGGCGACGCGGTGACCGAGCGTGATCGGCGTGCCTTCGACCACCCCGAGCACTCCGAGAACAGCCGCGAGGTGCACGAGCAGGCCCTGCGCATCGCCGGATTCACCGAAGTCGATGTGCTGTGGTGCAAGGGGACCTTGCAACGCGTCCACGTGGTCAGCGAACTACTCACCGACTACCTGCGCTTCGAGATCGCATGGAGCCCGGACCAAACGCCAGGCGGTCATCAGCGAGCTCGGCCGACGCTTTCAGCTCGTCATCGGTGAGACCGCATTGTGGTCGCCGCCCGATGGAGCGGATGTACAGAGGGAACAACTGGATCACCTCATCGAGACGATCGATCTTGCGGGCGTTGAGCTGGGCGTGATCCCGCTGCGCTCACCGATGCCGGTAGCGCCGCTGTCCGGGTTCCGGCTACTCGACAGTGAGTTGGTGTTCGTCGAGACTCTGACTGGGGAGCAGGTACTGACCGGCGCCGAAGCGATCACCCCGGTCATCGAAGCGTTCGAGGTGCTGCGAGCGGCCGCTACCACCGGCGGCGACGCCGTGGCTCTGATCCGCCGCGTGGCCGACGAGCTGGCCTCGGCCGACGGGTAGAAAATCGGGTGCCGACGCCACCATCTGTGGTTTCGCCACCACAGGACCCTGCCGGGACGACGACGCGGCAAACGCTGGCGAGCTGTACGCCATCTATGTCGACCCACCCGCCTGGGGGCGGGGAATCGGGCGGTCCCTAACAGCCGAAGCCCGAGGTCGACTAAGCCGCCAGGGATTTGTCGAGGCCGTCGTGTGGGTCCTCGCCGGCAATGAGCAAGCTGTACCTCGGGGCCGGCGAGGTCGGGGACGCGCCCTTCGGGTTCACCGAGGGCGAGCAAGGACAGCCGGGCGCCCACTTCGCGTACGTCTACCGGCTGGAAGCTCCAGCCAGCCGGCACCACCATCACGGGCGGTTTGGCGAGCAGGCGCAAGGTGACCGCGATGAGGTCGTGGAACTGGGTGGTGCGCAGTACCCACGACCCGGCCGACCGTGCCGGTGCCGCCAGTGACCAGGATCAGGTTCGCCATGAGTGGTTCCTTCCACGCGGTGTCACGTGTTAAGAACCGAGCGGCGTCCCAGATGTGACAACGCAGCGAACTGCCGCGCGAAATAGGTCAGCTTGTCCGGGCTGGCCGCGATGTGCACCGCGCGGACCTGCCCGTCGACGATCTGCAGCGCGAGGACGCCGCGCAGCTCACTACCTCGAAATCCCAACACCGCGGGCCCGCCGTTGACCTCGGCGAAGAACGCCTCCAGGCCGGGCGGGGCGAGCCGGAACTCCTCCACTGACGGGGTGGCCACCGGCTCAGCCTGACAGGCCGGTGCCGCTCTGGCAGCACCGGATAACCATGGCCCGTTACCCGTCGTTTCCTGCCCTGACTGCCTTGCATCCCGGTGAGCTAGGCGGCGATGGCCTCGGTGATCTGGTCGATGGTGGGATTGCTCAGCATCGAACCGTCCGGCAGCAGCACGGTCGGCACGGTTTGGTTTCCTCCGTTGGCGCCTGCCACGAATGCGGCGGCCGCTTCGTCGTGCTCGATGTCGACTTCACGGAAGGGGATGCCAGCACGAGTCAGCTGCGCCTTGAGCCGCCGGCAATAGCCGCACCACACCGTCGTGTACATCGTCAGTTCGCTCACGCTCGATACCAACAGTCCGCACCTGCGCAGTGTTCCTGCCAGCGACCCAGCCGGAGCCGATTCAGCTACCGCGGTCTGGTGAACAAGGTGGCGACTCGGTCGTGCCGGCCCCACGCGATCGCGGCGCGTCGTTTCCGTAGCGATGACGCTGGGGCCCTGGTGGTGTACCGGTCGGATCCCGCCGTGGCCCGGTACCAGTCCTGGGATGTTCCGGTGACCCTTGCGGCCGGGACCGAGCTGACCGCGTTGTTCGCCGCAGGTAACCCAATGCGCCCCGGACGGTCCAACACACCGTCGAACGCTCGTCGGACGGAGCATTGGTCGGCGACGTCGGGGTCTGCCTGCACCACAACCGGATGCAGGCCGAGATCGGTTTCATGCTCCCTCGCTCCCCTCTGAGTGGTCGGCACTGGAAGTCCGTCGGGGGTGACCTCACCGCAGGTCGAGACCTGGAGCGGGCACGCGCGGGTGAGCAGATAGAGATCACCGACCGTGGTCGACCGATCGCGATGCTCGTCCCGTTCCGAGTCACGAGCGGCGGTCGCCGAGCTGATCGCTGCTGGCCAGCTGCGGCCCGCGGAACGAACCTGGCGGCCTGGCGCAAGGCGGGCCAGCGTTCCGGCGGGGGCGCGGCCGCCCAGCGAGTACCTCGAGGAGATGCGCGGCGAGCGGATGTGAACTCCAGTGTGATCGTTTACTGTGACTCGTCGGCGTTGGTCAAGCTCGTGGTCGAGGAGCCGGAGAGCGTGGAGCGCGAGGCGTGGCTCGGCTCGGCTCGGCTCGGCTCGGCTCGCAGACCGAACCGGTGTTGATCTCCTGCGTCCTCGCCCGTACAGAGGTCATGCGCGCGGTCGCCCGTACCGACCCGGACGCGGTGTACTCGCGGTCGATCTGCTCGCTGCGGTGTCGGTGGTCGAGCTCGACGTGTCCCTCGCTGACGCAGCGGCCCAGCTGGACCCGGCGGAGCTGCGCAGCCTGGACGCGCTCCACCTGGCTGCCGCACTACGCCTTGGCCCAGCGCTCGGCTCCATGATCAGCTACGACGAGCGGATACTGGACGCGGCGAGACGGCACGGTGTCGCTGTCGCGCATCCTGGCTGGACACCCGCGCAGCGCCACTCCTCGTCGTGAGCGGGGAGTTCCGGCCCTTTCTCATTGTAGAACGACATGCGCGCGCTCGGACCAAGCAGGTGTATCACCTATCTGAAGGTGGTACACCTATGTCAGGACTGGCCCGAGTGATCACGCTGGATGCCAGCGTGGTGATCGCGCACCTGTGCCCGCTCGACCCACACCACCAGGCGGCAACCGAGTATCTCCGCGGGTCGGCAGAACTTGGATTCGTCATCCACTCACTGAACCTGACCGAGGTTCTCGTCGGCGGGGTGAAGGCCGGTCGCGGCCAGGAAATGCTCACCGACCTCAAAGCGATCGGTATCGTTGTCGCGGATCGGCGGGACGGCGAGCCGCTCCGATTGGCGAACCTGCGGGCTAGCTCCGGACTGAAACTGCCCAACTGCTGTGCGCTGGACACCGCGCTGACCACCGCTTCCACCCTGGCCACGTTCGACGATGCCCTAGCGAAGGCCGCTCCCCAGCACCACGTCACCGTCGCCCCTGATGACCCGAAACGCGGGCGGTTCGTCGTGCCGCTCAGCGCGGAGAACCGCGCCGCGGCCGGAGTCACCGCCGGTCAACAGCTCGAGGTTGACATCGAGGCCGACACTGCCCCGCGCGAGGTCGACGTGCCGGCTGATCTCGCCGACGCGCTCGCGCATGACAGCCCCGCGAAGTACTTCTTCGATGCGCTCTCCTACACCCACCGCAAGGAATGGGTGCGCTGGATCAAGGATGCCAAGAAGCCCAACACGCGCAGCGCACGCGTCGCCAAGACAGTCGCTGCCCTGCGCGCCGGTGAAAGCTTCCGCTGAGCTACCGACGTCGCCAGCGGCCCGATCCTCCAGAGTTGACCGGAACGCTGTGCCATGGCCTCCGTCACCTTCGCACCTACCGCGCGGTCATGCCGGCGAGACCGACAGAATTACATCGCCGACATCTACCCGCTCGTCCAAGAACCCCTCGAACACGCCGACCACCCTGGCATCGAAGTTCGTCCGCCGCGCGTGGTGGCATCCGCCGACCCCCAACGACAGGATCGTGACTCAACACCAGCGCCGTCCAACTCTGGGCTCGGCGAGCCACCTCAATCTCGGATAGTCCCGCCTGCGGGTCGCCTGTTTGACGGCTACCGTGCGACCGGCGTGCAGATCAGCGGGGACACGATCAACGTTCTCGGTCTCCTAGAGTCCTCCTGGTGCGCAGCATCTGTGTGTTCAGCGGTTCGAGTCCTGGGGCCCGAGCGGAGTATGCGACCGCAGCCCGGGCGCTGGGCACTGAAATCGCCGCTCGGGGCACGCGGCTGGTGTACGGCGGGGCGAGCATCGGACTCATGGCAGTGGTGGCTGACACCGTACTGGCCGCCGGCGGGGAGGTCGTCGGCGTCATTCCGCAGCAACTGGTGGACAAGGAGGTCGCTCACCGGGGCCTGTCAGACCTGCGAATCACCGCCTCCATGCACGAGCGCAAGGCCCTCATGGCGGAGCTGTCCGACGGTTTCGTCGCCCTGCCCGGTGGCTACGGCACGCTGGAGGAGTTCGCTGAAGTCCTCACCTGGTCCCAGCTCGGCCTGCAACACAAGCCGTGCGGCTTGCTGGACGTGGCGGGGTTCTTCCGCCCGCTGCTCGCGTTTTTCGACCATGCCGTCACCGAGCGGTTCGTGCGCGCCGAACACCGCGACCTCATTCTCGCCGACACCGACGCAGCACGCCTCCTCGACGTATTCGATACCTGGACGCCGCCCACCCTCGACAAATGGCTCGACCCCACGAGCCCGCCGGCACCTGGTCAGCGTCGATGACGGCCGTCTGTACATCTCCTACCCCCGCCGGTGAACGCCACCCACCCGGCGACAGCCCTACCCGCGCAGCCCGTCCTCACCACGCTGGTCCGCCGGCTGCGCGCGGCCGGCTGCGTCTTCGCCGAGGAAGAAGCTGCGGCGATCCTGCAGTCCGCGCGCGACGGGGGATCGCGCAAGCTCAGCCGGCGCCAGTGTTGCTGGAGACATGCGCTGGAGTGGCGCCGATCGCCACTGCCGTGGCCGAGCCCGCGAGGGCGCTCACCGACGGACTCGACCACGTGCGGGAGCTGGTCGGCGGCGCCCGACCATGGCTCGCGTCCCGGGACGCTTTTACCTCGCGCAATCGGGTCAGGGCTGGCCCGCGGTGAACTCGGCGCGCATCGCGGGCAGCAGTTTGTCCCGGGCATAGTCGAAAAATGGCTGCTGGTGCTGCGGAGCCCCGCCGATCTGTACCAGCGCGAGATCTGTGAACCCCGCCTCGGCGAATGGCCGCGCTGCCGCGACGTGCGTGTCGACGTCGGGCCCGCAGGAGATGTGGTCGGCGACATCGTCAGCCCGGACGAACTGGGTTGCGGCGGCGAACCCGGCAGTGGAGGGCAGCTCCGAGTTGACCTTCCAGCCCCCGCCGAACCACCGGAACTGCTCGTGCGCCCGGGCAATCGCGGTCTCCCGGTCAGCGTCGAAGCAGATCGGCAACTGACCGATCCGGCGGCTGGTGCCCCTTCCGGGCCGCGCCGCGTTCCACATCGTGGCCAACTCGGCGTTCGGTTCGACGGCGATCATGTGGTCGGCCAGCGTGGCGAACAACTCACAAGACTGGGCGCCCGACACCGCCACCGCGATCGGCACCCGCTGAGCCGGCAGGTCCCACAGCTTCGCCGAGTCGACCTGGTAGTACTGGCTGCGCCGGGTCACGTACCCGCCATCGAACAGCGCATTGATGATCTTCAATGCTTCGACGAGCATATCGTGGCGCACCGTGACCGACGGCCAGCCAAGTCCCACCACATGCTCGTTGAGGTTCTCCCCAGACCCCAGCCCCAGGGTGAACCGGTCGCCCGACAGCAGCCCCAGTGTGGCCGCTTGTTGGGCTACCACGGTGGGGTGGTACCGCATGATCGGGCAGGTCACGTAGGTCATGAGCTCGACGCGTTCGGTGGCGTGGGCAACGGCGCCCAGCACGGTCCAGGCGTTCGGTGCGTGGCCCTGCGCGTCGAGCCACGGGAAGTAGTGATCACTGCAGACCTCGAAGGCGAACCCGGCCTGCTCGGCGGCCACCGCGTACCGCACCAGGTCGGTCGGTCCGGACTGCTCGGTCATCAGGGTGTATCCGATCTCCATGCTCGCTTCCTCTCGCCCGACGATGACTGGACTGACATTGTCGATGACGCTGCGGTGGATGTCCTGCGATGGCGCGCTGGTCAGTGATGCCAGGGGATCGTGGGCGGGGGCAGTGTCGGCGGGTTGAGGAACGGCGGGACGGCGGATAGGTCGATCAGGTCCCACGGCGCGGTCGCGCTGGCGTCTCGGCGGGTCAGCGGTGGGAGGTTCCACTTTTCTTCGATGAGCTTGAGCGCGGAGGTATGGTCGAAGGGGGTCGAGGATACGTGGTCGGGTTTGGCGTAGGGGCAGACGACGACGGCGGGTACCCGGAATCCGTAGCGGTCGTAACGTCCGTCGCGCGAGTCCGGCGCGGGCGGCCGCGACCACAGCCCGGTGTGTTTCATCAGCCATCGCAGCGGTCCGGTGCTGGGATCGAGGCTGTGCGGGAGTACGTCGTCGGGTTCGACTGCTGGTGGTGGTGGCACGTGATCGTAGTATCCGCCGTGTTCGTCGTAGAGCCAGATGAGCAGGGTGTGCGGCCAGCCGGGGCCGTCCATGACTGCATTGATGACCGCTGCGGCGAAACCTTCCCCGCAGCGAATGTCTTGGGGGTTTTCCTCTGAGCACATTTCAAAGTCGGGGTCGACGATGCTCACCGGTGGTAGCGTGCCCGCCGCAGCGTGGTGGAAGAAGCGCTCGATGTGGCGTAGGTGGCCGATTGTCCGCGCCAGCCCGAGTGGGTAGACGTTCGCCGTGCATTGGATCTCCCCGCGGACACGGGCCTCGATACCAGGCAGCAGCTGTCGGGCGAGCAACGTCAATGCGCGGACACCGCGGACCCCGGCCTGGCCGGCAAGTCGCTTGCGGATCAGGTGTAGAGGCGGGACGTGGTGATAGTTGATCCACCCGATGCCGTGGCGGTTGAGCAGGTCGAAGATCGTGCCGGATCGGGGGTAGTCGATGACGCTGGCCATCTGGTCGTTGATCAGCCCGTGCGCGGTTGCCGCGATGAGGAAACGGCGGTTGGGAAACGTCGGGCCCAAGCATGAGCAGAACCAGCGATCGGCGAGGGGGAAGGTCCGGGCCAGCCCCGCGTAGAACGGGAGGTCGTCGGCGTTCCAGTAGCCCATTCCCATGCTGGCGTCAGCGTCCGGTGCGATGTCTTCGATGCTGGTCACGAATCCGTCGTTGCGGCCATGGTCGAATTGCAGATGGCTGGAGGGCCAACTCTGGGACGGCACATTCTCGCTCTGCCCGGTGGTAGCGAAGTGGTGCGCGGGCACTGGGGTGCCGTCGCGGCGCCGGTTCACCGGCGGCGGGTTGGGCAGCCCGTCACCACGGCCCAACGTGCCCAAATAGTTGTCGAACGAGTGATTTTCCATCATCAGCAACACGATGTGTCGGATCTGAGGGATCCGGTCCGTGCCGGGCAGCAGCGACGGATCCGGCAGCATCTCCTGGTCTTGGCCGGCGTCGCGGTGCCGCAGACGCCGCCGACCCGACATCCGATCCAGTGGCCGCCACATATCCGTCCTGATCACATCATCACCCCGGCATCATCACTTTCATTCGACCGACCCGTCATCCCGTCTGCAGGCTGAGCTGCGATCACGCTAGCGTGATGAAGGTGGCACGAACCGGCCTGTGCACGCATTGGATCTTGCCGCGCAGCGGTGGCCGAGCGAGCCGCGCTCCAAGCTGCTGCTGCGGCTGGTCCACGCCGGCGGTGTCACCCTAGAGCAGGGGCAGAATGAGATCACCCGTAACCGGCAGGATGCGTCAGGACTGGCCCGAGTGATCACACTGGATACCAGCGTGGTGATCGCGCACCTGTACCCGCGCGACCCAAACTTGGCGAACCTGCGTGCTAGTTCCGGGCTGAAACTACCCGACTGCTGTGCGCTGGACACCGCCCTGACCACCGCCACCGCTTCCACTCTGGCCACCTTCGGCGACGCCCTAGCGAAGGCCGCTCGCCAGCACTACATCACCGTCGCACCTGATGCGGGCTCCCGGTCCACCCTTGAGTCTCGCTGACGATCGGTTAGCCGGTCAAGGCGGCTGGAATGAACCTGATCGCGACCGGAGCCGCGCTCGGACCGCTTGTGCTGGTGTTCCAGCACGGCGTCGGCGCGAGTTTGATCGGCTACACCAGCACCGGATTCGTCCAGGTCTACCTGCCACTGACGGTGGATGTCACTGTCAGTGAGGTCTGGGGAAGGACCAATGCGGCATGCGGATGTGCCGTCCATGGCAACTTTTCGTCCAAAGTTGCCGTGGACGGCACATCCCCAACGGACAACTCCACCTCTTCGTGGGGCAGAAGTGACGGTGGGAGACGAGCGCCGGGTACCACGATCAGCCCGTGCCGCTACTGCATGACATGCCGCCAGGTGGCCAGCGACGTCGCCGATGCCGGGATTTCGTCACCCGCTTGATGCGCCCGTTGACTACAACGCGGGCGCCGCACTCGGCGAGCCGGCTACCGTTGCGGGAGTCGGACAGCGGCGAATTGCTTCGTCCAGAGGATCCGGTGTTAGCGGCGGCAGCTAGGCCGGGGCGAGTTCGGAGAGGTGACGGTGACCACTGACCTGCGGCTGACCACGCGGCGACTCGTGTTGCGTCGCTTCCGTAGCAACGATGCTGTGGCGCTGGCGGTGTACCGGTCGGATCCCGCCGTGGCCCGATACCAGTCCTGGGATGTCCCGGTGACGCTTGCGGCCGCAGCCGAGCTGGCCGAGGTGTTCGCCGGAGGTAGCCCCACGCGCCCGGGGCGGTTCCAGTACGCCGTCGAACGCGCCTCGGACGGTGCGTTGGTCGGCGACGTCGGGGTCTGCCTGCACCACGACCGGATGCAGGCCGAGATCGGTTTCACACTCGCCACGGCGTACCAGGGCCGCGGCTACGCCACCGAGGCGGTGGGACAGGTCCTGGAGCATCTGTTCACCAGGGGGAACCTGCGACGGATCTCCGCTCAATGCGATTCGCGCAACACGCCCTCCCTAGCGCTCCTCCGCCGACTGGGCTTCGTCGAAGAAGGCCGCCAGCGGACGCACACCTGGATCAACTGCGAGTGGACCGACCACCTCCTGCTCGGGCTCCTCGCCGTCAACTGGCGCTCCGCTGATGCGCCGCGCTGCGACGTCTGATCTAGGTACACCTCGCCGAACAACGGTCGGCCTTTGACGTATAGCTATCGGCTAGCTAGCTTGATATCTTCCGAGAAGTTCGGGCATGAAGCCCTTCGACGCAGCACCCCGACCAGGGCACCTGCCCAGGAAGCGATAGAGGTGATCGACGATGACTCCCGAGCCCACTCGCGCGGTCTATGCGCGCGTGCCACCGCGCGTGGCCGAGAAGCTAGACCGCGTGGCCGCCAAGCTCGGCCTGTCCAAGCGTGACGTACTGGCCACCCTGGTCAACGATCACCTAGACCTTGAGGGTGACGAGGTCGGCTGGCATCCACGCTCCACGTCCAAGACCACCATCATTAGCGGTGAGCTGCAGGACGCTGTCCTCAACCTCGCCGAAGCCGCTGACCTACTCCGCGTGCCCGACAACGACCTGCAATCGCTGGCGGAGTCCGGTGAGATCCCGGGGCGCCAAATCGGCAGCGAATGGCGCTTTTCCCGGCAGGCACTCCTGCGCTGGCTGGACCCGTAGCAGCTGATCACTCGAACCGGGACGGGTCGCCGGCGCCCCGGCGCACGATCTCGGGTTCGGATCCACACAAGTCGATCACGGTCGTCGGCTCGGTGCCACAGTCGCCCGAGTCGACGACTGCGTCGACCGCGTGGTCGAGTCGCTCCTTGATCTCCCAGCCTTGGGTCAGCGGTTCGGGCTCGTCCGGAAGCAACAGCGTCGACGACAACAGCGGCTCGGCAAGCTCGGCGAGCAGCGCCTGCGCGACGGCGTGCTGCGGGATCCGCACCCCGACAGTTTTCTTGTTCGGGCGCAGCAGCCGGCGCGGGACCTCCTTCGTCGCGGGCAGGATGAACGTGTAGCTGCCCGGGGTCGACTCCCTGATCAGACGGAACACCGCGTTGCTGACGTAGACGAACTGTCCGAGCTGGGCGAAGTCCCGGCATACCAGGGTGAAGTGATGCTTGTCGTCGAGGTGGCGGATCTCGCGGATCCGGCGCAGGCCGTCGGAGTTGCCGAGCTGGCAGCCCAGCGCGAAGCAGGAGTCCGTGGGGTAGGCGATGAGCCCACCGCCGCGGACCAGTTCGACCACCTGACTGATCGCCCGCCGTTGCGGGTCGACCGGATGCACATCGAAGTACCGCGCCATGCCGGGCAGCTTAGGGCGCCGCGCTCATCTCAGCGCCGGCAGCAATAGCTGACCCGGCGCGTTGCGGTCGAACGCGGAGCCGGCGGCCTGGTTGTTCCAGTTGTCCACTGCTGTGGTCGCCTCCGTGCTCTGCTTGTTCGTCACCATTGGTGCCTGTTCGGTGAGTTTGAGGTCGGCGTCGACGGTGAAGCCCCACGTGACCACCACATACACCTTTCCGGTGTCCGCGCCGCAGCGGCAGACCACCATGGTTTCGAACTGCCACGTGGCGTTCGGCTGGTTCCAACTCGAGCGGTCGGCCATCATGGCAGGTGCGGCCGGGGTGGACTTCTTCCAAGCGGACAGCTGCGTGCTGCCTGTCCCGTCGTCCTTCATCCCGTACCAGCCTTGCTTCTTGCCGCTGCGCCGGTCCACGCTCGTGGCCGACGGTGTCTGGCGCTTCTGGTTCGTTAGCTCGGGGTCGGTGTTAGCGCCGCTCGTGGTCTCGACGAGGCGCACCGTCTGGATGAACGCGATCTCCTCGGCGTCGACGACGGCCGGATCGGGGGCGAAGGCTATGTTGATCTTGTAGGTGTACCAGGCGCCCGTGGCCTTGTCGCCGTCGATCCGCTCGTGGACCTTGGTCTCAAGCTTGCCGTACGCGGTACCAGCCGCGACCTTGGCTGCCGGGACACCGTTGCCCTGCAGCTCGACGGCGATCGCCAACTGGAGCACGTGGCCGACGCCGCCGAGCAAGGAGCGACCGCGGATCACGGCATCCTGGAGCAGGCGCAGCTGGTCGCACGTGAGTGGGTGCAGCTTGCTCGTCGCGACCACGGTCACCCCCACACCTCGGAACCCGATATCGCCGACCGAGAGTATCGCTCCCCACGACATCCCGCAGCGCGGAAGACCCCCAGATAACATCGAAAGCCGATATCGGACTCGCCACCAGCGGTCCCGACTACGCTTCGTCCAAGGCCGGGCTGCACGGTCTCGCGCACTTCCTGCCGCGTGACCGCTGACGGCGTCACCGTCAACGTCCTCGCGCCGGGATTCGTCGAAACCGCGATGCTTCCCGGTGATCCGCGGCAGCTGGCCAAGACCACACCCGTCGGCCGGGTCGGCCATCCCGACGAGGTCGCTGACCTCGCCCTCGCCATCCTGCGCAACGGCTACGTCACCAGCCAGGTTTTCAGCATCGACGGAGGGATGCGTCCGCGCTGAGCGCGGCGCGCTCGATCCGCTCAACCATTCGTTGAGGTGCTGCTCGCGGTCTTCGCGGCGACAGGCAGCTCGACGCAGTCCGACGGCGAGCTCGTCGTCGCGTATCGACGGAGCAGACGCCCGCCGGGGCGACACCCAGCCCGCGCCGCTACATGACTAGCCACCGCTCCTGGTCTGCTGGGCGAGGTCTCCATCAACAGCGCC
>JBBPZY010000149.1:0-10373 GCA_038276315.1 Mycobacteriales bacterium
ATGATGCACGGATTCTGGGCCTCCAGAGCCAGCAATGCCGGCTAAGCCGGGGCGAAAACGGTCAGCGCCGGAGCGCTTTTCAGGGTGACGACCAGGTTTGCCGCGGTGAAGGCCTTGGTCAGGGTGGTCAGCAACGGGTTGTGGCTGGCCGCGGTGGCCACCGGGTCGTTGACCATGCCCTGCGCCGAGCCCGGACCCTCCGTGGGCACCTGACTGCAGGCCGGACCGAAGATGTCACTGATCTTTGTGACACCGCTGCCAGTGGGCGCCGTCGCCTCGCCGGAGGGCGCAGCCGACTCGCTGGCTGGTGCGGAAGCTTGACTTCCGGTGGCCGGCTGCTCCGAGTTGCTGCATGCGCCGACCACGGCAGTCAGGGCCGCCATAGCGCCGACCGCGGCCAGTCGCTGGATCTTCCTCACTCGATTTCAACTCCTCATCGGGCTGCCCGGCCGGTCCGGGCCTCACAGGTATTAATTCGGTAATCCGCAGCGGTTGGTTCACGGCTCGCAGATTACGAATCGGACACATTGCCGCTGTAAGCGGCGTGTCCTGATTGGACGCTGCTCATTGGACCGTGAACTGTACCGAATGCCATCCGGTCGCGCCGTCGGGGATGGGTGCGGCACGGTCGGAGGTCTGGGTGTATCCGGTCTTGTCCGTCGCCCGCACCTCGGCGACGTGGGCACCGGGTTCCCACCGGCCCCGCAGCCGGAACATCCGCCAGGTGTCCACGTTGACCTCCGTGGATAGCTCGGCGGGGAGCCACTGCCCGTGGTCGAGGCGTACCTCCACCTTTTCGATGCCTCTGGTCTGCGCCCAGGCAACCCCGGTGATCAGTGTGTTGGGGCTGACCCGTTCAAACGGCCCAGGGCTGTCGATCCGGGACATCGTCTTGATCGGTGCCCGTTGCGCCCAGCCACGCTGCAGCCAGTAGGCCTGCTTCGCGTCGAACGTGGTGAGTTCCATATCGGTGATCCACTTGGTTCCGGACACGTAACCGTACAGCCCGGGGACGACCATCCGGACCGGGAAGCCGTGCTCGATCGGCAACGGCTCACCGTTCATCCCGATCACCAGCATGGCTTGCCTGCCCGGGTCGACCAGCGTCGCCGTCGGGGTGCCGCTGGTCCACCCATCGACGCTGGTGGTGAACACCTGATCGGCACCCGGCGCCACGCCGGCCTCGTTGAGGATGTCGGCCAGCAGCACACCGGTGAAGTTGGCGGTTGACAGGTAGGGCCCGCCGATCTCGTTGGATACGCAGGTCATCGTCACCGGCCGCTGGATCAACGGGCGAGAGGTCAGCTCAGACCAGGTGAGGTTGATCTCCCGGTTGACCATCCCATGGATGCGCAGCCGCCAGTCCGCGGTGCGCAGCTGCGGCACCGTGAGGTTGACGTCCACCCGGTAGAAGTCGGCATTGCGCGTGATGAAGGTCGGTGAGCCGTCGGCGGCGAAGTCGGCACCCGGCGGGATCACCGGGGCGGGCGCCGTGGGGACGATCCGTCCGATCGCCTTCCGCGAGGCCTCGAGGTCACTCCGTCCGGCCAGCAGCTGGCCACCAGCCGCGGCGATCCCGGCGCCGGCGGCGACCGCCACCGAACCGGCGAGCAGTGCCCGGCGAGGCATCCCCGCCGCCGGTCCGGACGCCGGGACCTGGCTGAGCCGGCTCAGGTGGTGCAGGACGGCGAAGACGCCCGCGCTGACGATCAACCCCACCAAGGGGGCGAACACGTCAAACGAACCCGAAGTGGGACGGGACAGCACCGCGACACTGGCGACCACACCGAGCACCACGATCAGCACCAGGCCGGGTGTGCGGGAACGCCGGGAGATCAGCCCGGCGACCACGCCGACCAACCCGATCACCGCGGCCATCCCCGACAGTAAAACGACCTTGTCGTAGCTACCGAACGTCCGGACCGCGAAGTCCTTGAGCCACAACGGGGTCAGGTCTATCGCGCCGGCGCCCACCGCGAGGAACGGCGAGGCAGTCGGCGAGATGAAGCCGCCCACCAGGTGCCCGGTCGCCAACCCCGCAACCATCGACAGCAGGCCGACCAGGGCTGCCACCGGGACGGACAACCGGGATGATGCGGCCGGAGCCGACCGGGTCGTAGTCATGCCCGCCAGTTCGGGCTTGCCTGGGTGAAAGGTTCGACCGGACATCAGATCGTAATGGTGCTCAGCCGGTGAGCGCGGCTCGTAGGCGCGGCTCCTCCACCGCCCAGAAGCCGTGCTCCCGGCCGTCGATGAGGATCACCGGAACCCGGTCGCCGTACTCGGCTCGCAGTTCTGGGTCCGCATCCACATCGCTGGTGTGCCACGCGACGCCCAGTTCGGCGCAGATCCGGGCGATGTCCGCTCGGGCCGCCGCGCACGCCTGGCATTGCGCGCGGACCAGCAACGTCACCTCGTGCTTCATCGGGTCAGCCTCCCACCGCCGTTACAGCAGGCACCAAACCAGGCCTGGCTGCTAGCAGACCTACTGCCCGAAGCCTAGGAGGTGCAGCGCGTAGCGTGTCGCCGTCGTATGCTTCCGCACGCCTTGGAGGCGACCCCGTTTAGGCGACCGTTGACGCGAACGGTCGGCACGAGCGAACTGAGGAGTGGCTCATGCCGCAACCGAGATGGTCCTCGGAATCCCAGGACCACTCCGCAACCGCGCGTGCGGAGGATCCCCGACCACAGCTGCGCCGGTTACGCCGACGCCTGACCGCGTGAAGTTCGCCCGCTCCAGCACCCAGCCGGTCCCGGATCCGCGCGCACCAGATTCGGGCGCACCAGATTCGGGCCCACCAGATTCGGGCCCACCAGATTCGGGCCCACCAGATTCGGGCCCACCAGATTCGGGCCCACCAGATTCGGGCGCTGCGGATCGACCAGCCGAGGGTGCCGGTATCGAACACGCCGGGCCGGAGGTCGATACCGCCGCATGGGACCTCGTCGCGGCCGCGCAGCAGGGCGACCAGAACGCCTTCGGCCAGCTCTACGACCGGTATGTCGATGTGGTCTTCCGGTTCATCTTGTTCCGGGTGAGTGACCGTCCACTGGCCGAAGACCTCACCAGTGAGACCTTCCTGCGAGCCCTGCGCCGAATCTCGTCGGTGAGCTACCAAGGCCGTGACGTCGGAGCCTGGTTCGTCACCATCGCGCGTAACCTGGTTCTCGACCACGTCAAATCCAGTCGGTACCGGCTGGAGATGACTACCGCCGACATTCTCGACTCCAGCGCGGATGACCGCGGCCCTGAGCATGAGGTGGTCGAGGAGGCCACCGCTGCCGAACTCATGCGCTGCGTCGCGCAACTGGGCCGGGATCAGCAGGAGTGCATCATGCTGCGGTTCATGCAGGGCATGTCGGTCTCCGAGACTGCGGCCGTGATGGGCCGAAACGAGGGCGCAGTCAAGGCGCTGCAACATCGCGCGGTCCGCAGGCTGGCGCAGTTGTTGCCGGACGGGCTGCGATGACTATCACATTCACAGCCGACACTCACAGCCTGGGCGTAACCACCCGGATAACCGCTCGTTGCTCCAGGGGACACGGCCTACGGGCCGGAAGGTGGTGAGGACGACGCGTACATCCGGGGGTCGGAGCAGCGACGGGCAAGAGCAGGACAACTTCGCCCGCGCAGTGGATAGCGGTATCCGCGACGTCTCCGACCGAACCTTGCAGCGTGACCTGACTGTGGTCGCGGCGTTGCGCCAGACCGGCGCAACAGTAGGCCCGACTCCGGCGGAACGTGACCGGATGCGCCAGCGCGTCTTGGCCGAGTTCTCCTCGGTGGTTCACGAAGGCAATAGTCCCGTCCTTCCGCTGCGGGCGTCTCGGCATCGCCGCTGGCTTCCAGAGGAGACCCGGGGACGAGCAGTGGTAGCAGCGGCCGCGGCACTGTGCGTGGTGATGTCGCTGTCTGGGATGAGCGTCCTGTTGTCCCGCGATGCCGTGCCCGGTGATGCCTTGTACACCTTCAAGCGCACCGCAGAGTCCGCGGAACTCGGATTGACCTTCGGGGACCAACCTAAGGCGCTCAAACACCTGGAGTTCGCCGGCGATCGGGTGAACGAGATCGAGATCATGGCTGAGCAAGCCGACAGCGCCGGCAAGTGGTCCGCCGGACAGGGCAAGTTCGTCCGAGCCCTCGACGACTTCGATTCAGACACCACTGCGGGTGCCAGGCTACTCACTGGTCTCGCACTGCATGGTCAACCGAGCAGCCTGCTGGCGTTGCACACGTGGGCCGAGCAGCAGAAGGCCCGATTGGCAGTGGTGCGGGCCACGTTGCCAATGCCCATCGGCGCCCGACTGGACAGCACACTTGCACTGCTCGATCGGGTAGTCGTGAGAGCTTCCGCGCTGAGCAGCCGGTCCAGCTGCGTCACGATCACTTCTGGCGTCCGTGATGAGCTCGGTTTGTTGCCGGCGAAGGAAGCCTGCAAGCCGGTTCCGGTAGACGGCACCTCTGCGGCAGTACCACTGCCGGGCATGCCAGCTCTGCCAGCGGTAACCCCGCCCGGCGCAATCGTGCCGCCGAACCTGCTGCTTCGTCCGCCTTCGGTGAATCCGGTTCCCATTCCCGGTCAGAACGGTCCGAGCAGCCGGTCCGGGCTTCCCACAACCCGAAACACCGGTGATGTTCTGCCGAACCCAGCTCGACCCGGATCCGAGCGGTTGCGACCGGAGCCGTGGCGGCCCTTCCCCGCGAACGACTCGCCAAAGCCCGCTGCGCCGCTGCCACCGTGGATTCTGCAGCCTCGGTTGCTGCCACCTGGATAGGTGCAACCTCAGCTCCACCCACCGTATGGCGATACTCAGGCAGGACCCAGTGCCACGACGGTGTGAACAGGACGGCCATCGAGATGGTCATCAGGACATCCGAAACGACAACGCCGTCCTGACCGCCCTTACCGGGCAAGGCGCCGCCGGGTTGACCCTTGTGGGCTTGGCCGTCGCGGAGGTGGGGACGGCGCTGGCGGTTCCCACCGATCCCCTGGCGGCCGCCTTCTTCGACGTTGATAACACCATGATGCGGGGTGCGTCGGCCTTCTACTTCGCACAGGGCCTGGCCGCCAGGAATTTCTTCCCCGCCGGTGCGCTCGCGTCGTTCGCGTGGCAGCAACTGAGGTTCAGGGTGGTCGGCAAGGAGCTCAGCCTCGCGGAGATCCGTACCAGTCGCGAGCAGGCGCTGGCATTCGTAGCCGGAAGATCTACCCAGCAGTTCGTCGGGCTCAGCGAGGACATCTACGACGAGCTGATGGCCCACCGGATTTGGTCCGGCACGCTGGCGCTGGCACAGATGCACCTCGCCGCCGGCCAGCGAGTGTGGCTGGTCACCGCCACTCCAGTAGAGCTGGCCACGATCATCGCTCGTCGCCTCGGCTTGACCGGTGCGCTGGGCACCGTCGCGGAAACTGTCGACGGCGTATACACCGGCCGGCTGGTCGGCGACATCCTCCACGGTGCGGCGAAGGCCCAGGCGGTGCGAACGTTGGCCATCAAAGAAGGGCTCGACCTGCAGCGCTGCACCGCCTACTCCGACTCCGCCAACGACATCCCGATGCTCTCGTTGGTGGGCACCGCGGTTGCGGTGAATCCGGATCCCGACCTTCGAGGGACCGCCCGGACACGGGGCTGGGAGATCCGCGACTTTCGGACCGGTCGCAAAGCCGCCAGAACCTCCGCGGTGGGCATCGGCATGGCGGTGGGCGCGGTCGCCGCCCGCCTGGCCTACCAACGTCGCGCTCGCCCCTGACCGGCGCTCAGCCGAGGAACGGGTTACGGCGCTGGTTGAGTAACCGGTGCAGGGTCTGCTGGATGGTCTCGCGTATCTGGTCGGTGAGGTCGAACACCAACATAGGATCGTCAGCCGAATCCGGCTCGTAGCCGTCGGTCCGGACCGGCTCGCCGAACTCGATGTACCACTTCGACGGTAACGGGACCATCCCCAGCGGTCCCAGTAGCGGAAACAACGGCGTCACCGGGAAGTACGGAGTGCGCAGCAGTCGAGCCAGCGGCGTGATGTCGCCGATCATCGGGTAGATCTCCTCGGCGCCCACGATGGAGCACGGGATGATGGTCGTCTGCGTACGCAACGCTGCCGCGACGAATCCTCCGCGCCCGAAACGCTGCAGCTTGTACCGGTCGCGGTAACGCTTGCCGAGGCCTTTGAAACCCTCCGGCCACACTCCCACCAGTTCCCCAGCGGCCAACAACCGCTCGGCGTCGGGGACGCAGGCCAGCGTCTGGCCCGACTTGCGCGCCAACGAGCCGAGCAGCGGAGTGCGAAAGACCAGGTCCGCGCCGAGCATCCGCAGGTGCCGCCCGGCCGGATGCTCGTCGCGAACCGCGATCGCGGTCATCACCGCATCCAGCGGCAGCGTCCCGGAGTGGTTCGCGACCACCAAAGCGCTGCCCTCCGCGGGCACGTGGCCGATGCCGACCGTTTCAACCCGAAACCACGTGCGGTACAACGGTCGCAGCAGCGGGAGCAGCACATGGTCGGTCAGATCCGCGTCGAAGCCGAACTCGTCGACGCCGTAGTCGCCGCAACACCGTCTGCGCGCAAACCCCAGCAGGCCAGCCAGCTCGCGGTACCACTGCGGCTCGATCTGATTGCAATCCTCGCTAGGCGTCGCTGCATCGCCCGGGCGGTGCAATGGAATCACTCGCGCTTGCGGCATCCTCGCTACTACCGACTACCGGAACCGGCCCGCGAGGCGCAGCACGCCTTGCTCCGCGGTGGCAATCCATCTGGGGTCGACCGTAGGCCGCAACGCTGCGCCACGGACAAAATCGTCGAACGCCTGCGCAGTCGTCCACCGCGGCAAAAAGCCGAATTCGGTGCGCAACCGGGTGGTGTCGAGCACCCGGCCGAAGTTGAAGAATCGAGTTTGCTCTGGTGCGTAATCAACGAGTGCCACACTGTGCAACAACCGACCGACGGCGTCTACGGCCGGCCGCGGTATGGGGACCGGAATACGGCCCAGCCGGCGGATGGCCTGTGACATCAGCAGTATCCCGTCGCCACCGACGTTGAAAACCCCCGGTAGCCCCGCTCGGGTGGCTCGCTCGAGCACTGCCAGTGCGTCCTGCTCATGCAACAACTGCAACCGACCGTCATAGCCCCACACAGTGGGCACCACGGGAAGCGAGAAGTATCGGCTGAGCACCGTATTGACGCGTGGCCCGATGATGTTCGCGAAGCGCAGCACCGTGACGTCCACATCATCGCGCCGCCGCGCGAAACCGCGGATGTAGCCCTCGATCTCGACCGCATCCTTCGCGTACCCAGAGGCCGGTATCGCATGAGGCTCGTCGTCTTCGGTAAACACCGCCTGATCCAGCGGGCCCGTCCCATACACAGCGCTGGTGGACTTCACGATCAGCCGGGCCACCGTCGCCGACTTCTGGCAGGCCGCGAGAAGCTGCATGGTGCCGATGACATTCGTCTCTTTACTCGTGCTTCGACCGCTCCGGTACCCGCCAGACTCACCCGGGTTGGCGCTGGTCGAGGCGTGCACCACGGTGTCGACCTTGGCCGCAGAGATCACCTTGGCGATCAGTGGGTTACGCAAGTCGGCGCGCACAAACTCGGCGCGCCCCATCCGCCGCAACGACTCTGGGCCCGGCGGCACCGTGTCCACAGCGAGGACGCGGCCGATCTCGGGATCGGCCGCGAGTCGAGCAGCCAGCTGTCCGCCGACGAAGCGGCTGACTCCGGTGACAAGAACCGTGGAAGGCGACATGCTGCACCCTGCGCCCGCGCAGAAATTACTTCTTCAGCTTGCGGCGCTGCACCCGCGTCTTACGCAGCAGCTTGCGGTGCTTCTTCTTGGACATGCGCTTACGGCGTTTCTTGATCACCGAGCCCATACTCGGCCTCCTCGCTGGTCGTTGCTGTGTTGGTCAGGCAGGTGCTGGTCGTCGATGGGCTGCTAAGCGCCCACAACGGGCGCGAACGGCCGCCCAGGTTACCCCTCATCGGATCCGCAGCCGGCGCCCGACCCTGATCTCATCCCGCATCGAAATAAGCGTTCTCCAGGTAACCATGCACGGCCGCCTCCGGAACGCGGAAGGAACGCCCGACGCGTACCGCGGGCAGCTCGCCCGCATGTACCAGCCGGTAGACCGTCATCTTGGATACCCGCATCATCGCGGCCACCTCGGCGACCGTGAGGAATTGTACCTTGGCCGCCCCGGCCTGTTCGTTCATCAGCATGGTTATCGCGTCCTCACTACGTCACGCGCCGCCGGGCTTCCCCTCCCGCGGTCCGTGACGCACCTGTTCTGATGAGAGTAGCGGGACTGGTGGTGGCCGTGCGACTCCGATCAGTTGTACTTCGCACCGGTTGTAGTGAGCACTGGTTGTAGTGAGCACCGGCTGTCGTGAGCATCAGTTCCGATGGGCAGCTCCAAGTTCGACCGAACGATCCCGAGCCGCCTCGATGGCCGCCAATATCGCCGCCCGCACGCCGTGGCGCTCCAACTCCCGAATCGCCATGATCGTCGTGCCGCCCGGAGAGGTCACGGCCTCTCGCAGCAGCACCGGATGTTCACCGGTTTCGCGCAACATCCGGGCTGCCCCCACCGCGGACTGGGTGATCAACTCGGTGACCATCGGCCGGGGTAATCCGAGCATGATCCCCGCGTCGATCATCGCCTCAACCAGGTAGAAGAAGTAGGCCGGGCCGGATCCGGACAGCGCGGTGACGGCGTCCTGCTGGCTTTCCGGTACCCGGACTACCTTGCCCACACTGCCCAGTAACTCCTCGGTCAGCTGTAAGTGCGAGTCGGCGGCGAAACGGCCAGCGGATATTGCGCTCATCGCCTCACCGACCAGCATCGGAGTGTTGGGCATCACGCGCACGACTGGAACCCCGTCGGGAAGCCGGCGCTCGTAGAGTCCCGTAGGCAGCCCGGCGCACAAGCTCACAACCAGAGTGTTCGGGCGGATCAGTCCGGCAAGCTCGGCCAATAGCGGGTCGATGTCCTGCGGCTTCACCGCGACGATCAGGACGTCGGCCTTACCTGCCGCGGTGACGGTATCGACCGCGCGTACCCGGTAGGTCTGCTCGAGTTCGGCGGCCCGGTCGAGATAGCGCTCCGTGAACATCAGGTCATCCGGACTGCGCCCGGCATCGAGCAGGCCGGAAAGCAGTGCCTCACCGATCTTACCGGTGCCCAGGACAGCGATCGTGGTCATGGCGCCACGGTGCCACAGCGGCACGCACTCAGTCGCCGGACACCGCGGCGCGAAGGAAGAAGGCGACATTGCCAGGTCGCTCGGCAAGCCGTCGGGTGAGGTAGGAGTACCAATCCGAGCCGTAGGGCAGGTACACCCGCACGATGTTGCCGGCGGCGGCCAACCGTCGCTGCTCGGCCGGACGCACCCCGTAAAGCATCTGGTACTCGAAGCTGCTCGGTGAGCGCCCGTACCAGCGGACCCGTTCGCCCACGATGTCGATCAGCCGCGGATCGTGGGTGGCGAGCATCGGGTAGCCCGGTCCGGCCAGCAGCACATTGGCGCAGCGCACAAAGCTACGCGAGACCTCCGCCGAGGTCCGGAATGCCAGCTCAGGCGGTTCGGCGTACGCGCCCTTGCACAACCGCACCCGGGCGCCTTGGACCGCCAATGCCCGGCAGTCATCCAAGGTCCGACGCAGGCAAGCCTGCAGTACTGCCCCGGTCGTGGGCCAGCTCCGGCGCAGTTCGGTGTGCACCCGCAGGGTGGAGTCGGTGACGGTGTGGTCCTCAGCGTCTAGGCAGACGGTGGTCCCGGCCTGCTCGGCGGCGGCGCAGATCCGAGCGGCGTTGCGCAGCGCCAGCCCCTCGTCCAGGCGCTGACCCACAGCGGACAACTTCACGCTGAGCTCTGCCTGGTTGGTCAGGCCCTCGGCTGTCAAGGTCGCCAGCAGTTCGAGATAGGACTGCACCGTGGACTGCGCACCAGCCGCATCGGCGACGCTCTCCCCGAGGTGGTCCAGGGTCACCGCCAAGCCGTCGGACACCAGGACGGCAGTGGCGGCCACCGCCTGCTCGGTGTTCACCCCGGCCACGAAGCGGCGGACCACGTAACGGCTGACCGGTGCGCTGGCGACAAGCCTGCGGACGGCAGGATTGCCGAAAACAGCCAACATCGGCGAGCGCAGCACAGCACAGACGCTAGCGCGGGCTGGGCAGCACGCCCGCGAGCCACACCCTGCGCCACGACCATCCGATCACTCCAAACCCCACAGACCCGATGTCACTGGCTGTGAGATCCGGGGAAGGACCAATGCGGCCTGGGGATGTGCCACCCCAGGCAACTTCTGCCCCCAGTTGCCATGGGTGGCCCCTCCCCCACACACCACCCCACCACCCCGGGGAGCAGGAGG
>JBBPZY010000150.1:0-5736 GCA_038276315.1 Mycobacteriales bacterium
ACCCGGCCGACACCGTGGAACCCGGCGCCCACCCGAGCACCATCGGGACCATCGCCATACCCAAGATCGCTATCCGTGCCGATCACGCCCCAGAATCCAGACGATCATGGACTTGTAGATCAGCGTGAATGATCTAGGTCGATGCCGGCAGGAAGCAGAACCGCACCCGTTTGCTGAGGTTACGCACGTATTCGGTGAGTACCGAGTTCTGTGGGCAGGCGGCCAGAAATGTGTGGAACTCGGCGTTGATCCGGGCGATCTCGCCCGAATCGTGGGTGCCGACCTGCCGGCCCAAGATTTCCTCGAGCTCGGCGAGCTGTGCGGCCGTCCGGCGCTGCGCGGCCAGCACAGCCACCTCATCCTCGAGATGTATCCGCGTCTCGAACAGGTCTGCCAGGTCGGCGGGGTCGCGGTCGCGTACGAAGGCGCCCTGGTGGTGGCGGAGCACGATCCAGCCGTCGGCCTGCAGTGCGCGCAGCGCCTCGCGCACCGGGATGTGGCTGACACCCATCCGGTGGGCGTAGTCGTCGGCGTTCACGCGCGCGCCAACCCGCACCTCAGCGCATTCTGGGACGTGTGTGGACGGGCGCGTGCAGAACTCGAAAGCGAACGGTGGGCGACCACCCGAAAGTGCCTCCGCGCGCACAGCCACGGCGGAGATTTGCAGTTATCGTGACCGGCAAACGGTTCACTGTGGACAGCCCGGGCTTGGAGTTAGGGTAATCGCCGTGCTTGCAGCCTGGACAGTTCTGACGGCTACTCCTCCGCCCAACCGGGCACCGTCTTCCCGTACCGCATCAGGAGCAGCGCGAGCTGCCTGTAAAAGGTTGGGTGGAAGCGCTTAGATGTCTCCTTGTTGGAGATCGTCGTGTACTTGAAGACCTCCTTGGCGTCCGGGTCGTCCGTCGTGATGTGGATATCGCCAATGTCCTTGTCGGCCCAAAACTGCACACGCTCGATCTGCACGTACTGCACGTCTGCCTTCGTCGTCGCCATCGGCACTCCTCGTTCGTAGGGGGCGACCAGGCTACGCGCGGAGCGGCGCCGCCAGGCGATGACATTCGTCGGCGGACCGCATCGGCGGCTGGCGCAGGCGGCGGGCCGGACAGGCGGGGGCCTTGCCGCCTTCGTCCTAGGGGCTGCCGGGACACACCTGTCGGTGGTGCCCGACCTCATCATCGAAGACCGTGGCACCCACACCTATTACGTGGGCAGTAAGCCGTCTCAAGCTCAGGGTACGGGCCTGTTCAGCTTGCTGAGGCCAACTTTCGACGGGTGACGGTCCTGAAGGGCGCGTGAAGAGGCCGGTTACCCTCCGAGGACGCCGTTCCTGCAGGCGCCTGTCCCCCGATGGCAGCTGTGAGGAGGCGGATGGAGTCGATGTGGATGCGGTGCTTCGAGGCCAGGGCGTCCATCGGGATCGCGGTCATGAGATCAAGTAACTCGACCCCGACCACAACGCCCATCGCATCAAGGTCGACGTAGATGTCTTCGTTGAACTCGACGGTGCGGGCAACGCTGTTCGTGCTCAGGCGCAAGTACGCGGCTCCAGCGTCACGGTCGAGCTTCACCGACACTACGGCGTTAGTTGCCATCGTCGTCCTCCCACGCTGCCGTCACGACGTGCTTTGCCTGGCCCGTGTCCCGATCACGGGCGACCATGACTTTGAGCATCCTGCCGTCAATGCGAGCCCGGTAGATGTTGCTGCCCTTCCCGCCCTGGTAGCGGACGTTTGGTTCCACCAGACACTGTCGCACGTGTTGCTCCTTGATCGCACGCTCTCTCATCCTGTCTCTCGCGTGCTGTGCGTAAGTAATGTGCATGAACGGTCACGAACCGTTGTGTCCGGCTATGTCGACACGAACGGCAGGGCCTGGACTGACTCACCCTCGCTACGTACAGTCCTGCCGCAACGATCGGGACCATCAGGCCGATCGTGAGAGTCACGCCGACCCGACCGTCGACAGGTACTGCTGCGGGGTGGCGCGCTGCCGTGCCGGTGAGCTGTAGGGCGTAAACCTTGTTCGGAGGCTCGACGGAGACCTCGAACGACGCTGCCTCCTCCGACTCGTCTAGAAGGACGCGCATTACTAGGTACGTCGGATGTGCCCCGCTCGTGCTCATCGCCTGGACACGATCGAAACTGCCTCCCACGATCGTCACCAGGCCGGCTGGATCGATGCGCGCGTACTCGGCGAGCAGTGCATAGTCCAGGGTCGCCACCGGCTCCTCCTCGGGTGCGGCGTTCGTCGACGCCCGTTTCCCACATCTCCACCAGCGGTACACGTAGTTTTATACGGCGTTATACGGCGCTGACCCGACGGTGGCAGCTCTCGTACAGAACCTGCGGATACCTTGTCATCTCTGCGGTGGCCCACGGTGATCGCGGTCATGCATGGGCGAATTTCCGGTCCACGAGCGCGCCGTCGGGCGGGCGGTCGCTGATGCGACGGGCCAGCGCTAGCCCACCGGCGGTCGAGCCCGGCACGACTGCCAAGCTGTCTGGCGATTCCCAGGAGGACAACGGTGACGAGCTCGACCGCGCCGGAGCGCCGGAAGGCTAGATCGCATGACTGACCAGCCTGACCAACCACTCGACGGCCACGATGACGACCGGGAGCGTGTCGGCCGGCTGACAGTCGTACTCGCACGGTTGATCCATATGGCCGACAATCCCGACACCTACTCAGATCTCGACATCCGCGACGCGATCGGCCGCATCGCCGGCAGCGAACGGAGCCACCCCAGCATCGCCTACGCGCTTCAGCAGTACCAGGCTGCTCTAGAGGAGGACCGTCGTATCGAGCGGGCCAGGCGCATGCTGTGACCTGCCATAGGGCCCCAGTGTGACGGCTGTCAACGGCACCGGACAGCCGCAGGTATCCGGCTGAAAGCCGATCGAAATGTGGGGTGCCGGTCCGTGGTGTGCGCTTAGCAGCTACCCGATCATCAGCTTCAGCGCTGACGGTTGGCCAACATCGCGTCAATCTTCTTGACCACCACATCAGCGTGCACCGGAAACGAATCCTCGCTGAGTGCGCCGCTACCGCGTAGTTGCACCTTCAATGGAAGCTCCTGTTCGAGCGGTTGCTCAGGAACTTGGCGATCGGACTCGATGCCTTCCACGGGGTATGCCTCGCCCGTCCATACGGTGTCGTCGGGGAAGCGAAGCTCGACGGCCAGGTCTTGGCCTTGCGGGTCCCACGCCTCCGATCCATCGCGAGTGCTAACGGTCCACTTCAGCAGGGGGCCGGCTGTTTGAATGATCTCCAGCTCCGCTGGCCTGAGCGGCCCATCAGCGATACGACACATCACCTCGATGATCATTTCCAGCTCCCTTTGCGTGTCGCGATCCTGCCTTACGCGGTCATGGTGAGCCTGATGGCTGCAACGCAGTCCCCTTGCCGGCGCCATGATCAACAATTGCTGAATCTCAGCCTATACTCACCGTGAACAGGCAGGACAGGCCCTACTACCTGCAACGACAGATTGTGACGTCGTCTGCGGTAGTAGCTGGTGCGAGTTCGGGCTTGACTGGCTCGTCGCGACCCATGACCAGCTCCCGCCCTGGTGCCGGCACCAGTGATCCCGACCGCACCGGTGGCACCGCCGACCCCGCACCCGTGACTGTTCCGGTGGGTGCGGCGGTTCAGTCCGCTGCTGATCGATGTGGCCCGACCTGGCCGTCACGCATTCCGGTGATCGGTGGTTCGACGCGGGTCCGTGTGCGGCGACGTTCGGTGGAGGGAAACTGCTCTCCTTCGTTCGCCTCGTCTCGAAGCCACTGCAGACCCTTGGCGAGCAGCTCGTCCAGGAGTTCGTTTTGGGTCAGCTCCGGCCGGCCGCGCCCTCGCATGAACAACACCGCGTCGTGGAGCTGGTCGGCGAGCGATTCATCCACCTTCAGTGGTCGTCGTCGAGCTGGCTGCCGCTCCGCCGCTGGGGCGTCTTGGGCGCCTGAGGCGTCTCGGGCTCCCGCGGATCCTCTGGCGCGTGACGGGTTCGTCGCAAGGGCGGGGGCAACGGGGTTCCCGACCAGGCGGTCTTCCGCGGTTGTGCCGAATTCAGGGAGCCGGGCTAGTCCACCACGGCGTCGCTCAGGCATGGGCCGCTACCTCCACCGCTCGCGGCACGAGCAGTTCAGCGACTGCGGCGCGGTATTCGCGGTCACCTGTTCCGCCCGGGTCGTACCAATTGATCGGTTGCTGCGCGGAGAACGCCTCACCGTGGCGGGTGCTCTCGTGGATGACGGTGCTCAGCAGCTCGTTCGGGAAGTGCTCTCGCAGCGTGTCGAGCACATCAGCGACGACCTTCGAAGTGTGCTTGCCGTACATCGAGACCCGACACGGGAGCACGCCGCAGATGCGGAGATCGGCATTCAGGCGACGGCGGACCTTGTCGATCAGCCGGGTTAGTTTTGGCAACTCGTCTAGCTCCATCGCTCCTGCCGCCAGGGGAATGAGGACGTCATCCGCGGCCGCGAGGCCCATGATGGTCAGCAGGCCTAAGTCACCGGGGCAGTCGATGACGACGAAGTCCCGTTGCGTGGACCTCTCCAGCGCATCCAGAAGGGCATGCTGCACACCCGCTTCTCCGCCGAATTGACGGTCGGCGTCAGCTAGCTCCGCGGACGCCCGGACCAACTCCAGACGGTCTACAGCAGTGGACCTGATCACGTCATCGAGCGGACGGTCGTCGCGAAACACCTCGACCAGATCCGTGTTGGCAGGTGAGTGCCCGAGCCACTTGGTCGCCGACCCCTGATCGTCGAGGTCGACCAGGACCGTCCGGTAGCCCATCGACGCCGCGATCGCAGCGACGTTGACCGACGTCGTGGTCTTCCCAGTCCCACCCTTGTTATTCGCTACGGCGATCGTCCTCATCCGCCGTCCCGCCTGCTCGTCACGAGCATCGACCGCGTGGCGTCCCGTCATACGCTGGCTTCCTCCATCGGCACCTAAGGAGTCCAAGGCGCCAGAAGATACCGAGGCGCCCTGGACGCCCTAGGCGCCGGTGTCCAGGTAGGCCTTGATGCTCTGGCGGTGACGCCTGCGTGGGCCAGCGGTCGTGGTCTGCCGTGCTGAGCCCTGGCGGGGTCTCAACCTGATGTCGTGCCGCGACGAGACGATGACATCGAGCGTGGCTTCCAGCTTGCGCCCCGAGCCCTGCTCAGGGTGCTGACCGAGGTCGCCATCCTGGTACTGCTCGCTGTTCCGATCGTGGACCGGACATGCGCTCGTCAAGCTGCGTAACCGTTCTCCGGGAACATATTGTCACTTCGTGATGATCCGAACACGCAGGTGGGCGGCCGTTGTTGGGGTAGGGCTGATTCTGATCGTGGCCGGCGCGTCAGCGGCGGCCGCGGATACGACGAGGCGGGACGCCGACGGCGCACCAGGCAGCGCCATGAGGGTGGGGATCAAGCCGCTCGACCCGTTCGTGACCAAAAACGGCGATCAGTATCACGGCTTCAGCATCGACTTGTGGAACGAGATTGCGCGGCGCAATTCTTGGCAGACAAGCTACGTCTGGCACGACACCCTCCCTTCGCTGCTGAGAGATGTGCAGACCTCGACCGTGGACGTTGGCATCGCCGGGATCACGATCACCAAGGACCGCGAGCAGGTGCTCGACTTCAGCTATCCAATGTTTAGCGCCGGGCTGGAAGTGATGACCACGCCTCGTGGTAGCTCGTCGAGCTGGGCCAGCGAGCTGGCCAGCTTTGTCACCGCTGG